>CAKZMC010000045.1 GCA_937128055.1 uncultured Actinomycetes bacterium | reverse complement strand
CTGACCTCCTCGCCCAGATCGGCGGCGTCCTCGACCCCGGCCAGGAGGCGAGCTTCAGCTACGAGGCCTCCCACACCGATGCCGGCACCTACGAGAACACCGCCGCCATCGAGGTGAAGGACGACGAGGGCAACACCGCCTCCGACTCCGACACCTGCACGGCCACCGTGACCGACACCCTGCCCCAGATCACCGTCACCAAGACTCCCAGCCCGGCTTGGGTGCCCAAGGCGGGAGGTTGGGTGACCTACACCTTCGTGGTCACCAACAAGACCGGGGAACCGGTCACGCTGACATCCCTCGTGGACGACAAGTTCAGGGACATCACCAACAAGGTGACGCCTCCTATCGGCGCCGGCGTGACCATCTCCGGCAACGGCAGCCTCACCTTCACCTACAAGGTGTGGATATCCGCCACCTCCACTTATAAGAACAAGGTGACGGCCACGGCGAACGACGACGAGGGCAACGTGGCCACCGCCACCGCGGAGGCCACGGTGAAGTTCATACCCAACAGCCTCATCACCAACAGCTCGCTGTGCGAGTTCGACTTCGACCCGAACCGCAGCGGCGACCAGTTCCGGCTGCTCTACATCCTCGAGTCGTCGTCCTGCCTCTGCAGCTACTACCGGCTGAACAGCTCCAATCCCGGACAGTTCTACTACAACGTGTTCTGCAACGGGGATCCGGGCACTCCGGTGAAGCTCAACATAACCATCCCCTACCCGTTCGTGACCCAGGGCGCCCAGCCGGTCCACGCCTACAGCACCTACGACGTGGTCAGCGGGCCGTGCGGATACTGCCTGCAGCCCGGCACGGACGTCACCGGTTCCTTCACCATCAATAACGGCGCCGGCTCTCTGCCGTGCGGCGGCAAGATCGGTGGCGTCACCGGGACCATCACCGTGAGCGGCTACATCCCGCAGACGGGCAGCCTCTGCGTGACCGTCCACCTGGACTACGGGCTCAAGGGGACCTCCTGCTGGAACAAGAAGTCCAGCGGAGCGGTCTACCACTGCTCGTACGGCACCATAAACTCGCCGCAGCCCTACACCTTCTCCTTCAAGCAGGCCATCTACGGCAACGGGATAAGCGTCGAGGACTACCAGACCACGGAGAGCGAGAACGAGTTCAAGAAGTTCGCCGGGTTCATGGGTGCGGTCACCAACAACGCCACGGGGGATCCGGTGAGCGGCGTCCAGGTGAAGATATACAACAGCTCGGGCACCTGCGTGGGGACGGTATACACCGATGCGGACGGTTACTACCTGCTGGCTTACAAGCACACGGCAAAGACCGCGACCTACACCATCAAGCTGCCGGCATATAGCAAGCAGCAATCGGTGACCGTCAAGGCCAACGGTTTCGCGCTGGTGAACTTCACCGTGCCTTGACCGTGAGGCCGGGACCCGCTGGAGCGCGCACGCGAGCGGACATGCGCTAAGGGGCCCGAGAGAGGCAGAAACGGGCTCCGGAAGCTGAAGACGGGCAAGTGGGGAGGCCGGTTGGAAAACCAGCCGGCCTCCTCTCATCGTCCTCTTTTGCCGCATGGGCGGAAGAGGGAGGCCTGCAGGGAGCAAGCGGAGAGGGGAGCTGGGAGGCATGCACGGAGGCAAGCAAGGAGGCAAGAGGGCAAGCGAGGGGCAAGCGAGGAGGCGTGCAGAAAGCATATGCCTTACAATATACATAGCGATTGACGTCGCGTGACGCGCAGCATCCGACGGACGTAAGAGGCCGTGCGGCGCATCCCGTGGCGCGTATGGCGGCTGGAGCGTGCCTGACCCGCAGGCGCGCGGAAGGCGGAGGAAGGGATACTGCGAAAGAAGCTGCGGATGAACGGGTCGCAAGAAGACGGGCGGCAAACGAAGGGGACAGACGGCATCTCTCCGAACACCATTTCCTCGCGAGCAAGAACCGCGCTTTTCTTCCTCCTCACGCTTATCCTGGCGCTGGCGCTCAACGGCGGGTGGCTCGTCCCGGCCCGTGGCGGAGCCCCAGGGGAAGGGGCTTGCGGGGAAGAGCGCCCGGAGGCCTCGGGAAGCCCGGTCTGCGCGGCCGCAGCCGCGGGCGTGATGCCCTTGGGCGGCCTCTCTCCCGCCCTCGTGGAGGCAGGTGAGGAAGCGGGCGGGGAAGGGGGAGAGGGCGCCGGGGCCGGCGCCGTGCGCGATTCCACGCCCGCGGCAGGCGAGGGCACGGCCGGGGGCACGGGAGGCGACGCCTACGCGCCCGGCCGGGTGCTGGCCAAGTTCCGGGGGGGCACCGCGACGCAGCGGGCGCTGGAGATCCTTTACCAGTGCGGTGTGAGGGAGATCCTCGAGGAGATCGGCGCGCGGGCGGGAGATCAGGCGGGCGAGAAGGTGCGCCTCCTCGCCCTCGAGGCGGGGGTCTCCGTGGAGGAGGCGCTGCGCGTCCTGCGTCTCCTCCCCTGGGTGGAATACGCGGAGCCCGACTACGTTAGGAAGGCGGTCTACACCCCCAACGACACCTATTTCGGCAACCAGTGGGCCTACAACAACACCGGGCAGACCATCGGCGGGCAGGCCGGCACCCCGGACGCGGACATGGACGCGGTGGAGGGCTGGGACCTCGAGAAGGGCTTCAGCAATCCGCCCACGGTGGCGGTGATCGACACGGGCACCGACCTCGCCCATCCCGACCTGCAGAACAAGCTGTGGGTGAACGCGGACGAGGTGGCCGGCAACGGGGTGGACGACGACGGCAACGGCTACGTGGATGACCGCAACGGCTACAACTGGGCGGGCATCTCCCACCTCTACTACAACGACTGGGCCTGGCGATTCGGGTACGACCAGGACCGCCGCACCTTCGCCCAGTCCATCAAGGGCACCGGCGCCGACCTCACCTCCGTGGGGTTGCTGCTGCGGAAGAACGGAAGCCCCACCCAGCCCATCACCGTCTCTCTGCGCAGCAGCCTGGGCGGACCCAACCTCGCCACCGCCACCATCGCGGCATCGGAGGTCTCGCCTTACTTCCGGCTGCTGGTCTCCAAGGCGCTCTCCACAGCGGTACGGCTGAACTCCGGGACCACCTATTACCTGGTCTTCTCCACGGCGCAGAACGACACCGGCAATTATTACCTCCTGTACATGAACTACGACGACCCCGCGAGCAGCGACCCCTGGTACGACTATTACGCGGACGGGTGCGGCTGGCGCTACCTCGCCTCCTCCTCGAGCTGGGAGCAGGGCAGCGGCTACGACTTCTACTTCCGCACCAACGCCAACCCCGTGCCCCGCGACGACGACGGGCACGGCACCCACTGCGCGGGCATCGTGGGCGCGGAGACGGGAAACGCCGTAGGGGTGGCGGGCACCTGCCCCGGGGCGCGCGTCATGTCCTTGAAAGCGGGGGACTGCGTGGGGGCCCTTTATTCCTCGGACATTATCGCGGCCATACGCTACGCGGCCGACAACGGGGCGGGGGTGGTGAGCATGAGCTTCGGGGGCACCTCCTCTTCCTCGGCGGAGCAGGACGCGGTGAACTACGCCTACGGCAAGGGTGCGGTGCTCTGCGCCGCCGCCGGGAACGACGGGGTCAGCACGGTGTTCTACCCCGCGGGTTACAACCACGTGATCGGCGTGGGGGCCACCGACAACCGGGACAAGGTGGCAACATTTTCCAATTACAACGCGAGCGTGGACCTCTCCGCGCCCGGGGTTTATGTGGCCTCCACCGCGCCCACCTACGCGGTAGCGCTCACCTCTTACGGGATGCCCGCCAGCTACTGCTACATGAGCGGCACCTCCATGGCCTGCCCCATGGCCGCAGGGGCGGCAGCGCTGTTGCGCTCCCGCAACCCGTCGCTCGGCAGCGACGCGGTGCAGCAGGCGCTGCAGGACGGGGCAGACGACAAGGGCGCGGCGGGGCGCGACGACTATTACGGCTGGGGGAGGGTGAATATCTATAGGGCGCTGAGCCTGGTCACGCCGCCTCCCAGACTGAATTCCGTCTCGCCCTCCTCGAGGAAGGTGGGGGGGCAGGTCACCCTGAGCGGGACCGGCTTCGGCCCCGCGCGCGGTTCGTCCTACGTGTCATTCGGGGGAACGCAGGTCGCGGAGGGGGATTACGTCTCGTGGTCGGATACCGGCATCGTGTGCCGCGTGCCGCCCATGGCAGCGGGCTCGGTTCAGGTGACGGTGACCACGGGAAGCGGGACCTCGAACGGCCTCCCCTTCACGGTGCTGCCCTTCGTGGTGACCGCGGCGGTCTCTGGGGGAGGGGGTTCCGTGAGCCCGCCCTCCCAGAACGTCTCCTACGGCGGGACGGCCACGGTGAGCATCACTCCGCAGACCGGCTACGGCATTGCCTCCATCACCGACAACGGGGTGGGCATGGCGGTCAGCAATCCCTACAGGATATACAACGTGGAGCGGGACCACGCGGTGGTGGTGGCCTTCGCCGCCAACACATACACCATATCCAGCACGGTGGACCCCGTGGGGTCGGGGTCGGTGACGGGGACGGGGGCCTACACGCACGGTTCGACGGTGCGTCTGGAAGCTTCTGCCAACGCGGGATGGCGCTTCGAGAGGTGGATGGAGGGAGGAAGCACCGTATCCACCTCCTCCGTCTATACCTTCACCGCCACCTCCGACCGTTCGCTTACGGCGCGCTTCGCCGAGGAGCCGGGCGGGACCACCGCCTTCTACTTCGCGGAGGGCACCTGCCGCCCCGGCTTCACCCCCTACCTCTGCATCCAGAACCCCAACGACACGGCGGCCTCCGTCCGCATCACCTACATGCTGGGGAACGGGAAGACGGTGGAGCGCACCCTCAACGTAGGTCCCCGCTCCCGCGCCACCGTGCCCGTGAAGTCTCACCTGGGGGAGGGAGACGACGAGGCCCACGACTTCTCGTGCAAGGTGGATTGCGTGAGCGGGCCGGGTATCGTCTGCGAGCGCCCCGTCTACTTCAACCGCGGGGGCATAAGCGGCGGCCATGACGTGGTGGGGGCCACCTCGCCGGCGCGGGCCTTCTACTTCGCGGAGGGCACCTGCCGCCCCGGCTTCACCCCCTACCTCTGCATCCAGAACCCCAACGACACGGCGGCCTCCGTCCGCATCACCTACATGCTGGGGAACGGGAAGACGGTGGAGCGCACCCTCAACGTAGGTCCCCGCTCCCGCGCCACCGTGCCCGTGAAGTCTCACCTGGGGGAGGGAGACGACGAGGCCCACGACTTCTCGTGCAAGGTGGATTGCGTGAGCGGGCCGGGTATCGTCTGCGAGCGCCCCGTCTACTTCAACCGCGGGGGCATAAGCGGCGGCCATGACGTGGTGGGCTTCCCGCAGTGACGCCCCAAGGCGGGATGTTATAATTACTCTGAACTGTATGTATACGGGGAAGGAGGATCATAAAGAAGGGCTGCGGCCCGGGGAGCAACAGGGCGAATGCGGGAATAAAGGAGATCGCAAAAGGGCTGTACCGCTATTATTAGCGAGAACCGGCAAATCAAAGGCAAAAGCCGCAAAGTTCGACTGAAGGCCGCTAACAAGAACCGGAACCGCCAAGGTCAGCGAAAACCGCTATCAACCTCCGTATTTCCTCTCTTGAGTAAGAGGTAACGAGCGCGTTACCTTTGACTGCCCTGTTATATGGTAAAAAATGGTAATATCTTTTCCGTGATGTGGAAAGCGGACCTGGCACAGGAGGAGGTTGGAGATGACCAGCTTACATCAATGGGGAAGCAGCTCTGCCCGCGCTACATGCCGCTCTTTTGTGGCTACCTCGGCCGTCGCAGCTTGCGTCGCCCTCATGCTTTGCTTACCGGTCGCGGCGGCGGAGGTCCCGGGGGCGGACGCCGGGGGCCCGGGCGGATTTCAAGAGGCAACCGTCGCCCCCTGGTACCTGGCGGAGGGTTCCACCTACGGGGGCATGGAGACCTGGGTGGTGGTGCAGAACCCCAACGCCACGGCAGTCACCGTTGATATCACCTTTCAGACCAACGAGGGGAAGAAGGACGGGCCCCAGGACTTCCCCATCCCCGCCCAGTCCCGCAGGTCCTTCATCCTCAATAGCCTGGCTCCCGACATGAAGGACGTCTCCACCCAGGTGACCGCCAGCGGCGGGCAGGTGGTCTGCGAACGGGCCGTCTACGGGCCGGGCAAGGCCTGGGCCCACGAATCCATCGGCTCGAGGTTCAGCGCCGCCCAGTGGTACCTGGCGGAGGGTTCCACCTACGGGGGCATGGAGACCTGGGTGGTGGTGCAGAACCCCAACGACTATCAATCCGTCGTGGACGTCACCTTCTATACGGAGAACGGGAAGAAGGACGGGCCCCAGGACTTCGGGATCCCCGCCCAGTCCCGCAGGTCCTTCCTCCTCAACAGCCTGGTGCCCAACATGAAGGACGTCTCCACGCGGGTGGTCTGCACCACAGGCTTCGTGGTCTGCGAGCGCGCCGTCTACGGGCCGGGCAAGGCCTGGGCCCACGAATCCGTCGGCTTCCCCAACCCCCAAAGCTCATGGTACCTGGCGGAGGGCTCAACCTACGGGGGCATGGAGACCTGGGTGGTGGTGATGAACCCCACCCCCTTCCAAGCCGTAGCGGACATCACCTTCCATACCAACGAGGGGAAGAAAGACGGTCCCCAGGACTTCGCGATCCCCGCCGAATCCCGCCGCTCCTTCCTCCTCAACAGCCTGGTACAGAACATGAAAGATGTCTCCACTCACGTGGTTTCCACGGGCGGAAACGTGGTCTGCGAGCGCGCCGTTTACGGGCCGGGCAAGCAATGGGCCCACGGATCCGTCGGCTACGGCGGCGCGCTTTAAGAGCGAAAGGTCGCGTGCGGGGAAGCATGGGGAAGCATGGGGGCGGAGGAGCGAAGAAGCGTGGGGGCGGTGCGGGGAAGCGGGAAAGCTGGGAAGCGTGGAGTCGTGGAGGCGAAGCGGCAAGAGCTGTAGGGACAATTAAGGCGATAGGTCGCGGTAGTCGCGACGACCCTTGCGCATCTTCTATGTGGATAGCGGAAAAGGGGGCGTGGCCTCGTTTAATGCCTCAGACATGAACGCGGCTTGACCCCAAAATATGCCTCAAGCATATCCGCGGTTTGACCAAGGATATTCTCCCAGACGGGCCAGGCCCGCCCGTGCCTCCTAGCGCGCCCAGGACATATCCTGGGGTCAAACCTCAGATCTGTCCGTGGACATGTCGTGGGGTCAAACCTCGGATATGTCTGTTGACATATCGTAGAGTCAAACCTCAGACACGAAATGGGGTCAAACCTCAGATATGTCAGTGGACATATCGTAGGGCCAAACTTTAGGCATGAACCGGGGCCAAACCCTGCATACCCCTGAAATATGAACCGGGGTCACGAACGGGGCCAAGCCCAGCATATGCCTGAAACATGAAAACATAAACCACAGCCAGCCCCCGCGTATCAGGCACCACATATGTCCTGGCCCCCGGCGCATCCGCAGGACATAAACGGGGCTTGACCCCGTCTGCCGGCCCCGCCTGTTGCCGGGAATCGTCAAGCAAGGCGTTAGGGTGCGGCCCCGCCTGCTGCCCCTTGCCGCCCCTTTTCCCAGTATTCCCCATATGCCCTGCATACCCAGTATTCCCCATATGCCCTGCATGCCCTTGTATTCCCCATATACACTACAAACCCATTATTACCCATATGCCCGCATACCCTTGGGGGTATCAAAATTCAAGACCTGACCCCTATACCCATATACCTACATACCCTTGGGGGTATCAAAATTCAAGACCTGACCCCTTTATGTTTGGGGAAGGGGCTGGAGTTTTCCGTCCAGGTCGTACTCGGGCCTGATGGTGAAGAGGACCCACCCATAGCCGAAGCGGTGGGACACGTAGCGAGGGTCGCGGTACATCTTGGCGATCTCCCACACCAGGGTACGGTTGGTGAGGGGATAGCAGTCCAGGAATTTGTTGAGGACGACGTACTCCGCACCGTAAGTGTTGCCGTCGAACTGGTAGATGTGCTCGCGGTGGGTGAGGTGGGGCACCACGGGATCCTGGGCGCATACCGAGGCGTCCGGCGGGATCATGGAGATGATGTCATAACCAGTTTTTTCCATATGCGGGTCGAGGCGGTAAAAGTTGGGGTCGAAGAGGGTCTTGGTGGAACGGCTCAGGGTGAAGGGCACCTGTGCCACCAGGACCAGCACGCAGAGGGCGAAGACCAGCTTGCGGTAATCCACCTCCCGGCCGCGGCGTGCCAGCCAGCGGTGCAGGCGCGGGAAGGCGTCCAGGAGGGCGAAGATCATGATGGGGGCGAAGACGGCGTGATAATGTCGCAGGATCTCCCAGTGGGGAAAGTAATTCGAGAGCAGGTGCTCGTATAGCGGTGGGATGGCCACGATGGCGAACTTACCGATCAATGGCAGGAAAAGGAAGGGAGCGAGTATGAAAAGGAGCAGCTTGGCCTTGTGGTAGGGCCAGAAGGTCTGCTTGACCAGCTCCCAGGGGTGGGTGAGCAGGAACTTACCCGCATCAACCCAGTTGTCTCCCATGTGGGAGTAGTACTTGAAGTAGAAGTAGCCCCCGCCGGCGGCCAGCGGGGGCATGATCTTGCGAGTGACGAAGTAGAACCAACCGAGGGAGATAAGGCAGGTGGCCGATCCCTCGAACCACTTGCGCCGGAAGACGATCACGTAAAGGCCAAGGAAGAACACGAGCATGGCCATGGTTTCCTTGATCATGAGCAGGAAGGGAATGGTAAGGAGGTAGCCCGCCCACCTCTCCCTCTGCATGAAGAGAAAGGAAAGAGCCAAGATGGGTCCGGTGAAGGCGAACTCATGGAAGTCGAAGAAGATGAGCTCCATGGTGCCCCAGAAGAAGAGGTAAACGGTCGCCAGGCACAGGGCGCAGAAGCTGCTCTTGAGGGCATAGCGCACCGCGTAGTAGACGGGGATGGCACCCAGGGCCACCAGGATCGCCTGGTAGACGAGGAGGACGCGGGCGTCGTCCCACAGCCAGTAGGCGGGAGCCACCAGGAAGAAGATGGGATGGAAATGGTCACCCCAAAGGGAAGGGACCATGCGCACGGTGTTGAAGCCGAACTCGAAGCGGGAGAGCTGCCAGATATGCTGGTCGAAGATGCCCAGGTCCCAGCCGTGGGACTGGAAGTTCATGTGCTTGAGCAGGGAGATGGCGCTGTAGAGCATGGCGAAGAAAAGGACCAGGAAGAATATGGAGTAGCGGGAAAGCCAGGCGGTGAGGCGGGGATGCCGCTCCCGGAAGGCCACGTAGCGCCGCCAAAGGTGACCTATCGCCTTGTTCAGAATCTTCATGGCGGTATTATATCCATTTTTCAAGGGGTCAGGTCTTGAATTTTGATACCCCTGGGGGTATATAAAGGGCAACACGCGGAGTAACGCTTGGGGTCAGGTTTCGTTTGCGGCCTTTTTAGTGAAAGCAAGTAAGAGCTGCCCCCTTGACACTCCCAGCCCTTCTTCCAGGCCGGTCCGCCGAGCAGTAGTTTCGCTCCACGTGGATCGCGGTGCGAGGTATATAATATAAGTGAGAGACGATCCCGAGGCCGCTGATTCCCGAGCGCAACGCAGGATTCGCGGTCGCCCATGCCCGGGAGCAGCCAGCACAAGATGGCCGGCGTAAGATGGCCGGCGTTGGAAGGTTAGCGTAATAAGGTCAGCGCAAGAGGGTGGCGTAGGGACGGTAGGCGTAGGAAGGTCGGCGTAGGAAGTAACGAGGGGAGAGCAAAAGGACAGCGTCGCCCGCCTTGCTGAGAGAACAGCGGTGGGGCGTAAGATGGGTGATCACGGAAGGAGATCCTACGGCCTCGTCAGCCGGGGCTGGGAGCTCGGCAAGCGTCTTCTTGTCGCTTGGGCCGAGAGGGGGAACCGGCACGCAGGGAGGGGAGCGCCGGATTCTTTCCGCCGCCGGGGCAGTGCAGGGGTTGGTGGGAAGGCTCCGTTCCCGGGAGGCGACGGAGCGGACGTGCGCACTGCGGAGGGCGTTGGCGGGCCCGTGCCGCGCGAGCCGGAGGAGGCCGTGGCAAAGGCGGCTGAAGAGCGCACCGCGTACCGTTCCCTGGAGGAACTGCTGCAGGCGCTGGGGGACGAGAGCGACCGTGTCAGGAAGGAGGCCGCGAAGGAGCTGGGCAAGAGAGGCGGTCCGGGGGTGGAGAGGGCCCTGGAACCCCTCCTGGACGACTATAACCCTGAAGTCCGCAGAGCTGTCGTCAACGCACTGCGCGATATCGGAGGCACCGCCGCCGTACGCATCCTCAAAGATGCCCTGAAGAAGGGGGATTGGGAGCACCGGGGAAACGTCGCCGTCGCCCTGCGCGAGCTGGGTTGGAGGGCGGAACAGAACGAAGAAGGCGCCCTCTACTGTATCTTGACGGGAGAATGGGAAGAATTGGCAGCCATGGGAAGTCGTGCCTCCCGTCCCCTGATATCCGTGCTGCAGTCCTGCTGCGACGAAAATATGCGCGAGAGGGCCGCGCAGGCCCTCGGACGTATCGCCGACCCCGCGACCCTGGACGCGGTTATCGAGGCCCTCAAGGATATCCATCCCCGGGTGAGGAAGTCGGCCGCCCGTGCCCTGGGGGAGATGGGCCGCCGCAAGGCGGTGGAGCCGCTCATCTCCACCCTGGAGGACACCGACGAGCAGGTGCGCCGGGAGGCGGTGGAGGCCCTGGTCAGAACGGGACCGGTGGCCATGCAGCCCCTGGTCGCTGCGCTGAAGGAAGAAAGGCCCGCCCTGCGCGTGAGAGCCGCGGAGGTCATAGGAAGGTTCTACCAGTCCAGGGAGATGGAGCCCCTGGTGAACGCTTTCCTGGTTTCCCTCCTGAAGGAGGGGGACGTCTGGTCGCGTGCGAGGACCGCCACCATACTGGGCGAGATCGGCGAGCCGTGGGTGATAGGCCCCCTCATCGAAGCCCTCTATTTCTTCAACGTGAGGGAGGCGGCGCACAAGGCGCTAGTGAGGATCGGGGAGCCGGCCGTACCGCCCCTCATATCCGCCCTGCACCACCGCCATATCGCGGTACGGAGGGCGGCGGCGGACGTGCTGCGGGAAATAGGCGACGAGAGGGCGGTGAACCCCCTTCTGAGCGCGCTGAAAGACCGCGATTGGGAGGTGCGGGAGGCGGCGCGCGCCGCCTTGGCGGCCATCGAGAGGCGGGGAAAGGGCAAGGAAGGCATCACCGACCAGGCGATCTTGTGACGGCTGACCCCGGCGCAAACTTGAACGGTGCCCGTTAACGGTGCCTGATCCCCAGGTGTTTCCAGGTGTTTCCATGTGTTGACTCCCATCTGCTGACACCCGGGTGTTGACATGGGGTGGTGCGGGCATGTTTAGGGTTGCGCGGGACGGGGTAATTATATATAAAGTATATAGTTGCAAGGGAGGGAGGCAGCATGTCGGTCAAGTACGCCATCCTCGGGCTGCTGCATTACGAGGACATGCACGGTTACCGCATCAAGAAGCACATCGAGCACAATTTCGGCCACATGTGGACCATCAACTACGGGCAGATCTTCACCGCCCTGAGGAAGATGGAGGACGAGGGGCTCGTGGTCATGCGGGACCAGGTCCCTTCCGACAACGGAGGCCCCCGACGCAAGGTCTATTCCATAACCCCTTCCGGTAGGGCTGAGTTCTCGCGCTGGCTCGCCTCCGCCCCCGAGAAGGAGATGCTCATACGGGACCCCTTCCTGCTGCGCTTCGTCTTCTTCGGCTTCGGAGACCCGCGACGGGCGCTGGATATCCTGGAGGGACAGATAGAGAGCTACGAGAAGCAGCTTCGGAGGCGGCAAGACAACCTGGAGCGCTGGCGGCACCACAGCGACTACGTGCGGCTCATGGCGGAGTTGGGGGTGCAGTTCAACGACCTCTACCTGGAATGGCTGCGGCGGGCCCACCGCGAGCTCTCCGCTGCCCTGCGAGGGGACGGCATGAAGGGAAGGGAGCGAGCGGGGGGGCCGAGAGGCAGTGCCAACAAGGGGTCCGGCAGGGAGGATGACGGAGCGAGCGCAGAGGAAGGCAGCAAGGAGGCCAGGAAGGGGGCCAGGAAGGAGAAAGCGAGGGGCGCTCTCTCGGCGCGGGGAAAGGCGCGGTAGTTGAGCGGAACGGGAAAGGGCGCGGCAATCGAGCGGGGAACGTCGTTGCACGGGGAACGGCGTGGCACGGAAAACAGCGCGGCGCGGGGAACGGCTCCGTAGCTGCGCGGCAATCGAGTGGGGAACGGCATGGCACGGGAAAGGGCGCGGCAATCGAGCGGGGAACGGTGTGGCACGGGAAAGGGCGCGGCAATCATGCGGGGAACGGCGCGGCAATCAAGCAGGGAACGGCATGGCGCAGGGAGCAGCGCGGCGCGAGGAGCGGCTACGTAGCTGCGCGGGGAACGGCGCGGCCGGCGGTCGCGGGAGGCGATACGGCGAACGCCGCCCACCGGCAACGGGGTCGCGGGTGAGATAGACATGGGGAGGAGATATGGAATATTCTGGGATAACATTGGTGACCGGCGCCGCCGGCTTCATGGGCAGCCACATGGTGGAGTACCTCGTATCCCAGGGGGTCAGGGTCAGGGCCACCGCCCGGCCCCGCAAGGACACCACCTTCTTCGACCGCCTGGGAGTGGAATACGTGGGCGCGGACCTCACCCGCGAGGAAACCCTGCCGCCCCTCTTCGCGGGGGACGTGGACCGCGTCTTCCACTTCGGGGCGGTGTGCAACTTCTCCACCCCTTACGAGAAGCTCTACCCCATAAACGTGCTGGGGGTGGAACGCATCACCCGGCTGGCTCTGGAGAAGGGGGTGAAGGCCTTCGTGCACGTAGCCTCCACGGACGTCTACGGGTCCTACAAGGGGAGCCCCTTCACCGAGGAGAGCCCCCGCGAGCCCATCGACGACTACGGGCGCAGCAAGCGGGACGGGGAGGACGTGGTCTTCCGGCGCATGGAGGAGGGGCTCCCTGCCCTCATCACCCGCCCCTGCACCGTCTACGGTCCCCGCTGCAACGACGGCGCGGGCAAGGTCTTCTCCCGCCCCACTTCCATCAAGGCCATCCCGGGAAGCGGCAGGCAGCTCCTCTCCAACGTGCGGGCGGAGGACGTGGCCGCCGCGGCCTACCACCTCTCCCTGCGCGAGGAGTGCTTCGGTCAGGTGTACAACATCGCCGAGGACAGCAACCCCATGGTGGAAGATGCGTTGCTGCTGGCCGCGGAGGCCTTCGGCACCAAGCCGCCCAAGATACATCTTCCCCTGTGGCTGGTCAAGGCCTCGGCTCGCCTGGAGGCATGGAGGGCCGCCCGCAAGGGGGTCATCCCCGACCTGGAATACGACGCCGTGCGCTTCCTCTACGACGATTACATCGTGGATAACTCCAAGCTCAAGGCCACGGGTTACCGCTTCATCTACCCGGATTTCCGGGAGTCGATGCTGCAGCTCAAGGAGTGGTACGCGCGGGGAGGCGGGAAGGACGAGCCCTCGCCCGGCAGGTACGAGGGCGGCGCATGAGGGCCCTCGTGGAGAGGAGCACGCGGAAACGGACGTAAGAATAAGGAGGCCGCGGAGGCGGGAAGGAAACGGATGATAAGGAGGCCGCGGAGGCGGGCAAGGGAGGAAGTGCGAGAGGGGGTAGGAGCATGGAACGCGTGGTGGTAATCACCGGGTTGGCCCAGGGGATAGGCCGGGAAGTGGCAAGGCTGCTGGACGGTAAAGGGTACGCGGTGGCCGGCTTCGACGTGGACGCGGAGGGGTTGGCCTCCCTCGCGGAAGGGCTCGCGGGCGGGGACAGGCACCACCTGGTGACCCTGGATATAGCCGACCGCCCGGGGATCCGCGCCTTCAGCCGCGACGTGCTGGATAAATATGGTAAGGTGGACACGGTCCTCTCCAACGTGGGCATCGGTTTTTTCGGGCCCTTCGAGGAGATCGACCTGGAGGCCGCCCTGCGGTGCCTGGAGATCAACGTCATCGGGGCGGCGACGGTCTTCCAGTCCTTCCTCCCCTCCATGCGCGAGAGGGGGGAGGGGAAACTGGTGGCCATGTCGTCCCTGGTGGGGCAGATCCCCTTCCCCTTCGAGTCCATCTACACCGCCAGCAAGTTCGCCCTGGAGGGGCTGCTCCTGGCCTTCCGCTACGAGGTGGAGCCCTTCGGCATCCGGGTGGCCATCATAGAGCCCGCCCAGGTGTCCACGGGCTTCGCGGCCAAGATACACAGGCTTCCCCCGGAGGGTTCCCCCTACCGGGAGAGGGTGAAGAGGTTCATCGACCGCGACAACGAGCTCATCAAGACCGCCCCGGACCCGGTGCAGGCGGCGCGCGCCGTCGTCAAGGTGGTGGAGGCGGAAAAGCCGCCCCTTTTCACGCGCCTCGCCTTCCGGGACTCCTTCTTCATCACCATCAACAAGTGGCTGCCGACGGGGATAAGGGATGCCATCCTGGTCAACTTCATGAAGGTAAAGGTGTGATAACGTGAAGGCGGATTTCGGACATGGACGAGGTCTGACCCCAGGATATGTCCATGACCCCAGGATATGTCCAGACATGGACGAGGTTTGACCCCAGGATATGTCTGTGTAGGCGGGGAGGCGAATGCACGATGAGAGAGACGGGTACACGGACGGTCGCGGCGCCGACGGAGCGGGTGAGGAGGCTACGGGAGAGGATCGTCGCCGCTCCCCAGGAGGTCTGCGTGGAGCGGGCGCGCTACCTCACGGAGGCCATGCGCGCCCACTGGGACGAGGATCCCCTCACGCGCATGAGCCTGGCGCTCGAGCGTGTCCTGGAAAACATAACCATAACCATAAGGGAGGGCGAAGTCATCGTCGGCTGCCGCACCAGCAAGCTGAAGGGCGCTCCCCTCTTCCCCGAGAACAAGACGCGCTGGCTGGAGGGGGACGTGGACAATTTCGATGCCAGGATCCTGCAGCGGGCGCTGATCACGCCGGAGGAGAAGCGCGAGCTGCGCGAGGACATCCTGCCCTTCTGGCGCGGCAGGACGGTGGAGGAGCGCTTCATGGAGCTGCTGCCGCCGGACGTCGCCGAGGACATGGACAAGTACATCTTCACCATCATGCTGGAGATGACCTACGGGATAGGGCACTTCACCATGGACCACGCGACGCTGCTGCGCCTGGGAATGGGGGGGATGGCCGCCGAGGCGGAAAGGCGCCTGCGGGAGCTGCCGGCGCGCGAGCGCGAGGGCGAAAAAGGAAAGTTCTACCAGGCAGTGGTCCGCTCCCTGCGGGCGGCCGTCCGCTTCGCGCGCCGCCACGCGGAGCTGGCCCGCCGCATGGCGGAGGAGGAGAAGGACCCCTCCCGGGCGGAGGAGCTGCGGGAGGTGGCCCGCGCCTGCGAGCGCGTCCCCGAGCACCCCGCGGAGACCTTCCACGAGGCGGTGCAGAGCGTCTACTTCGCCCACCTCATCGCGCAGATAGAGAGCGGAGG
>CAKZMC010000044.1 GCA_937128055.1 uncultured Actinomycetes bacterium | reverse complement strand
AGATGGCCCCATCGCGCTCGGTCGGCTCGAAGGGAGGAGAGTGCTATTCCGACTCTTCACCGGCGGGGACGACGTCATAGTGGCTGTAGAGGAGAACGGTCGGGGCTCCGGGGGGCGCGGTTATCTCCGCTACAATCAGGGGTGCCGTGTCGGTCAGGTCGATGGACCGCACCTGCTCGCAGCCGGCTTCTCGAAACAGCTTCATGACCGTGTCGCGCGCCTTGAGGAGTGCCGGCCGTGTATTGTCAGGATAGCCGGCCTCGGAGACAGACGGTATAGCGATCAGGCCTGAAAGCTCCTCCTTTAAACAAGGCATCAACTCTCTGACGCGCGCTTTGAGATGAGAGAAATCGCCCAGGCTCGCCGACTCTCGAACACTGTCCATGTCTCCTCCTCCTCCTCCTCCCAGCAGACCCTGTATGTATACCACAGCCGCTATAAGCATAAACATTCTTCCCCCACGACATGCAAAGAAACACCGGCTAAACCGCCCCCGATTTCTTGGACACCGCTTTGGTCTTGATCTCCCGCCGATTATAACTCACGCGGCCTCGCTCTCGTAGTAAGCTCTCCTTGCGTCTGCGGGGCTTAGGTAGCCGTTCTTCTCGATGAGCCACTGGTTGTTGTAGAGATCCACGAAGGCGGAGACGGCCTGCCTTACCTCCTCCAGGGTCTCGTATACCCTGCCGTAGATGACCTGCTCCTTCAGGGTGCGGAAGAACCTCTCCACCACCCCGCCTGTCTGGGGCTGCTCTAAGAAGGCGAAGCTGGGGGCCATCCCCCAGGCACGGATCTGCTTCTGGAAATGGTTCGAGAGATACTGGCTGCCGTGGTCTATGCGCAGGCTGAGCCCGCGGGCCGCTCCCGCCTCCACCGAACCGAACTCGGACATGATCCCCTGGGCCACCGGCTCACATGCGGCGAAACGGTCGCCGCGCTTGGTGACGTGATGCCCCATGCACTCCGAGTTCCAGTGCTCCACGCAGGCGAATATCCATCCCCAGCCGTCCTGGAGCGTGAATGCCTTGGCGCCGTCGGTTCCCCACATGACGTTGGGCTCGTCGGTTGTGATCCTTCCCGTGTGCTCGTAGGGCGGCTTCTGGGGCACGCGGTGGGGGGAGAGGAGGTTCGCCTCCCGCATGATGCGCAGCACCCGCTTTTTAGATACCGGGATGCCGCAGCGGAAGCGCAGGCGCGCCCACACCTTGCGGTGGCCCTCGCCGGTGAAAGGGGAGGAGGCCAGGTCATCCCGGATGAGGGAGAGAAGCTCAGAATCGGATAGCTCCGTCTTGGGGCCGGTCTTTGCCTTCGGAGGCACAGGCGCTTCGTCGTCCGGCCGGGACCCGGGGCATGTAGCTGCGTAGAAGGAGGAGCGCGGTATGCCCCAGGCGGCGCAGGTGCGCAGAACGCCGTACGGCTTCCCGGTCGAGGGGGACGTGCGGACGCTCATCTCCGCGGCCTCCTTTGCCGTAAAGACTCCTTGGCCTCACAGCGCTTGCGCAGCAGCTCGTTCTCCATGGAGAGCTCGCCGATCTTCTTCATCGCACAGTCGAGCTGCTCCTGGATGGGGTCGCCCTCTCTTCTTGAAAGCCCCGCCTCCATGGAGGCCAGGGCCTTGTCCCGCCACTCCTCCAGGCGCCAGATCTCCACCCCCAGCTCACGCGAGAGGGAATCCAGCGGCTCGCCCCTGAGTACGCGGATGACCACCTCCGCCTTCCTCTTCTTGCTCCAGCGCCCCTTGGGTCCTATGGGTCCTTGATGAAGTCCCCCTCCTATGGTGGTTACCTTGCCCAGCCTTGAACCCGTCTCCTTCTCTTTCCGTGTTTCCTTGTCACTTCCAGCATCCGGCATCTTCCCACCTCCTTGGACATAAGGTTATCCTTATTCCGTGTCCAAGGAAATCGGGTGCACTTTATAATTTCGTCATACCTATCCTCTATTTTCTGG
>CAKZMC010000043.1 GCA_937128055.1 uncultured Actinomycetes bacterium | reverse complement strand
GTTGCGCATGCCCTCCGGGGAGCACTTCGCCCGCATCTGCTGAGCGGCACGGGCGCCGTGCAACCGTCCCTCATGGGGGAAGACAATCGACGATGGCGGCGGCGGCAACCCTTTCGCTCCCTCCCGAGGAGCGGTCCTTTAGCGGGAGCGGGCGCCGGCGAGGGATCTTAGGCGAGGGGGCCGCGTGCGCCGTTTCACCCGCCCTTCATCATCTCCCGCAGGCGCAGCAGGTTGGCGAGGGGCTCCGGAGGCAGCTCCCGTGCCCCTCCCAGCAACTGGGCGTAGAGGGTGACCTGGGCGCAGAATTCCGCCGTCTCCAGGCGGTGGTAGGCCTGTTCCACGTCGCTTCCCCAGCAGAGCACGCCGTGGTTTTCCAGCAGGACCGCGTCACATGTCGCAAGGTAAGGCACCACCGCCTCCGCGAGTTCCGGGCTTCCCGGCGGCTGGAAGGGGACCAGGGGCACCTCGCCCAGGAAGATGACCGCCTCGGGGATGAGGTGCAGGTCGAGGGGTTTTCCGGCCACGGCGAAGGCGGTGGAGACCGGGGGATGAGCGTGCACCACCCCGCCCAGGTCCTCCCTCTCGCGGTAGAGGCGGAGGTGCATGTGGGTCTCCGTGGTGGGGTACCCCTCTCCCCGCAGCACCTCCCCCTCCAGGTTCATGGCCAGGATCTGCTCCGGGCGCATGAATCCCTTGCTCACCAGCGTGGGGGTGATGAGCACCGTGTCCGCGTCCAGGCGGGCGGAGATGTTCCCGGAGTTGGCGGAGGCCATGCCCCGCTGCCACACGCGCCTGCCTATCTCGCAGATGAGCTCGCGCAGGGTTTCCTCGTCCACACGCCCCTCCTCGTGCCTTACTGTGTCTGCCTCGCGATGTCCGCCGCCCGGGCCAATATAGATAGTAAACGCAAGGCGGCAGGAACGGCAAATCACGGGATGCTGGCACTGCGCCGCGCGGTCATGCGAGAATGCGTTTCCTCTGCCCCTCGCCGTGCGTCAGAAGATCTTTTTCTCCCACCACCGTTCCTTGTTGCGTTCCTTATCGCGGTAGGGGCGCACGTTGATCTTTTCCCTGCCGGCGGAGGCTTCGGCGTTCTCCTCCTCCTCGATGCGGATGTCGTCCATGGCCTGCACCTTCTCGTCTTCGTGCAGCACCAGGGACGCCATCACCTTGATGGGCGAGTCCTTGATGCGGTCGAGCATATCCTCCCATCCCTTGCGCGGCCGCCCCATGACCTCGTAGACCTCCATGAGGTGTTCCGCGAAGACGAACGCCAGGGGCTTCAGCCGGGTCTCGTAGAGTTCCCTGTCCTCGGGGGTGAATTCCTCGAAGGGTATGTCCATGAGGGCGATGAGTTGCTGGGGAACATCCAGATCCTTCTCATCGAATTTGCGCTCCAGTTTCTTGGTGAAGAAACTGCGGATTACCTTCCTGGCGGGCGCCTGGCTTGCTTCTTGTCCGGCCGTGCTCGCTTCCATGTTTCCACCTCTGGCGGGGGCCGCCGCTGTTTCCGCTCTTGCTTTTCCGTCGCTTCTTTATATCGGAAATCGCCACTTATCCTTAAGTGCCCGCTTGAGGGATGCGGTGTGTGGGGGGCCGCCGTGGGGAAGTACGGCATCTTTTCATTGGAGACTTGCCGGGCACGTCGATGGGGTTCCATGGGATATAATTCTCTGGGGCGGAAGCGAACGACGGAGGACGAGCCTTGCGGGAGATGCGCGATATCAAGCCCGTCCACATCGGCATCATCATGGATGGGAACGGGCGCTGGGCTAAGATGCGGGGCTTGCCGCGCATAGAGGGCCACCGCTGCGGCGAGGAATCCATCATGGAGGCCGTGCGGGTATGCGCGGAGCACGGGATAAGGGCGCTCTCCCTTTTCGCCTTCTCCACCGAGAACTGGGATCGTCCCGAGGAGGAGGTGCGTTTCCTGGTCAACATGAGCCGCGATATACTGCAGCGGCGGCTGGAGGAGTTCATGGCCCTTGGGGTGCGGATGCGTCACGTGGGGAGAAGGGACGGCATCCCGGACAACATACTCGCCTGGTTCGACCTGGCCGCCGAGGTCACCGCGCCCAACCGCGGGCTGAACCTGAACATCAATTTCAACTACGGGGGGCGAAGGGAAATCCTGGACGCCGCCCTTGCTCTGGCCGCCGCGGTGGGAGAGGGAAACATGCGGCTGACGGATATCGACGGGGAGGCGTTGCGGCGGCACCTATACGTTCCCGAGCTGCCGGACATCGATCTGCTTATCCGCACCGCGGGCGAGCGGAGGATAAGCAATTTCATGCTCTGGCACCTGGCCGACGCGGAGATAGTGGTCACCCCGGTGCTCTGGCCGGATTTCCGGCGCGAACATCTCGAGAAGGCCATGCGCGAATTCCGCGAGCGCCGCGCGCGGCGGGACGGTAGCGCGGGCGACGGGCTCGACTGAGGTTCCTTCGCTGCGCGCGGCGCCGCATGCGGCGTGATGACGTTTTCCACCTTTATGTCATGGGGTTGATGCTGGTGCGGCTCGCGTGCCGCAACAAGCGCATCCCGCTCCTTTTCCGTTAGGGGGCGAAAACAGGGCAATAACATTGAAGCGTCGCGCTTTTTACGCTCTGCGTAGTTGGTATTATATGGTATTTAGATGGTTGCCGGCTTTGCGGTGAAAGCCGTGCTCATGTTGTTCAGGAAGGCGCCGAAAATAAATCTTAAAGAAAGGAAGGAAATCTATGGTTGGGAGAGAAAATTCTTCAAGAAAACCTTAACGAAAGGAGTGAAGACATGGCAACCAAACCCGCTAAGAAGGCAGCGGCCAAGAAGCCGGCCAAGAAGACGGCCGCGAAGAAGCCGGCGAAGAAGACGGCGGCGAAGAAGCCGGCCAAGAAGACGGCCGCGAAGAAGCCGGCGAAGAAGACGGCCGCGAAGAAGCCGGCGAAGAAGACGGCCGCCAAGAAGCCCGCCAAGAAGACGGCGGCGAAGAAGCCGGCCAAGAAGAAGTAGTTTCTCAGCGCACGACACGGCGGGAAAGAAAGGCTTTACGCGTTCTTGCAAGGCGGCATCGCCTTTCGCGTCGGACCGTGAAGGAAGGCGCGCAAAGGGCCCTGTCTTTCCCGCCGCTTTATGATTCCCGTAAATCTTCTCCGCGCCCTTGGCGAGAGAGACGGTCTTTTGACCGCACGTGCCCCTGCTGTCTATACTCTTATGGATGGGAAAGAAGACCGTCTTGATTATCGAGGATGACAGGGCGATCGCCAGGCTTATCGAGATAGTGCTCAGCGGAAAGGGTCTTTATACACACGTCTGCCTGGATGCGACTAACGCCCTCGATGTTTCCATGCGTGTCAAGCCGGACCTGGTAATTCTTGACATCCACATGCCGCGTCGCAGCGGCATAGGCGTGCTCAAGCGTCTGCGTCAGGAAGAAGGGACCCGTAACGTTCCGGTGGTGGTTTTCTCCGTGCTCTCCCGGCGCCAGAGCATCGAGCAGTTGAACAGGATGGGGGCGGACTGCTTCATCTCAAAGAGCGAGGGCATTAACGCCCTGGTGGAAAAGGTCATGGAAATACTTGCGTGAGGGGACAAGGGGTGTACGCGATGGAAGTTATGGAGGCCATAAGGAAGCGGAGGAGCATCCGGCGTTACCAGGATAAGGGAGTGCCTCCCGGATATATCCGTGAGATGCTCGAGGCGGCGCGCCTTGCGCCGTCGGGCAGCAACCTGCAGACATGGAAGTTCAAGGTGGTGACCGACGCGGATACGCGGAAAGCCTTGCGGGAAGCGGCTTTCGGCCAGAAGTTCGTGGAGAGGGCGCCGGTGGTCATCGTCGCCTGCGCGGACCTGGCGGCCTTCGGCGACGTTTCCAGGAGGACCATGGAGCTCCTGCGCTCGGGCGCCGTGAGGCCCAGCGCGGAAATGGCGCTCTGGTATCTCCGGCGGGAGAAGGCGGGAGACCTGGAGGAGAGGAACCTGGTGAGCGCCTGCGTGAACGTCAGCATCGCCGTCCAGAACATGGTGCTGGCGGCTACCTCGCTGGGCCTGGGGACCTGCTGGGTGCGCGCCTTCCGGCCGGATAGGGTGGCCGCATTGCTGAAACTGCCCCCGGAATGCCCTCCCATCGTCCTCCTCACCGTGGGTTACCCCCGCGAGGACCCCGAGCCGAGGAGCAGGAAGTCCCTGGAAGAGATCCTGCTCTGAACGTTCCTCGCCGGCGGGACGCCCCGCGTCACCGGGCCCTCATCCCGGGCTGGGCGGGAAAGGCCTTCTGGCTGCGAACCAGTCTTGAAGCTGGCACAGAGCGCAGAGCGGTTGCGAGGTGGGCTCGCCGCAGCGCGCGCAAGGCGACCTGGGCTCCGACTCGCATGCTTCCCCTTCCGGCAGCGCCTCGCGCAGGGAGAGGGCGAGCTGGAGCTTTCCCGAGGGGATAACCCTCTCCAGGTGATCGAAGACCTCTTTGAGCGCGTGGCCGCGGGGGCTCCATAGCGGGCATTTCTCCTCGAAGACCGGCAGCTCCCGCTGGTGGCAATAGACCAGGTTGAGCCTTTCGGGCATGTAATAGAGCGGCTTCACCTTGCGCACCAGCCGCTCGCCGGGCGGTAGTACCGGGGGCGGGATGTAGTATTTGCGGGAGAGCAGGTTCTTGAAGGTGAAGAGGAGGATGTCCTCCAGGGTGTGGGCGGTGGCTACTACCGTTGCCCCCATCTCCCTCGCTTCCCGGTCGAGCAGGGAGCGCTTGATGGCGCCGCATACGGCGCAGGGGTGCCAGCCCTTTACCTTTTGCACGCGCAGCCCGAGATCCCCTATGCGCACCGCCCTCAGGGGCACTTCCGTCCGGGCGCACTGCTCTTCCACCACTTGCAGGTCACGGTCGGAGTGGTCCCCCATGTTGAGGTGAAAGTGGAGCGCGGAGACCTGAAACCCCATCACCACGCCCAGGCGTCGCAGCGCGTAGAGGAGTGCGGTCGAGTCCTTTCCCCCGGAGACGGCTATGACCACCCGGTCCCCTTCCCCCAGCATGGAATGTTTTTCCACGGCGCGCCGCAGGCGCCGCTCGTAGAAACGCAGGTAGCAGGGAGAGCAGACCTTGAGGTTGAACTCGGTAAGGCGCAGCACCTCGGTGCGGGCGCCGCAGATGCGGCAGCGCCCCTCCACCTTCTGCACGGGAAGATAGTGGTCGTCGCTCATGCGAATAAGATAGCAGATTTCCCGGGCGGGGGTTCACCTTGCCGCGCGGGGGTTGCAGGCGAGGAAATCCGTTCGTGGGGATACGTGGGTGGGAATGCGCTCACAAGGATGCGCCGTGCACCACCGTGGAAAGCGGGATTTCCGCGGGCATTTCCCCTGTGTCCATGATGGGCAGGCGGGTCACCAGGGTGAGCCATCCGCCGGAGGCACGGATGGCGCTGAAGCTCCCGCCGTGCGCCAGGACGATCCGGTTCGCAATGGCCAGGTCGAGGTCTTCCTCGCTCTGATCCCAGTGGGAGAGCGGGATACGGCTGCCGTTCTCGCGCAGCACCGAGGCTTCGCGGTTGCGGATGTTGAGGGTGAACACCACTTCCCGCCCCTCGTCCTTGAGGGATACCCTGGTTTCCGTGCCGCTCCCGAACCTCCTGGACACGAAGGAGAACATGCCGTCCAGAGCGCGCTTCATGCGCTTGGCGTCGAGCATCACCCTCGGGAGCCTTTCCGGTACGCTGAGGACGACCTGCGCGGGGTCGCAGGCGGGCCTCAGGCGGGGGAGGGAGGCGCGGACGAGTTCATCCAGCCGCGCGGGCTCTTTGTTCAGGCGCACCTTGCCGGACTCGAGGCGCGATACGTCGAGGAGGTCCTCGACCAGGCGGGAGAGGTTGTCGGCTTCCCGCCGGATTATGCCCAGGTGTTCCCTCTCCATCTCCGGCGGAAGCTGTTTATTGGCCAGCAGTTCGCTGAAACCCATGATGGAGGTCAAGGGGGTGCGCATCTCGAAGCTCACCGCCGAGACGAAACCCGACGCCGCGCGGTTCATCTCCGCCAGGCTGCGCAGTTCCTCCATGGCCTTGGCCCTCTCCTGCGCCTGTTCCCTGCTCTCCATGCTCAGCCGTTCGAACAGGAATGAGAGGAGGCAGAGGAAGAAAAGCTGGGACACGAGGAGCTGCAAGTCCCTGGAGCTCAGGGGAAAACGCAAGGTGCAGGCCAAGAAATGGCCGATCGAGGCCAGGACGATGAGGGCTGCAGACGTGCGTGAGGAGGTGCTCAGGCCGCACGCGAAGCCGGTGACCAGCAACAGCAGCGGGAATAGCGGGCTGCGCACGCCGCCGCTGAAGGAGATAGCTCCGCACAGGAGGACGATCGCGGAGAAGAGGAAGGCGGCGGTGATGGAGTTAATGTAGCGTGCCAGGAAGCCTTCGCGGTAGGGCATCATTAAAGTGGTAATGTTTACCAAGAGTACCCCTAGGAGGAAGAAGAGCGCCGTCTCCTGCCGCGTCCCGCCCTCGTGGGGGAGGAAGAGGAACAGCGAGACCAGGGGGATGACCACCCAGAGGGAATTCCCCAGCACGCGCGTCAGGTTCTGCCTGAACAATCTCTCACCCCCTCATCCCCCGCGGATGGGCAGGTATACGGTGAAGGTGCTTCCCTGCCCCTCTTCGCTATGAACGGTCACCTTCCCGCCGTGCAGCTCCACGAGGTGCTTGACTATGGCAAGGCCCAAACCCGTTCCGCTGATGCCCAGCGCCTCCTCCCTCTCCACCCGGCTGAACCTTTCGAAGATGCGCGGCAGCTCCTCGGGGGGGATGCCGATCCCCTGGTCCCTGACGGAGATGGTCACGTATTTTCCCTCCACCTCGGTGGATACCTCGACCGGACCGCCGTCCGGTGAATATTTTATGGCGTTGCTCAGGAGGTTCTTCATCACCTGGTGAAGCCGTTCCGGGTCGGCGTAGACCATGGGGACCTGGCGGGAACCCAGGTACTGCAGGCTGTGAGAGTCGGTTTGTGACTGGAAGAACTCCACGTCTTCCAGGACGAGCCGGGGGATATCGACGAGCTCCCGGTTGAGCTCCAGGCCCGCTTCGATGCGGGAAAGGTTCAGGAGGTTGGTGATGAGGCGCGACAGCCGCTCTGACTCCCCCTGGATTATGCGGTAGAACTCCCGCCGCTTCTCCGGCTCCATGTCCTTGGTGGCCAGGATCTCGCTGAAGCCGTGTATGGAGGTGAGGGGGGTGCGGATCTCGTGGGAGACGACGGAGACGAACTCGGACTTGGCTTTCTCGAGGCGCCGTATGAACTCTCCCAGCGTGGTCACCTCGTTGCGGGACTGCTCCTGGCGGCGCAGCTCGATGGAGATGCGGTTCGAGAGGAAGCAAGCCAGGAAGAGAAAGAAGAGGTTGCAGGCCAGCGATCGTGTGTCGGCGACGGCGAAGTCCCCGGAGGTCACGGTCACGAGGATATAGGCCGCCGCGAGCAGGGAGGTGTTCAGCAGGGCCGGCGCAAGCTCGCAGCAGATGCCGGCGGCCAGGGGCCCTATGAGAAGCGCGTAGTAGAGGGGGCTGTTGACGCCTCCGCTGAAGAAGATGGCGGCGCACACGATCACGTTGTACACGGTTATCCCGATGAAGAGAGGGGGCAGGCGGGGAAAGAGCTTGCCGTGCCTCCCGGGGTAGAGGATCACCATGTGGTGCACGATGACCAGCACGCAGAGGGCTGCGAGCACCAGGTAGAGCGCGGAGTAGTCTATCTCCTGTTCGTGGGGGAGATGGATGATGAAGGCCGTGGCGGGGATGGCGATGACCGCCAGGGTGGTCAATATGCCGGCGAGCTTCCTCTCCAGGTTCATTTCACTCTCATGTTTCCCGCGGCGCCCCGCCTCCGCTTTCCGTCCTCATATATATTTTACTTCGTCCTGCCGGGCGCTTTCTTTGATATTCCCGGACGTGGAGGGGGTCAGGCTTCATCTATGAATTGCCGGGCCACCAAGAAGGCTGTGCCAAGAGGCTTCTTAGGGGCAACAGACGAGGCCGACCCCGAAGTGTTGCCAAAGGCAACAGACGAGGCCGACCCCGAAGTGTTGGGGTATAGGTCAGGGGAGGGGGCGGAAACCCCCTCCCCTGGAAAACCCGGCTTACTGCTGGGCGAGGATGTCCCTCAGGGGGATATCCGCCAGGTGCGTGTAGGTAAAGGAGGAACTCCCGTAACGGTGCCAGTAGAGGTCATGGTAGTACCCGTAGATGTTCACGTGGTCCGTATAGAGCTTGCTGTTCTGGGGCCAGTACCAGACCTCGAGCATCCCGTTGACCTCTATATAGGCGCTGTTGGGGTCGATGGACGCGCCGTTGGTGTCGAAGGTGAAGAAGAGATTGACGTCTCCGCCCACGTGGTCGGGATAGCGCGCGCCCAGGTCGTTCTGGTAATGGTTGCCGCGCCTCCTGAGGTAGGAGCTGTTCTTGCAGCCCTTGCCGAAGAGGATGTAGGAGCGCCCGCCGCTGTGCAGGATGAGCTGCAGGGGCATGTAGTCCAGGGAGCGTTCGTTGGTCATCCACTCCACCGTCAGGTAGAGGTGCACGTAGTTCGCTTTGCCCCAGTCGGCGTTGTAGAGGTCGGGGGTGAACCAGTTCATGATCACGCTCTGGGGATCAAGGTCCGGGGAGGGATCCACGTTCCTGAATATGTAGCGGTAATCGCCCCAGGTTACATGGGGCTTGGTCGGCTCCTGCGCTTCCTGTTCCTCGGCGGTTTCCCCGCTCTGTTCCGTTGCTCCTGTCTGGCCCCCCTCGTTGCCCTGCGCCCAGCACCATCCCATCAGGAGGGCGATCATCAACAAGCTGAGGAGGGCGATCAAAGCTGTCTTCCTCATCACCCGGACCCCCCTTCTAATCCGCCTCCTTTTCCTGAAAAAGGAAGTAACTTTCCAAGCTGTCCTCAATTCTAACATATCGGCATCCCTGCACGCGCTCTTGAACCTCGCGCGGCCCGGCGCCTTATCCCTCGCGCAATTTCCAATAATATACCAATCCTCCGGATTTGTAAAAATGTGGTGTTTACTGGAAGGAGATGGAATGTGCCGCGCGCAGTCCGGAGCTCGCGCGGAGCGGTGAGGCCGGCGTCGCTTTCAGGGCAGAAAGACCTCGCTCTCCAGCTCCTCCTCCATGGCGTCCACCACGCTGGTGTAGGCCACTACGCTGCGGTGCAGCAGGTCCATGGCCTCCGAGAACCTCTTGGCCAGAAGCGGGTCCTCGCTGACCTCCTTGACCTGGCGCAGGATGTCCAGCACCTGTTTCATGGAACGCACGAAGTCGCCGGCTGAATACTGGGGGTAGGCGGAGGAGATGTACGCCAGGTCCTCGCCGCGGGCCCAGTCGTGGACCACGGGGATGAAGCCGGGGTCCAGCAGACGCAGGAGGTCCAGCCCCTCCCGCGCCTCGAGGCTCTTTAACCTCCCCTCCAGGGAGCGGGCCCGGGACACCGCCTCCTCCAGCCCGGGTGTGGGGAAGGCGGGGGAGGGGGCGGGCTCGCGGTGGGGGCGGCCTCCACGGCGCCGGGGCGACGGGCCTTCCCGGGTCTCGAAGACGAAAACGGAGGCGAAGGCGGCCGTCTCCGCGGCGTCCAGGGGATGGAAGACGCCCTGCTCCAGGCACTCCACCAGCAGCAGGTCGCACTCGTTGTAGACGCGGCTGAGCACGACGCCCTTGCGGGTGGGTTTCCCGTCCGCAAGGTAATCCAGGCGCGAGAGCACCTTCATCACGTTGTCCAGCTTGCGCGAGGAGACGTCGCTGCGCGCCGCCATCTGTCCCTCGACGCGGCCGATCTCCGCTTCCAGGTTGGCGATGTTGCGGCATGCCTCCATGCAGGCCTCCCGCGCCTCGCAGGCATGGCAGGGAAAGTTTCCCAGTTCCTCCCTGGCGGCCGCGAGTTCCTCACGGTGGGGCAGGGCGAGCTCCGCCTCCCACTCCTCCGGCGAGGGGACACGGAAGCTGGCCAGCGCCTGGCGCAGCCCCTTCTCCTTGGCCTTGCTGTCGGCGGGGAGGAAGGAGGCGCCCAGATGCCCGATGACCTGGGGCGGATAGGGGAACTGCTGGTAGGAAGCCTTGAGGAAGCGGCCCCGGTCGTCCATGGTGGTCAGGCGGGGGTTGCCGTGCTTGTCCTCGGTGATGGAGAGCACCGCCGCCGGCCTGCGCATGCCCTTGCGCTGCAGGACGATGACGTCGCCGGGCACCATCTCCTCCAGCTCGCGGTTGACGAGCTCCCTTCTCCTGCGGCGGCGCTCCTCGGCCATCTCCTTCTCCATGCGCGAGATCTCCGTGCGCAGCGAGAAATAGGCGCGGGCGTCGCCGCGCTCGCAGGCGATCTTTTTCTCGTGCGCGCGCACCCGCTTGCGCAGCCGGCTGCGCGAGCGCTCCAGGCGCACCACGTCGCGGTCCGCGTGGAACTGGGCGAAGCTGGAGTTGAGGAGGTGCACCGCGGTTTCCACGTCGTAGTAATGCAGCAGGTTCACGGCCATGTTGTAGGAAAGGGTGAAACTGGATCTGATGGGAAGACTTTCCATGCGGGCCAGGTTCTGCACCTGGGCGAACTGCACCATGGGATTGTAGAGGGTGACGGCGTTCCCCACCTTGTCTATCCCCCTCCTGCCGGCGCGGCCGGTGAACTGGGTGTACTCGGTGGGGGTAAGGAACTCGTGGGATTCCCCGCTGAACTTGAAGAGGGACTCGATGACCACCGTCTTGGCCGGCATGTTGATGCCCAGGGAGAGGGTTTCGGTGGCGAAGACCGCCTTCACCAGCCCCTGCGCAAAGAGGTCCTCCACGATCTCCTTGAAGAGGGGGAGATGCCCGGCGTGGTGGGAGGCGACGCCCCGTTTGAGGGCCTCCAGCCAGAGGTCGAACCCGAAGACCTTGAGATCCTCCTCCGGCAGCCAGGCCACCCGCGCCAGGGCCTGCTCCTCGATGGACGCCTTCTCGCTCGGGGAGGTGAGGTCGATGCCCGCCTCCAGGCAGTGCGAGACACCCGCGTCGCAGCCCGCCCGGCTGAAGATGAAGTAGATGGCGGGGAGCATGCCCGACTTGCGCAGCCGCTCCACCACGTCCGCCCGCCGCGGTATGAGATGGCGCGCCTTCGCCGCGCGGCCTCCGTGGCCGCGCCGCTTCATGGACCGCTCGTACTCCTCCACCACCTGGGGCGAGCGGTCGGAGAGGAGGTTCACCATGATGCCGCCGATGAAGTAGTAATGGCGCAGGGGGACGGGGCGGTGGTCATGGTATATGACCTCCATGTCGCCTCGGAGGTCGTTGAGCCACTCGCCGAATTCCCGGTAGTTGGACACGGTGGCCGAGAGGGCGACTATCTTGATGTCCACCGGGAGGTGGATGATGATCTCCTCCCAGACCGCCCCCCGGAAGGGGTCCATGAGGTAGTGGCACTCGTCCAGGACCACGTAGCGCAGCCCATAGAGGTTGGAAGAGCGCTCGTAGATCATGTTGCGCAGCACCTCGGTGGTCATGATGACCACCGGCGCCTCGGGGTTGATGCTGTTGTCACCCGTAAGAAGCCCCACGTTCTCCACCCCGTAGGCGGCGCAAAAATCGCGGAACTTCTGGTTGCTCAGCGCCTTCAGGGGCGTGGTGTAGAAGGTCTTTCCTCCCCTCCGCTGCGCCGCCCACACCGCGAACTCGGCCACCACCGTCTTCCCGGAGCCCGTGGGAGCCACCACCAGGACGGAGCGGTCGCGCAGCAGGTGCCCGACGGCCGCGATCTGGAAATCGTCCAGGGGGAAGGGGTAGCGCGACGTGAATTCGCTTATCTCGCTGGTATCTCTTCCGCTTTCCACGCCTACATTGTAGCAGACTTCGGGATGGCCGGCGCCGGCGGGCGGAGTGGTTGGTCTGCCCTCACATGGTGTAACCTGTCGACGGGTGATGTGCGAGATGGAATCGGGACTGCGTTGCGAGGAGCTCGTGCCGGGCGACGAGGAGGAACTCCTCGTTTTCCTGGAGGGGGAAGCGGTGAAGAACCTTCGCCTGGTATGGGCCGTACGGCGCTGGGGCCTTTTTAACCTGGGGCTGGCGGAGCAAGGTTCCTTCCTTGCCGTCCGCTCCGGGGGCGAGATGCGCGGGGTGCTCTTCCGCGACAACCAGGGCCTCTGGAGGATTGCGGCGGAGGGCGAGTGGGCGGTGGAGCTGGTGCGCGCCACCCTCGATGGCTGGGGGATGCCCGAGGCCCTGGCGGGTCGCCGCGATGAGGTGGAGTCCCTCCTGGGCCGTTTCCGGGAGCTGGGGGAGGCGGTGGCGAGAAGGGAGGAGGAGGTGGCCCTGGTCCTCGCGGCAGAGGATTTCGTGCCCCGGGGGCGGGAGAGGGCGGAGCAGGCGGAGGCGGAGGATCTCGAGGCGCTGGTGGGCCTGGAGCGCGCCCTGCAGTGGGATCTTCTGGGAAATGTTTCCAAGGAATGGGCGGTCCGGCTACAGATGCTGCGGCTGGTGGAGGAGGGAGCGTCCGCCGTTGTCAGGGACGGCGGAAGGGTGGTGGCCAAGGCGGAGCTGGAGGCCATGACGCCCCTGGCGGACGAGCTCGGCGGGGTCTATACCTCGCCGGATTACCGCCGCAGGGGGTACGCCGCCGCCGCCTGCAGCCTGCTGTGCTCGCGCTCCCTCTCCCGCGGCAGGACCGTGCGCTTGGAGACGAGAAGCGACAACTTCGCCGCCATCACCCTCTACCGAGGCCTGGGCTTCCGGGAGCTCTGGCCCCACCTGGTGGTATCCTTCCGGACGTGAGGGCCGGCACCCCGGGGTCAGGCCCCACTTCTCGCCTTTTACAGACATACTTTGGGGTCAAACCGCGTTCATGTCTGAGAGGGACTTTCTGGGGATGGACTGGATTCCCCTCATGGGAGGAATCCCTCCTTCTTCCGGGCCGGGCCGGGGGATAGGGCTCGCTCCGCGATGCGCGGCCCAGCGCAATCTCTTCCCTCTTCCGCAAGGCAGACATATCCTGGGGTCAAACCGCGTTCATGTCTGAGAGGGATTGTTCTTTGGGGTGGAGTGCATCTCGGCCCCCTGGACGGGCCTCCGCCGCACCCATCCCTCGCAAGGGAGAGTTCCTCCCTTCTTCCGGCCCGGAGCCTTGGGGTAACGGTCTCGCTCGGCGCCACCCGCCTCACTTAAGAGAAGGAACGCCCGGAAAGGCGCGCTCGCTGCGACCGACCCCATAGTTCTCCGGGCAAGTCGGGTGGAGATCCGCCCTTATTCCGGGCAGGGCCAGGGGATAGGGCTCGCTCCGCGACGCGCGGCCCCGAGCACGGCTTTCCTTCTTACACGAGGCACGCCTTACCGCCATCTCTATCCCTGCGCCACGACCGGGCAGGAGGCCGCTTGCGATGTCGCTCGCCCGACCCCCGGTCCCGGCACAGCATGGTGCGGTTCAGTTAAGTGTCGCTGCAGCCAGCCCGGCCGTTCCCAGGCAAGGTGGGTGGGATCTGTCCTTATTATGGCCCGGGCCCTCTGCCAACACCTCAGGGTCAGGCCCCGTCCACGTCCAAAAATAGCCTAGACCAGCTTTCGATTCCTTGGCCGCAGCCGTTACCTCCGCCTTTTCACGCCGTATGGCTAAAGGCCGGCGGGGTGTCCCAGGGAGTCGTGGGCCCAGGTCCTCCCCCCGCCGTAGACGGCGCGCTCGCAGACCACCGGCCCGCTCGCCTCCACGCGGGTGGAGACCTCCCACACGCTCAGGTAGTCGTTGAGGCGGAAGGAACGGCGGCAGCCCGCGGGGATCACCTGGCCCTGCAGGCCCGCGGGCCTCCTCTCGCCCTCGGCGGTCTGCAGCGCCAGGTTGACCGTGACCGCGCTCTCCCCCGCGTTCTGCACCAGCACCCAGGTCTCGAAATCGCCCGCGGTGCAGCCCTCGGCCAGGTACCAGGTGCGGGCGGCCTCGCTGGCCCCCAGGGAGTCGTGGGCCCAGGTCCTCCCCCCGCCGTAGACGGCGCGCTCGCAGACCACCGGCCCGCTCGCCTCCACGCGGGTGGAGACCTCCCACACGCTCAGGTAGTCGTTGAGGCGGAAGGAACGGCGGCAGCCCGCGGGGATCACCTGGCCCTGCAGGCCCGCGGGCCTCCTCTCGCCCTCGGCGGTCTGCAGCGCCAGGTTGACCGTGACCGCGCTCTCCCCCGCGTTCTGCACCAGCACCCAGGTCTCGAAATCGCCCGCGGTGCAGCCCTCGGCCAGGTACCAGGTGCGGGCGGCCTCGCAGAACTCCGCCGACAGCGTGCGGTCCCTTTCGGCGTCGAACACGTAGGGGTTGGCCGTGGAGACCTCGCTCCCGCCCTCCTTCCAGCGTACGAAGCGGAAGCCGGCGGCGGGGGAGGCGGTGAGGGTGACTCGTGATCCGTGTCGGTAAGCGCCGGTTCCCGAGACCTCGCCCGACCCCGCCGGTTCCACCTCGCAGGAGATGCTGTATGCGGCGACCTCGAAGGTCACCCGGACGTCGTGATCCTTCTGGATGTTCTTGAGGGTGTAGGCCATCCCGCCCGCGTCGGTGATGGCTTGCGCCACGCCGTTGTCGTGGAGGCTCGCGATGCGGTAGCCGGGATCGGGGGTGACGGTGAAGCTCAGGTCGGAGGCAGCGACGGCTTCCAGCCTTCCTTCCGGGTCGATGGAGCCTCCCGGTCCCGCGGAAGCCGAAACGGCGAAGACGGTCCCGTCATGGCTAACGTCGAGCAGGGTGGCGTAGGCGTCGATGCGCCCGTAACCGAAGTAATCATCCCGGCCCGGTTCACCGAGGTCCTTGGCGTTATCGAAGATGGCTTGTTCCACCTGCTCCGGGGTATAGTCGGGGCGCAGCGAGAACACCAGGGCGGCAAGCCCGGCTACGTGGGGGGTGGCGTACGAGGTCCCCGAGCCGAAGGCGTAGCCGCCGGAGCCCTCGTACTTGGTCACGTAGATGTTGCGGCCGGGCGCGCTGGCGTCGACCCAGGCGTGGTGGTTTGAGAAAGAGGCCCACTGGTCCTGGTTGGTGGTGGCCGCGCAGCCGATGACGTTGTCCATGCAGGCCGGATAGATCACGTAGTCGGCACCGTCGTTTCCCACCGCCGCGCACAGCACCATGCCCCTGGCGCGGGCATAGTCGACCGCGTCCTGCACGGCCTGGGAATAGAAGGGGCTTCCCAGGCTCATGCTGGCGACCCTGGCCCCGTTGTCGGCCGCGTAGTAGATGCCCTCCACCAGCTCGGCGATGTCGAAGGCCCCCGCATCGTAGCCGGCGGCGCTCAAGACCTTCAGGGGCATGATCGTGGCCCCGTGCGAAACCCCGGAGATGCCCCGCGCGTTGTCGCTCTCCGCGGCCACCACCCCGCTCACCGAGGTCCCGTGGCCGAAGTCGTCGCGCGGGTAAGGATTGGGGTTGGTCTTGAAATAGAAATCGTAGGTAGAGCTGCCCGACCACGAGGAGCCGTTCCACAGCCATTGTTGCCCTTCCGGGTAGGGATTCCTTCCCTGGAAAATATAGTAAAAGTCGCTGGAGCTCAGGTTGTCGGTCCTGAAGACCAGGTAGCACGTGGCGCCGGAGGCCAGGTGGTAAGGCGCGGAGAGCTCCCGGTAATAGAGGTGGAGGGTATCCACCAGCACGCGTTCCGGTTGGTCACCCGGCCTTATGGTGAAAGACCCCAGGTCGGGGCCGGCGAGGTCGCTGCGGAGCGAGACGGTTATTTCTCCCGTGGGGTTGCCCACCTCGAGCAGCAGGACGCCCACATGGGTGATGTCGTGGCCGGTGCCCTTGATGGACTGGGCGTACATCTGGGTGGCGGTTCCGGTGCCGAACTGGCGGTACTGTGGGATGTAGGAGCCCCCCGACTTGGAGAAGAAGAGGGTCTGCGAGATGCCGGCGAAGTTGTAACCGTGCGCGTCGTCCACGTAGCCGTTGCCGTCGTCGTCGATGCCGTTGCAGGGGACCTCGTCCTCGTTGGTCCAGATCTTTCCGTCCAGGTCGGGGTGGTCGAACTTTATCCCCGAGTCCAGGACGGCCACCGTTACCGGGTGGGAATAGCCCCGCTCGATCTCCCAGGCGGCCGCCGCGCCTATGTCCGCCCCGGGCACTCCCGCCACGCCTCCGATGGTTTGCCCGGTGTTGCGTAGCCCCCACTGCAGGTTGAAATAGGAATCGTTGGGCATGAAAGAGAGAAGCTCGGGAGCATTTGCAAGCCGGTGGAGAACCTCGCCGCCTTCACGGTCGGGGAGCAGCGAGGCATAGCTCATGTAGTTGGGCTCCGCGTACTCGACCTCTGGGAGCGAGGCAAGGTGGCATGCGGCGCTCTCCACCGCCGTGCCGGGACTCACCTCAACCACGAGCACCCTCCCTTCCCGCGGCCCGAATTCCCTCAGCACCCGGCCTACGCCGGCACGCTCGAGGGAATGCGACCGGCTTTCCAGCGTCGTCCCCGGGCGGAACTTGACCAGGAGTTCCCCCGGGAAATACCGCGGCATGGCCAGACCGCGTCCCGGTAAAAGCGGTTCTTCGCGGGCACGGGGTGAACCCCCGGCACAGCAAAGCAAGGCGAAAAGGAGGATCGTCCCCAGGGCAATAACGGTCTTTGTCGTCCTCATCTCGCTTCCTCTGTCCCGGGCATTGCCTGCGCGATATAGGCCTTTTTTATTTAATCGACATTCCTCGCGCTAAACTTTTCACGCGGCTTCCATGCGGGGAAAGATGCAGGACGGGTTCATATGATAAAATGCTCCTGTCCTGTCGAGACCGTGGTGAGGGCTCCATGGAAGAAATACGCAAGCACGAGGATATCCCGGGAGTTGAGTGGGTTCCTGCGCCGCGGCCCTTTATTTCCGTCGACGCCTCCAGGTGCACGGGCTGCGGGGACTGCCTGCGCGTTTGCCTGGCGGGGGTCTTCAGGCTGCGGGATAAGAAGGCCGAGGTCGCCGGCCTTGACCGCTGCATGGAGTGCGCCTCCTGCCTTTTTATCTGCGAGGCGGGAGCCGTGGATTTCAACTGGCCGGCGCAGGGAACGGGCTACCGCAGCGAGTGGGGTTGAGGCGCGTTTGAACACGGGCGGAGGGGACGAGGAATGAGATCCACCGATTATGACGTCATCGTCGTGGGGGCGGGATTCGGCGGCCCCGTGGCGGCCAAGAGATGCGCCGAGGCGGGGCTTTCCACCCTCATGCTGGAAAGGGCTTCCACGCCCGGGCAGAAGGTCATATCCAGCTGCACCATCCCCTTCTACGGCTTCCTCTTCGGGCCGCGATGGATACGGGACGGGGAGCCGCCTATAGAGAGGCCCATTTCCGGCATACGCAACTTTTTCGTCCGCGACGGCAAGGTCTACAAGACCGATAACTCCTTTCGCGTCCCCGGGCCTCTCGCGCCCCGCGGGGCCATCGGTTACACGGTCTACTGCCGGCCTTTCTGCACCTGGCTTGCGGAGCGGGCGGTGGAAGCGGGCGCCGAGCTGCGCACCTCCGTCACGGCGGTGGACGTGATCAGGGAAGGCAATGCCGTAAGGGGAGTGGTAACGGACCGGGGAGAGGAGCTGCGCTGCGGGATCGTGATCGACGCCGAGGGGGTGCAGAACCTCCTGGCGAGAAAGGCGGGGATACGCGGGACCTACCGCCCGGAAGCCATCGAGCTGTGCCTTCTCTACGACTTCAAGATGGCCAAGCAGGATATAGACCGCGTATGCGGTTACCAGATCGAATACTATTGGGCCATGCCGGAGGAGGAGATGATCGCGCCCCTCGGCCAAGGTTCGGCGGTTTATATCTTCCCCTACCGGGAGAGCATCCACATGACCATAGGCAGGTTCCTCAAGGCCGAGGAGGGTGTGCCGCAGCTGGCCAAGCTGCTCGACGGGTATTATGAGAAATTTTTCCAGGTAGACCGCTGGCGGGAGATGTACGCGCCCCGCGCGGAGCTGCGCGCGCGCATCTGGGATACCTGCCCCATCTACGCGGGGCTTTACGAGGACATGCGCAGCATGCCCACCTTCGGGGACGGCATGCTGCTCATCGGCGACGCCGCGGGCCTGGAGGCGGCGGCCATAGCCGACGGGGTGCCTTCCGCGTGGTTCTCCGCGGAGATCGCGGCGGAGACCGCCATAGAGGCGATGCGTGCGGGCGACACCAGCGCGTCTTTCCTTTCCCGCTACGACCGCGGGCTGCGGGGACACCCCCTCATCCCGGCCCTCATAAGCGACACCCACCGGCGGGACCTGGCCAGGGCTCGCCTCAGCGGGAGCGAGGCGGAGATGAGGCGGCGCGTCAACCAGGGATGGGGGATACGTCTCCTGGGGCACCTGGCGCTGCCCGTCCTGCGCGCGGTGTACCGCGAGATGCGACGCGACCCGCGTGTCCTCAAGGGCTGGCTCGACATGTTCAACCGTTACTACCGCCTGTATGCCTGAGCCGCGTAGGGGCGGCGGCTCCTGCGGCGGGCAGCAAGGCGGGAAGGCGCGGGGAAGGCGACGCGCGGGGTAGCGGAACCCCGCGCGCGTGAAGGGATCGTCGGCCTCTCAGGATGGCGCGCGAGGAAGGCGGCATGGAGAGGGAATTCTGGAACCCGGAGATGGAGCTCCTCCCGCGCGAGGAGATCGAGGCCCTGCAATTGCGGCGCCTGCGAGAGGTGCTGCAGCGGTGTGATCGCAGCCCTTTTTACCGTGAGCTGTTCAGGGAGGCATCCTTCTCTCCGGAGAAGTTGAACTCCCTCGCGGACCTGAGAGCCCTCCCCTTCACGGACAAGGAGACCCTGCGTGGGGGAGACCCGGCGCGCTTCCTCACCGTCCCACTCGAGGACATCGTGCGCGTGCATTCCTCATCGGGCACCACCGGGCAGGCGACGGTGGTCTTCCACACCGCGCGGGACATCGACGCCTGGGCGGAGCTGGTGGCGCGCTGCATGTACATGACCGGGGTGCGCAGCACCGACGTCTTCCAGAACATGATGGGGTACGGGCTCTTCACGGGAGGACTCGGTTTCCACTACGGCGCGGAGCGCATCGGCGCGCTGGTCATACCCGCTGGATCCGGCAACAGCAGGCGCCAGATCCAGCTCATGCGGGATTTCCATACCACCGTGATCCACGTGATCCCCAGCTACGCCCTGTACCTGCTGGAGGTCTTCCGGGAGATGGGGCTGGATCCCGCCTCGGACACCGACCTGCGCATCGCCTTCATCGGCGCGGAGCCCCATACGGAGAGCCTGCGTCGGCGCCTGGAGGAATCCTACGGCGTCAAGGCGTACAACTCCTACGGCCTCACGGAGATGAACGGCCCGGGGGTGGCCTTCGAGTGCCCCTTCCAGGAGGGGATGCACGTGTGGGAGGACAGCTTCCTCCTCGAGGTCATCGACCCCGAGAGGCTTGAGCCGGTGCCGCCCGGGGAGGAGGGCGAGCTTGTCCTGACTACCCTCAACCGGGAGGGGATGCCCCTGCTGCGCTACCGTACCCGCGACCTCGCCTTCGCCTACCCGGAGCCATGCCGCTGCGGCAGGGCCCACCGGCGCATATCGCGCATCAAGGGGCGCACGGACGACATGTTCATCGTCAAGGGGGTGAACATCTTCCCCATGCAGGTGGAAAGGGTGCTCCTGGGGATACTGGGGGTGGGTTCCAACTACCAGATCGTCCTGGACACCGTGGAGTCGCGGGACGAGATGCGCGTCATGGTGGAGGTGGCCGGGGACCTGTGGCACGGGGAGGTGCGCGAACTGAACCGGCTGCGCAAGAGGATAGTGGAGGAGCTGCGGCAGGAGATACTGGTCACGCCGCTGGTGGAACTGGTGGAGCCGGGGACGCTTCCCGCCGGGGAGGGCAAGGCGGTGCGCGTTATGGACAGGAGGGAATACGCGAGGGGGGATTGAGGATGGCCCATCAGGTCAACGTCTTTGCACAGAACCGGCCGGGGAGGCTGGAGAGGCTCACCGAGGCGCTGGCGCAGGAGGGAGTGAACCTCAGGGCCATTACCATCTCCGGCATGGAGGATTTTGGGGTGATCAAGCTCCTGGCCGACGACCCACTGCGCGCCGTGCAGGTCCTCGAGCGCGAGGGCTTCTCTGCCTTTCTCAAGGAAGTCATCGCGGTGATCATGGATGACCGTCCCGGTGGACTCCACCGCGTGTGCAAGGTGCTGGGCGATAAGGGCGTGAACATCGAGGACGCCTACGGGTTCGTGGTGAAGGACCGCGAGACCGCAGTGCTGGTGGTGGAGGTGGAGAAGATTCCCGAGGCGGAGAAGATACTGAAGAACGTCGGCTTCACGCTCATGAGCGACGAGGAACTCTACTCCCTCTGATCTCCCCTCTTCCCTGTCAACACCCGGGGGTCAACACCTGGTGTCAGCCCTCATATAGGACCAAGGGAGAGGCTCCGCCCCTCCCCAGACATACTTTGGGGTCAAACCGCGTTCATGTCTGAGAGGGGTCGTTCC
>CAKZMC010000042.1 GCA_937128055.1 uncultured Actinomycetes bacterium | reverse complement strand
AGGGAGATAGGCTCCCTCCAGAGAAAAACTGTTCAAGACGGCGGTTTCCGCCTCCATCAATCCCGGCGAAGAAGCAGAGCAAGAAAACACCTATTTCGAATAGATTTTTTTATGAGTCAACGAATTGGCTTTCGAGTAGATTTTTTATTGACGCAACGGGCATATTCAGCGAAGCAGGTCCCGTGGCAGGCAAGGGGAGGCGCTTTCAGCGGGTCACCGTCAGCGGAGCACCAGGTAGTCCACGTTCACGATGCCGTAGGGGAAACCCTGCGGACCCGGGACGCCGACGTTTACCACCTTTAGCGTGTGGCTCCCCGGTTGCAGGGAGGTGGCGGCGCATAGCAGGTAACCGGCCTCGATATAATCGGAGTCTATGCTCAGGTTCACCCGTCCCCGGGAGACCCCGTCCAGGAAGACCTCGCACCACCCGCACTGCCAGTAGCGGGCGCAGTAGAGCTCGACCGAGGTGCCCTCGAAGGTCACCTCCACCGCTACCACGTCCGCGGCGCCCGGCTCCACGGCGCTCGCCACCAGCTGACCCCCGTGGAGGCAGGGGGCGTATTCGCACACCCACTGGCCTCGATAGGACACCCTGGGGTCGCCGTTTTGCGAGGGACCGACGAATTCCAACACCTCCCCCGCAACGGGAGAGGCCACCGCCCACGCCCCCGCGCTCTCGTTCCCCGAGGTGTCCACGCTGCGCGCCTCGTAAGTCTCGCCGTCCTTCCCTGCGGCGTGATAGAAGAAGAGCTCCCGCAGGGGCACGGGGTTAAGCCTTGTGGCGCCCTTGCCTTCCTCGACGCGGTAGAGGTTATACCCGGCGAAGTCGGGCTCGACGTTCCCCCCCGACCAGGTGAGCCTCACCCCCGTCGCGGGTACCTCCGCCTGCAGGCCCCATGGCGGCCGCGGCGGGGAGGTGTCCGGCACCCGGGGGTCGATGCGCGCCGGGCCCCCCGGCTGGCTCTCCGCGCAGCCGGACACCGCGGTGACCCAGTAGTACTGGGGGTGGGCTGTATCGCACACGCTGGTGTCCAGGAAGGAACATCCCACGATGGGAGAGGGGTTGACACGGCAGCAGAGGATCAGGAGGGGCAGCTTGAAGTACCCCCGGTAGAGGTTGTAGCCCGCAACGCGCGGGTCAGGCACAGGATCCCAGGAGACCAGGAAGGCGTTGCCGTACCTCGCGGCGCGCACGTTCCTCGGCGCTGGCGGCGCCTTCCTGGCGGCCACGAGCGCCGCCTCCGCGCCCGTAGGCACCACAAGCTGTGCCAGGCACACCGCGCTCGCCACGCAGAGGGCCGTCAGCAGAAGGGAGAAAGAGCGGCGGCGCGCCATGGCAGCGATCTTCGCAGGGCGATGACGTGATCCTGATCCTGCATACATTTTTTACCTGCCAACCCCGACCAGGGAGCGATGCCGACCGGAAAGCCTTGCCAACTGGTGAGCGTTGCCTACCGGAAAGCCTTGCCCCGCTATGTCTTCCCAATACGCCTTGAGATTATGATATTTGGCCGGATCGGCGGTGTCAACAAACTGCGCTGGTTCACTACATGGTGGACACATTATCCCTATGCTTGTTCGAATCATACCAGCTATTAA
>CAKZMC010000041.1 GCA_937128055.1 uncultured Actinomycetes bacterium | reverse complement strand
CTGGGCGATGCGCGCCTCCTCGGTTTGCGCAACTACATCGCCGAGCTGGGCGTGGAGATCGTCTACGACCTGGGCGAGGAAGTGGTTGTGAACGCGGGGGGTTTCGCGACGGGCGGTGAAGGCCTCCTGGCGGCCATAATGGAGAGTGGCGCCGTTTCTTTCCTGCTTTCCGAGTACCGAGGCCGCATCGAGTATCATACCCCCTGGTCGCAGTTTCGCGACTGTACACCGCTCTTCCGCGGGCTGGTGGACCTGGAGGAGGTAAACCGCGTCCTCGCGCAGCGCTTCCCGGGGCTGGTGCTGGTGGATAACGGCGTGCTACCCCGCGCCAGCCCAACCCTCGAGGTGCCCGAGATCCACGCCTACCACCTGGTGCCCGTGGGCGTGAGCAAGGACCAGGCGGTGGCGGAGGACATGCGCCGGCGGGGGTTCCGGCGCGAGGAGGCCATGGCGATGGGGGATTCCGCGGCGGACATGGCCTTCGCCGGCGCGGTGGGCGTCTTTTTCCTGGTACGCAACGGACTTTTCGCCAACCCCCAGCTCCTGTCCGCGGTATCGGAGGCGGAAAACGTCGTGGTCACCGAGGGATTCCTCAACGAGGGCTGGGCGGAGGCGGTGGAGCTGGCGGTCCTCGGCGCATGATCCTCGACCGCCCCACGCGACCCCTCCGGCCGCCTTCATCACCCTGAGTACCCCGGTCCATGAATACGGTCTGCTTTGCGGGATGGGTTTACGGCGCTCCCCCGCTCCCGAAGCCGCGCCACCTGCCCACCGCGGAGAGGGCCCCGTAGTGGCCGTCCGCTCGTACGCGCGCGAAACCCGTCCCCGGTATGGAGGGTCGGATTGCTGGTGACCGGTAAGCCGATGCATGCAGACACAATAGTGCGGCCGTATTCATATGTCGGGGCATCAGCAAGGCTCCATGGACTCCTGCGCAGGGCAGGTGGCGCCGTCTTTGCCTGCCCGTCCACCCCCCGGTGGCATCCTTTCACCCCCGCCGCGTTACCGTTGGAGGAAAACCTTTAGGAGCTGGAGAAAAAAGTCGATACACTTAAAAATGAAAAGATCCAGGCTGAGGAGATATCCCTCTCTTGGGGGATACGCGGGAGTGAGTCTTATTCGTAGAATGACGGCGACCGTGGGTACAAAGCCAAGACAGCGAGGGGTGTGGCCTTGGACCTCAAGAAAAAACTGATCCTCTTCACAAGGCTCATCCGCATACTGGTCTATATATACGTGGTCGTGCAGTTCCTCATCTCCCGGAGCTATTACGACCAGGCCGAGGTCCTCCCGGTCATCATAGGGATGGGCGTCTTCTACGTCGCGATCGACCAGATTATCTCCCACGTTCCCGAAAAGAGGTTCAAGTTCGCCTGCCTCTGTCTCTTCCCCCTCGAGATGCTGCTCATCTCCCTCCTCGTGTACTTCACCCGCTCCCATCCCCTCGTGGAGTTCGACTTCCTCTACGCCCTGCCGGTGGTGAACGTGGCCCTCTGGTTCGGGGTGAAGGAGGGGGTTTCCTTCGGTGTCATGGGCGGCCTGATCATGGCGTGCACCCTCGCCCTTTCCGGGCGCCTGGTGGGCCTGGAATCCGTCGGCGCCGTCATGAGCCGCGTCGGCTTTTACGTCCTCGGCGGCCTTTTGACGGGTTACATGTCGGAGTTCGCGGACCGGGAGAGCGCGGAGAAGGCGAGGAGGGTGGTGGAGCTCACCGCCCTCTCCGGTTTCGCCACCGTGTTCGAATCGACCCTCAACGAGTACCGGGTTTACGACAACCTGTGCGATGCCGTTTCCAGGAGCATCAACCCCGACGTGGTCCTCGTCTTCCGGTTCGACCGGGACCGGAACCAACTGTTGGCGGTGGCCAGCGAGGGCGTCAAGGGCAGCGACGCCGAGCTGAGCCTGCCGCACGATTACGGGCTCATCGGGAAGGTGCTGGAGAGCAGGGAATCGATGGTCATCGAGGACACCAACCTGGAATGGGGGTACCGCCAGTTCCTCGAGACGTACCGTATCAGGTCGGCCCTCTATTCCCCCCTGAAATGGCGCGACGAGATCTACGGGGTGGTCTTCGCCGGGAACCAGCTGAAGGACAGCTTCAACCGCGACGACCTCAACCTCCTCTCCGCGCTCGCGATGCAGGCCGCCCTGGCCGTGCACAACTCGCGCCTCTACGCCGACCTGGAGGACCGCATCGGGGAGCTGCACGCTATCTTCGAGATAGACAAGGCCATCACCTCGGCCATCGAGCTGGATACCGTGCTGCAGCAGATCGTCCAGATGAGCCTCGCCTTGCTGGGGGCCAAGACCAGCTCCATCATGCTCCTGGACGAGGAGAGCCAGGAGCTGGTGATCGCGGCCTCCCACGGCCTCTCCCAGGAATATCTGACCAAGGGAAACATCAAGGTGGGGGAGAGCATCGCGGGTAGGGTCATCCAGGAGGGGAAACCCATCGCCGTCTACGATATCGGCTCCGATCCCCGACACGCCTACTCGGAACACGCGCGCATGGAGGGGTTGCGCTCCCTGCTCTCGGTGCCCCTGAGCCTTAAGGATCGCGTCATCGGCGTGCTGAACCTCTACACGGACGAGCCGCACCGCTTCACGCCCCACGAGGTCAACCTCTTCACCAGCCTGGCCAGCCAGGCGGCCATCGCCATCGAGAACGCCCGTCTTTTCGCGAGCCTGGAGGAGATCTACATCGAGGTGATCACCGCGCTCGCCTCCGCCATCGACGCCCGGGACGCCTATACCCACGGCCACTCCCAGCGCGTCACGGAGTACGCGGTGGCCCTCGCCGAGGAGATGGGGCTATCCACGGCCGAGATAGACGTGGTGCGCAACGCCTCCATCCTGCACGACGTGGGAAAGATAGGCATCAAGGAAAGGATCCTGAAGAAGCCCGGCCGCCTCACCGAGGAGGAGAGGAGGGAGATGGAGTACCACCCCTTCATCGGCACCCGCATCCTGCAGTCGGTGAAGCTCCTCGAGCCCGTCATGCCCCTGGTCTACCACCACCACGAGTGGTACGACGGCAGCGGGTACCCGGACGGCCTGCGGGGTGAGGCGATCCCTCTGGGAGCCCGCATCATCTCCGTGGCAGACGCCTTCGAGTCCATGACCTCCGACCGTCCCTACCGCAAAGCCCTTCCCCTGGAGGAAGCCATCGCCGAGCTGAGGCGCGGCTCGGGAAAGCAGTTCGATCCCCAGGTCGTGCAGGCTTTCATACGCCTGGTGGAGAAGGGCAAGGTGGATGTCAGGTGGACGGACGGCAGGGTCATCCCCCTCGCCGACCACCTCGACAAGGCCGGCATGAGCTGAAGCGGCCTCCACCCCCGACGCCTCGCCCCTCCGTTCCCACAAAAGGCCTATCCCCGCATCCCCGGGAGGGAGGCGGAGGTGAGCGGGGATACGCGTTGAGGTAGCGTCAAGGGGAGTCCGCGCCCTGCCGACTGAAATAGAGGCGCGGTTTGCGCGCAAACGCCGGCCGATGCGGGAGGCGACGTCGCGATGGTGAGCGGTGGCATGGGAAGATCCGCGGAAGAGAGGGAAGAAGGCAAGGAAGCGGCGGATATCCTGGTGGTGGACGACGAACCCGACGTGGCCAAGATCATCGCCATGAACCTCGAATTCGAGGGCTATCGGGTGCGCAAGGCCCATGGCGGCAGGCAGGCGCTGGAGGAGGTCGCGAGGAAAAAGCCGGACTGCGTGCTCCTGGATATCATGATGCCGGAGGTGGACGGCTGGGAGGTGCTGCGCCGCCTCAAGGAGGACCCGGAGACGGCGGGCATACCGGTAATCGTGGTCACCGCGCGCAACACCGACATGGATTACCTCAAGGGGCTGGGCGGCGGGGCAGTTGGCTACATCACCAAGCCCTTCGATACCGGCACGCTCAAGGCATACGTTGCCAGGGTCCTGCAGGAGCGCGACAGGGAGCTGGTGGAGCAGGCGCGAGAGGACCGCGTGCGCAGGTTGCAGCTCTCCACCCTGCGGGACATCACCGAAAAACTGATTTCAACCCCGGAGATCGAGGATATCCTGGAGAGTATCGCCGAGAAGCTGCTCACCCTCTTCGGCCTGGATATATGCGCCCTGTGCCTCCCGGACCCCGCCGGGCGCAGCCTTCACCTGGCCTCCATCCGCTCCCGGCTACCCTTGAGCCGCAGGGAAGAGGCAGCCTTCGACCTGTCCCGTGACCGGCTCTTGGAGCTTGCCGGCTGCGATCCCTTCTCGCGCGGCGGGCTGTATGCCGTGTCCCCGGGGGATTTCATGCAGAGCCAGGTGGCGGGTTCCCTGGCCGGCCTGCGTTCCATCTACCTTCTTACCCTGAAGGCGAGGGAGAAGCCCGTCGGCGTCATCTTCCTCGGCCACCGGGCGGAGGTGCGTTTCGGCGAACAGGAACGGGAGCTGCTTGCCGCCATAGGGAACCAGGCTGCCATCGCCATCGAGAACGCCCGCCTTTACGACGACCTGCGCTACGACGAGGAGGTGCACCGCCAGCTCCTGCAGAGGGTCATCACCGCCCAGGAGGACGAGAGAAGGAGGGTGGCTATGGAGCTGCACGACGGTGTCATCCAAAACCTGGTGAGCGCCGCTTTCCGCCTGCAGCTCTGCTCCGCGCGCCTGGAGAGCGATCCCGAGGAGGCTCACCAGGCGCTCCTGGAAGCGCAGGGGGTGATCGACGCCGGGATCGTGGAGATGCGGCGCATCATCTCCGGCTTGCGCCCTTCCGTCCTCGACGACCTGGGCCTTTCCGCCGCCCTCCAGAAGTACATCATGCGGCTGCAGGAGGAGGCCCCCTTCGACCTGCGCATAGAGCTTGAGGAGAGGGAAATCCCCCCCTTGACCATGGAGGCGGAGACCACGCTTTTCCGCATCTCGCAGGAGGCGCTGAACAATGTGGTGAAGCACTCGCGCTGCAGCCGTGCCAGGGTTACCATAAGGGTGGATGACGGGGAGTTGTTGCTGCGTGTTGAGGATGACGGAGTGGGTTTCGAGCTGCCGGGCTTGCAGCGGAGGATGGCACGGAGCTATGGCCTGTTGGGGATGCGCGAGAGGGCGGAATCGCTGGGCGGGATGATGTCGGTTAAGAGCGCACCCGGGGAAGGTACCTTGGTGGAGGTGCGCTTCCCCCTCTATACGGTTACCAAGGAGGGGTAAATGGGTACGCGCGTGTTGAGGGTCATGGTGGTGGACGATCACCGCCTGGTGCGGGAGGGCCTGGTCGGCCTGCTGCGCCTGAACCCCGAGATAGAGGTGGTGGGAGAGGCCTCCAACGGGGACGAGGCGGTGGCCAGGGCCAGGGCCCTGAAGCCGGACGTGGTGCTCATGGACATCAGCATGCCGGGCATGAACGGCATCACCGCCACCAAGCTGATCAAGAAGGACCTTCCGGACGCCAAGGTGATCATGCTCACCATGCTCGACCAGGAGGGATACGTGTACGAGTCGGTCAAGGCAGGAGCGACGGGTTATCTCCTGAAGAATGTAGGCCTGGAGGAGCTGGTAAAGGCGGTCAAGGAGGTGCATAAGGGGGGCGCCACCCTCCACCCGGATGCGCAGGCCCAGTTGCTCAAGGAGTATCTTTACCTCGCGCGCAGCAACCGCGAGACTTACGGCCTGAGCGAGCGGGAGATGGAGATACTGCAGCTCCTGGCCGACGGGCTTTCCAACAAGGAGATCGCGGACCGCCTGTTCATAAGCGTCCAGACGGTGAAGACGCACATCACCCACATCTTCGAGAAGCTGGGGGTGAGCGACCGGACCGAGGCCGTCGCCGCCGCCCTCCGGCGCGGCCTAGTGACTTAAAGGGGTCGGGTCTTGAATCTTGAAACCCCTCGGGGTATATGAGGTTGTTTTCCCTATTCTGCCGGATATTTACCTGCGCGGCGGCAGCGGCACGATCGGGAGCCTGAGGATCTGCCGTGATCGTTAGAATCTCTTGCGGTAATCGGGGCAGGAGGTGGCGTTGGGCCTCTCCAGGCGGGAACAGGCGCTCGGGTAATCGTAGGCGCAGGTGTCGCAAAGGAAACGCTTGCCGCGGAAGAACCGCTTTATCTTCTGCCAGATACTCATGGCGACATGATAGCACAGGAACGCGCGGCCTCGTCCTGTCGTTTGCGGGGCAATTGTATCTTCCCATGTAGGCATATAAATGTGATGTATAGGAACGTGTATAGGAAGCGCGTGGCTTCACCCTGTCGTTTCCGGGTTGCATATGTGAGCAGTGGCGGGAAAATACCCCATGGGGTATCAAAATTCAAGACCTGACCCCTTTTATAAATGGGTGAGGTGGCGGGGGGCCAGGTAGACGTCGGCCTTATCCAGCGCCATTTCGACGGTGCGCAGCATCTTGTCCCGGTCCTCGGGCAGGTGGCCGTAGACGGGCACGTAGTTGGAGATGTGGTCGGAGAGGAACCAGGTGTCCTGCAGGTCGAGCATGCTCAGCATCACCTGCAGCTCGCGCATGACCGTCTCTCCCGACGCCTCCTGGAAAAGGCCGGCCCTCGCGTCGTCGTAGAGGGGCATGCCGGGAAGGAGGTAGAGAGTGCGGGGGCGGATATATTGCGGCCGCATGGCGTTGAGGACGCGGGCCGTGTTCTCCGCGT
>CAKZMC010000040.1 GCA_937128055.1 uncultured Actinomycetes bacterium | reverse complement strand
CGCCTACCACCGCGAGAAGCGAGGCAAGGCCACCCTCTACCTCACGCGGGTGGAGGACCCCACCGCCTACGGGCTGGTCCCCCTGGATCGCCGCGGCAGGATCACGGAGTTTTTGGAGAAGCCGAGCTGGGACCAGGTGACCACCGACCTCATCAACGCCGGCACCTACGTACTCGAACCCGAGCTCCTGGAGAGGGTCCCCGCCGGCGAGCCCTATTCCTTCGAGCGCCAGCTCTTTCCCCAGTTGCTCGAGGATGAGGTCCCCATGTACGGGTTTCCCAGCGACGCCTACTGGATGGATATCGGGACGCCGGCGAAGTACCTGCAAGCTCACTACGACATCCTCCGCCGCCGCGTGCCGTTCGCCTTCGACGGCGAGGAGATGAAGCCCTCGGTATGGGTGGGGGAGGGGGTGGAGATGGATCCTCAGGCATCCGTCTTCGGACCCTCCGTGATCGGCCCCGCTTGCCGCATCGCCCCGCACGCCACCATCTCCAGCGACTGTGTTCTCGGCCCCGGGTGCGTGGTGGGCGAGGGAGCCCACTTGGAAGGGGCGGTTCTGCACGCGGGCTGCGAGGTGGGCGCGGAAAGCGTGCTGCGCGGCTGCGTGCTCTCGCAGGGAGTGCGCGTAGGGGAGAGGGTGCACGTCTCCGACCAGGCGGTCATCGGCGGCGGGGTGGAGGTGGGGGACGACAACGACCTCAGGTGCGGCATAAGGGTGTGGCCGGACGCGGTGATCCCGCCGCACACCCTTAAGTTCCAAGTGTGATGGGGCGGGGAGGAGGGAGGGACGGCCTGATGAAGGCGAGGAAAGGATAGGCACGGGCCACCGGGGGATCCCTTGAGCCGGGACCCCCTGGGGATTTTCAGGAGACAAGACGCGGAGAAGAAGGAGGAAGAACCTTGCGCATCCTTATCACGGGGATAACCGGTTTCGTGGGAAGCCACCTGACGGAGTACGCCCTCTCCCGCGGGGACGTGGAGGTATTCGGCACGGTACGCTGGAGGTCGCGACTGGAGAACATAGAGCATCTCCTGGACCGCGTGCACCTCGTCGACTGCGACCTGCGCGACGCCGCGGCGGTACGCAAGACCCTCGATGACGTGCGGCCGGATTACATATTCCACCTGGCGGCGCAGAGCTACGTGCCCACTTCCTGGAAGGCTCCGGCGGAGACCCTCACCACCAACATCATCTCGCAGCTGAACGTCCTGGAGGCCCTGCGGGACCTCGGGCTGCAGGCCCGCATGCACGTGGCGGGATCCAGCGAGGAATACGGGCTGGTCTTCGAGCACGAGACCCCCATCACGGAGGAGAACCCCCTGCGGCCCCTGTCGCCGTACGCGGTGAGCAAGGTGGCCCAGGACATGCTCGCCTTCCAGTACCACCGCAGCTACGGGATCCACGTCGTGCGCACGCGCGCCTTCAACCACGAGGGGCCGCGCCGCGGCCACGTCTTCGTGACCAGCAACTTCGCCAGGCAGATCGCCGAGATCGAGAAGGGGAAGAAGAGCCCGGTGATCGAGGTGGGCAACCTCAACGCCCGCCGTGATTTCACGGACGTGCGGGACATGGTCAAGGCTTACTGGCTGGCGCTGGAGAAGGGGGAAGCGGGGGAGGTCTACAATATAGGCTCGGGAAGGGTGTTCTCCATACGCGAGGTGCTGGACATGCTCCTCTCCTACACGGAGAGGGAGATAGAGATACGTCCGGTGCCCGAGCGCATGCGCCCCTCCGACGTGGAGCTGCTCGTGTGCGACTGCGGCAAGTTCCGCGGCATCACGGGCTGGAACCCCGATATCCCGTTCGAGAAGACCCTGCGGGACACCCTCGATTACTGGAGGGAGCGCGTTTGAGGAAAGGCAATTTATTGGTAATAATCACTAAGTCTATCGGATGCGGGTAAGTCGAGCACGGAAGGAGATAGCATGGAGCACCATATAGCCGATCCCGGCCTGGCCGGGGAGGGCCGTCTGCGCATAGAGTGGGCGGAGCGGGACATGCCCGTCCTGCGCCTAATAAGGGAGCGTTTTCAGCGCGAAAAGCCCCTGGAGGGGATGCGCGTGGGGGCGTGCCTGCACGTGACCACGGAGACGGCCAACCTGATGATAACCCTCAAGGCGGGCGGGGCGGAGGTAGCCCTCTGCGCCTCCAACCCGCTTTCCACCCAGGACGACGTGGCCGCCTCCCTGGTCGAGCATCACGGGGTGCCCGTCTTCGCCGTGCGCGGCGAGGACAAGGACACCTACTACGCGCACATCAATGCCGTGCTGGACACCCGGCCGCAGGTGACCATGGACGACGGGGCGGACCTCATATCCACCCTGCACGCGGAGAGGAAGGAGCAGGCGCAGGAGGTGTGGGCGGGCGCCGAGGAGACCACCACCGGCGTCATCCGCCTGCGTGCCATGGCTGAGGCGGGAGTGCTCCTCTACCCGGTGATCGCGGTGAACAACGCCATGACCAAGCACCTCTTCGACAACCGCTTCGGGACCGGGCAGTCCACCCTGGACGGCATCCTGCGCGCCACCAACGTGCTGCTGGCGGGGAGGAGGGTGGCCGTTTTCGGGTACGGCATGTGCGGCAGGGGAGTGGCCTCGCGCGCCCGCGGCCTGGGCGCACACGTGACGGTGGTGGAGACCGATCCCTTGCGCGCCCTGGAGGCGGTGATGGAGGGATTTCACGTGGACACCTCGCAGCGGGCCGCCTCCACCTGCGACCTCTTCGTCACCGTAACTGGGGACATCCATGTGCTGCGACGGGAGCATTTCGAGGTCATGGGCGACGGCGCCATCCTGGCCAATTCCGGGCACTTCAACGTGGAGATCGACATACCCGCCCTGGAGGAGATGGCCACCTCCCGGCGCCGCGTGCGGGAGAACGTGGAGGAGTTCGTGCTGGGCGACGGTAGGCGCGTCTACCTCCTGGCGGAGGGAAGGCTGGTGAACCTGGCGGCCGCGGAGGGTCACCCTGCGTCGGTCATGGACATGTCCTTCGCCAACCAGGCCCTGTGCGTGGAGTACGTGAAGGGTGCCCATGCCGGCCTGGACAAGGTGGTCTACGACGTCCCCGAGGAGCTGGACCGGGAGATAGCCCGCCTGAAACTGGCCTCCATGGGCATAGAGATCGATTCTCTCACCCCGGAGCAGGAGGAATACCTCACCTCCTGGGAGATGGGGACCTGAGCGGGATCGATCTGGAAAATTGTGGCAGAGCTCACCGCGGGGCTCACCGCCGCTTTGTGGATTGCCGGCGAGGCGGGCCCGTGTGAGGCGGGCAGGCGGCGGTGGCCGGGAAGGCGCGGAGGCGGTGCGGGAGAGGACGCGACGGGGGACGCGAAGTGATGGAAGATCTGCGCGCGGTCGGCTGGCGGGACGGCCGGGTCATGCTCCTCGACCAGACGCTGCTGCCGCACGAGGAGCGGTACCTGGAGATCGCTGACTGGCGGGAGCTGGCGGAAGCCATCCGGGGCATGAAGGTCAGGGGCGCTCCCGCCATAGGCATCGCGGCGGCGTTCGGGCTGGCCCTGGCGGCCGGAGGCGACGATCCTCTCCGGGAACTGGACCGGGCCTACGAGGAGCTTTCGGCCACCCGCCCCACGGCGGTCAACCTCTTCTGGGCCCTGAGGAGGGTGCGCGAGGCGGCCCTCGCCGGGGAAGCGGGGGAGGCGGCCCGGCGGGCGCTGGAGGAGGCCATGGCCATTGCCCGGGAGCAGGACGAGGCGGACCGCGCCATCGGCGAGCTGGGCGCGCGGATGCTGCCGGAAGGCTGCAAGGTGCTGACCCACTGCAACGCGGGAGGACTGGCCACCTATTCCTACGGCACCGCCCTGGGGGTCATCAAGACGGGGTTCCGGCGGGGCAAGGTCCGCTTCGTGTGGGTCGACGAAACGCGGCCCCTGCTGCAGGGGTCTCGCCTCACGGCCTGGGAGCTGCGGCGCGAGGGGATCGACATGGCCGTAATCTGCGACAACATGGCCGGCCACCTCATGTCACGCGGCGAGGTGGACGTGGTGGTCACCGGGGCCGACCGCGTGGCGGCCAACGGGGACACCGCCAACAAGATCGGCACCTACACCCTCGCGGTGCTCGCCCACAGGCACGGGGTGCCCTTCTACGTGGCAGCCCCCCTCTCCAGCCTGGATCTGGACCTCCCCGAGGGGTCCGCCATCCCCATCGAGGAGAGGGATCCCCGCGAGGTATTGGAGGTCGGCGGCGTGCGGGTGGCGCCCCCGGGAGTGGAGGCGCGCAATTTCGCCTTTGACGTCACCCCCGCCGGCCTGATAACGGCGGTGATCACCGAGAGGGGGGTGGCGGGTCCGCCCTACGAGGCGAGCCTCCGGGAGCTGGTTCATTCCGGAGCGGGTTGACGGTCCTGCCGGGGGTTTGGCGATGGAGGTGGGTGAAGCATGAAAGCGATGATACTCGCCGCGGGGCTGGGAACGCGCCTGCGCCCCCTGACGGAAGAGATCTCCAAGCCCATGATCCCCATCGTCAACCGCCCGGTGATGGAGCATATAGTGGAGCTCCTGGCCCGCCACGGCTTCCGTGAGATCTACGTGAACGTCCACTACTACCACGAGGCCATCACGCAGCACTTCGGTGACGGGAGCAAGTGGGGGGTCTCCATGACCTATTCCTACGAGGAGGAGCTGCTGGGCACGGCCGGAGGGGTGAAGAAGCTGGAGAAGGAACTGGGTGAGGGCACCTTCCTGGTGATCAGCGGCGACGCCCTTACCGACCTTGACCTCACCAAGCTGCTGGAGTTCCACCGCGCGCACGGCGGGGTGGCGACACTGGTGCTCACGCACGTGGAAGACCCTTCCAAATATGGCGTGGTCCTCACCGACGAGGAATCGCGCGTCGTGGAGTTCCAGGAGAAGCCCTCGCGGAAGGAAGCGCGCAGCAACATGGCCAACAGCGGCATCTACGCCTTCGAGCCGCGGGTGCTGGAGATGATTCCCCCGTGGCAGTTCTACGATTTCGGCTCGCAGCTCTTCCCGCGCTTCCTCACGGAGGGGGTGGCCTTCTACGGGTACACACACGATGATTACTGGAACGACGTGGGAAGCATGGAGGAATACAAGAAAGGCAATTTCGACGCTCTCGCCGGCAGGGTGAAGGTGCACATCTCCGGAGTGCGCATCGGCGAGGACGTGTGGATAGGGGACGAGACGGTCATCGAGGAGGGAGTGGTCATGGTGGGCCCCGTGTGCATAGGCGCCCACTGCCAGGTGAAGAAAGGCGCGCGCCTCTTCGGTCCCCTTATCGTGGGCGACCGCACGGTGATCGACGAGGGCGCCGTGCTCTATCGCGGCATCAAGTGGGGGGACGGTTATATCGGCAAGGACGCCCATCTCATGGACGCCATCGTGGGATGGGAGGCGGAAATCGGCGACCGCGCCGCCTTGCTGGCGGATTCAGTGATCGGGCACCGCAGCGTCATCGGCGAGGGGACCATCGTCCATCCCGGCGTGAGCATCGTGCCGGGCACCATCCTGGATAAGGAACTCCACTTCATGGGGGAGGAGACAACGGAATAGCCTTGCCCACACCCCCGGCCCCGGCATCTTACCGGGCTCCCCCGCGCTATCACTGCCCCCGAACTGCCGCCGGCATGCCCGGCGCCGCGCAAAGTATTTACATACTGTATATATTGTATATAATATATAACATGTACGGCTGCCACCTGCTTGCGGAGCTGCTGTTCCCCACCCGTTGCGCGGGATGCGGGAGGTATGAGGGCAGGCTCCTATGCGCGAGTTGCCTCTCGTCGCTCCCCCTCATCAAAGGCAAGGTATGCCTCCGGTGCGGGAAGCCCACCCTCTACGAGGTGGAATGGTGCCTGCTTTGCCGACGCAGGGTGAGGCACCTGGACGCGACCGCAGCCCTGGCGGTTTATGAGGAACCCATGCGCTCCGCCATACACAAGCTGAAGTACGGCAATGGCTGGAGGTTAGCCCGGCCCCTGGGCTTCATGGCCGCGGTGAGGCTGGCGCCGCTCCTACGGGGGAGCCACCCCCTGGTGACCTTCGTTCCCATGCATCCCCGCAAGCGGAGGGCGAGGGGTTACGACCACGCTGAGATTCTGGGCAAAGCGGTTGCGGAAGCCCTTGGCCTGCCCTTCGCCGCGCTTCTGGAGAGGACGCGGGTCACCTCTCCGCAGGCGTCCCTGGATTACCGCAGCAGGAAGGGGAACGTGAGGGGCTCCTTTCGGCCCGCCCGGGAAAAGGTGCGTGGCAGGGAAGTCGTGGTCGTGGACGACGTGATGACCACGGGCTACACCCTCGCAGAGTGCGCCAGGGTGCTCAAGGTCGCGGGGGCGGAGGGGGTGACGGCCTGCGTGCTCGCACGCGACCTGGTTGATTCCTTTCCGTGAGTACGGCCGCGGCGCGACCGTGGGGGAGGTGGAGGGGGAAACAGTGGGCCCGGGGCCCTCCGTCAAATGTCAACACCCAGGGGTCAGGATCATTCGTGGCCTTTTATAAGACCAAGGGAGAGGCTCCGCCCCTCCCTTGACCCTCCCCAAACATACTTTGGGGTCAAACCGCGTTCATGTCTGAGAGGGGTCGTTCCTGGGGATGGAGGGCGTCTCGGCCCTCTGGA
>CAKZMC010000039.1 GCA_937128055.1 uncultured Actinomycetes bacterium | reverse complement strand
GGGCCAGGTCTTCATGCCCCTAGAGATGTCAATAATGAAGCCTGAATCCAGGTCTTCATGCCCCTAGAGATGTCAACAATGAGGCCTGATCCCAAAGTGTTGACACTTAAGAAGGCAACGGATGAGACCTGACCCCATACTGTTGACACTATATTGTTGACATGGTCAGGATTTGCGGAGCCTTCTCGACAGGGCGAGGAAGGCCAGTGCTCCCCCGGCCTGGAAGGCCGGCTTGATGAAGGGCATCAGCCCCTTCCTGGGCTTCCATTCCACGTTCAGGGTATGCGCCTTGCCCAGCTTGTCCAGGGCGATGATCTCCGCGCAGTGGTTTGCTGTCCAGATGGCCGCCTCCATGCCGCCCGAGGAGACGTGGGTCCTGGTGTAATCCCCGGCCAGGTAGAGGTTGTCAAGGGGGGAGCGCTGGTAGGGCCGGCGCTGCTCCATGCCGGGCCAGGCGCGGTAGACCCCCTGGCGCTCCCGCACCACCTTGTACTTGCGCACCTCGGCTTCCCTGGCCGCGGGGAAGAGGGAGCGGATCTGCGCGATGGCGATGTCGAAGATGACGTCGTCCGGCAGCCCCTCGATGTCATCCGCGGGGGCGAGCACCATCTCGAACATGGAGCCGCCGCTGAAGACGTGTGGCAGCACGTTGGAGAGGTCCGCAAAGGTGTTGAATATGCAGTTGTTGGAAAATATTGTCACATCAATGCCGGTGAGCTTGCGGTCGAACCAGACCTGCAGCGAAAGGGAGGGAGCGCGGTGGAAGCACCACAGGTCGCGGAAATACTTGAAACGGAAAGCTTCGTCGGGGAGCGCCTTTCGCAGGGCGAAGGGCGTCAGGCAGGACACGTAAAGGTCCGCCGTGCGCTCCTCCTCGCCGTTGACCGTCACGCTCTTCACCCCGGTCCCCTTCAGGTTGATGGAAGTGACCGCCTTGCGCAGCTCGGCGACGCCGCCATTGTCGCGGATGTAGTCCAGGCAGGTGTCCACCCAGATGTCGCCCAGGCCACCGTTGGCGAAGCCCACCCGGGCGCTGTCGCGGTCTGCGGATATCTTGCGGAACCAGTTGAGCATGACCTTCGCGGAGACCATCCAGGACGGGGTGAAGGTCAGCCCGTTGATGCCCGGCTCCAGGGGCAGGAAGGCATGCGCGGGGGAAAGCCGGTACGCCCACTGGCCGAAGGTTATCTCGTCCAGCTTCTCCAGTTTGCGTTCCGAGTACGTCGCCGCCCGTCCCATGGCGGCGGCGGCGAAGAGCGACCTCCACCTGGGCACGTTCCTGTAGGACTTGAGCAGGGTGAGAAAGGCGGCCGCGGCGTGCAGCGGTGCGGGCAGGGGCGCGAAGCGCAGCACCGCCTCCCTCCCTCCCTCCTGCATGTAGTACAGCTCGGTCTGTTTCCAGAGGATTTGGTCCTCAATGCCCATCTTGCGGAAGAACTGCATTAGATTAGCATAATATGGAAAGAAGACATGGAGGGCGTTGTCTATCATGTCACCGTCCTCGTCCCTCCAGGAGCTGGCGCGGCCGCCGAAGATGGCGTCCGCTTCCACCAGCTCCACCTCGTACCCCAGGTCCAGCAGGTTGATGGCGGTGGCCAGACCGGACATGCCGCCGCCCATGACCAGAGCTTTCATCCCCGTACACTCCTTTCCCTGCCCGTCATCGCTTCACCGGCGCTCCCGCCCCGCCGCCTCTCGCGCCGCTGCGCCTCCATGCCGCGTCACCATGTTAATATTAACTGAGTGCGCGATCACCGGTGTAGTCTGAGCTTCACGTGCGCCCGCCTTACTTATATGGATACGCGGAGCAGGTGAAGAAGGGAGAGGGAAGGTGCGTTTCTTCAGATCTTCGCGTCGCCAACCGCGCGAGCAGGTGGTCTTCGCCGGGGAGAGGATAGAGGCGGAGTTCGTGGTCAACCTGCTGCGGGAGGAGGGTTTTCACCCCCTGCTGTGGGCTGACCTGCCGGCACCCGTCTACGCGGGCCCCCTGGGCATGGCCCGGGTGGTGGTCCCTCGCGATGAGGGCGAGGGCGCGAAGGATTTCCTGGCTTCGCTTGAGGAACGCGGGCTCGTGGAGACGGAAGAGGCGGAAGAGATTCCCGGGCTCGAGGGCGAGAACGAGCCTGGTTTCGCAGAGGAGCGGCAGGCTGACAGTGAGGCCGCGGAAGACAAGAGCGTGGAGGGCGAAGGCACCGAGCTACCCCCGTGATAGGGGACAAGGGGGAGAGGCGGGACGCTTGGAAGTCGCGGCACTCACTCCGTCTGGCCGCAGATGGAGGCGAAGGTCTCCGCGAAGCCGGCATCCAGAACCTGGTCGAATTCCCGCAGCCAGGAGAGGACGTAATCCCGGTCGTAGGAGGGGTTCTTTACCAGCATCTTCCTGATGTCTTCCAGGTCCCGCGGCCTTCCGGCCACCACCTTATGTATGAGAACGTCTTCCAGGGAAGCAAATTTTACCATGACTTCGTTTACCTTCACGGGCCTTGCCTTTGCGATCGCTTCGTTCTCGTAAGAAGACTGGGAAAGGATGAAGTCCACCCTTATACCCGAAGCCTCGTCGATGCAGGGGATCACGAAGGTCTCGCGGGCGAACTGCAGCGGGTCTTCGGCCAGGTGCCGGAGGCCGAGCTCGCGTGCGATGGCGATCATCTCCCCCGCCCTTTCGGGGCCTAACCCCAGGGTGACATCGATATCCCTGGTAAGCCTGGGCTCGCCGTAGAGGAGGACCGCTTGTCCGCCGACGATCATGTAGGGGATGCCGCGGCTTGCGAGGTGACCGGCGATCCTTGCCAGCAGCTCCTTAAACACTATTGACGGTCCTTGCTATCCTGAGGTCCACCTCTATCCCTTCTAATGGATCACTCGGCGGGAGGGCTTGCAGGTGTACGGCCTCTTCCCACATGGCATCCAGGAGCTCGAGGTTGCCCTCCAGGTCACGTTTCTCCCTGCTGAGGAATTCCCGTTCCAGTTCTTCCAGGAGATGCCGGTTCCTTAGCAAGCCGTGTCCTCCCTTCCAGTGAAGTAGGCCGTCGTCCACGCATTCCCTCTTTCTATTATACCAGTTAAACCAAGCGATTTACCCGGACGACAACCTGGCATTGACCGATTTTATCCTCCCCGTCGGGGGATAAGGTAAAATCTTTATAGAAGGTGAAGGGAGAGCAGGCCGGGGTGGCTGCGGGCGGTTCCCGGGCGCGTGGTGCAGGGTGGGAAGGGGCGGCAGCGCGCTGGGGTAGTGGGGTGCGGGATAGGCGGTGGATGATATGGCAAGGTGAGGAAGGAGAAGAAGGGAAGTACATGAGCGAGCTCAACCGCAAGCTGCGCGCCATCTACCGGGCCATCGAGGACAGCGGCTTGTACATAAACCTCAACCACGACGTGCGCTTTCACGAGCAGAAGGAGGTCCCCCTCAACCTCAACGAGACGGAAGCCATCGTGCTGGCGGAGGAGAGCTACAACTCGCCCCTCCTCTTCGCCCTGCTCACGGCGGTGCTGCGCAACGGGACCATGATCCTCTACGGCTCGCCGGGGTCCGGCAAGACCACCTCGGCGGAGTTCGTGGGAGCCTTCGTGCACGGTACCCTGCTGGAGGAGACCTTCGGAGACGGCAGAGGCGGCTTCAAGGTCATGGAGGCCATCCACGAGGCTACCATCCACGGGCACCATGAGCTCACCGAGGAGAAGATGATCGGCCGCCCTCACCTGGGCAAGCTCATGCGCGAAGGCGAGGAGGAGATCATCCCCCGCAAGTTCATGCTCTCCCCCTTCCGCATGGTGGACGAGGTCAACCGCCTCACTCCCGGGCGCACCAACAACCTCCTGGAGATGATGGACCGCGGCTTCTCCGTCTACGGCGACTCCAAGATCTACGCCGCGGAGGGAGCCACCTTCCTCACCGCAAACTTCCGCGACGTGGCCTCCTCGGACCTCACGCCCCCCTTCCTGGATCGCATCGACGTGGGCGTCTTCGCTCCCACCCTCAACCCTTACTTCCTGGAGATGGCGGGTGGCGGCGAGGACCGCAAGCTCACCGGCGACGAGGAGGCCCTGGTAGCCCGGCTGCGCGGGGAGATCGGGGTGGAGTTGACCGGCAAGGACTTCGAGACCATGCGGGGAGAGATCTCAGAGGTGGAGATAGACCCCGAGGCCCTGTACATACTCTACAATTTCATCTCCGAGCTCAACGGCTGCGCCCTGGCCTCCCCGGACATCGAGCGCAAAAGCAAGGGCTTCGCCTGGTTCGTCAAACCCCCCGTGCTCTGCGCCCAGGTGGACGACGGCGGCCCGGCGGGGGGAGGGCACCTGGGGGGTTGCCATTACCACAACACGGAGAACATCTGCTACAAGACGGAGAACGAGGTGAGCGTGCGGGCGGGGAAGACCATCGAGCGCTACACCAAGGCCCTGGCCTGGTTCCGGGGGCGGGAGAAGGCCGGTCTCGATGAAGTGGAGGCGGTGATCCCCTACGTCCTCTGGTTCAAGCTCATACCCACCGACCGCGCCTGGGCGGAACACCCCGAGTTCATGAACGACCGCATCGCCCTGGTAAAGGACCTCTTCGCCACCTCGCGCAACCATTACCTGAAGAGCCGGCGCATGGTCAAGACCCTGGATGGCGTGCTCGACCTCTACGAGCGCGCGCTGTACGGCGAGCGGGTGGACGCGGAGCTGGTCATGGAAGCCCTGCACTCGCTCAAGAACTACGACTCCCCGGCCAAGTACCCCATCGCCACCATGCTCCGCCAGGTCTACCGGGAACTGGCGCGCGATGCGGGGAGGTGAGACGGCCGACATGCGGACGCGCAGCGCCCCGGGAGAGCCGTCGCCGGCGGGAGCGGCCATATCACGTTCGGGGTGACGCAAGATGCGCATCATGGGAGTGGACCTGGACGAAGCGGTGGGGCGGGCGCGCGCCTTCTGCGGGTACCCCCGCATCATGGACCCGGAGCTGGTGCTCAACCCCGCCGCGCACCCCCACGGCGCCAAGCTGAAGGACGAGTACGGGGTCTGGGAGCCCTCCGAGAACCGCGTGTACATCAACGTCCCAGAAATCCTGGAGAACATCGGCATACATAATTTGGAGGGCGTCCTCGTCTACCAGTTGCTGCATTATGCGCTGGCTCCCTTCGACATGCGCACCGCGCTGCGCCTCACCGCCTCCGCCAAGCTGGCCCTGGAGGAGGTGAAGGACCGGGGGCGTCCGGTGACTTTCCAGGAGGCCATGGCCATCCAGCGGCTCTTCTGCGACATGGTCAACGTGACCTACGCCGCGCGCAACGGGATGCGCGAGGAGATGATATCCCTCTACCGGGCCCTGGACCGCGCCAAGGGCTGGAAACAGAGCAGGATGTGGAGATTCCTGCTCTGCTGCTTCGAGGAGATGTGGGACGCGCAGGGGGCGCTCATCGGGAAAGTGCCCGCGGAGATGCGCGACGACGCCCGCCGCCTGGCCGCGCGCGTGCTGGACCGCCCCTTCGCCGCCGCCGGGTGGGAGCAGAAGGTGCGCTTCCTGGTGGGGTATTTCCACAAGTACTACGAGCGGCCGACGGAGATGGACGACAGCCGCCTCATGGAACACGGCATAGACGAGCTCCGCTCCCGTTCCCCGGAGGAGGCCTTCCGCTCCCTGGCCCAGGAGATGGGGATGCAGGACTTCAAGGAGCTGGTGGGCGGATTGGGAGCGGGCACGGAGACCCAGGCCCTGGTATGGTACTACCGGGACCTTTCCCGCCGTTACGAGGTGCGGTTCCGGCCTGTGAAGAGCGAGGCGGGGGAGGAGGTGCCCCATGCCCCCCTCGCCTGGGGAATGGCCGACCCCTTCGAGCGCCTGGACCTGCCCTACACCCTTTACACGGCGGGAAAGGCGGTGCCCACCCTGACCACCAAGCAGTGGGAGAAGGTGCGCATGGACGTGGTCACCCGGCGCAGGACGCCGCCGGACGTGATCATCATCCTGGACGCCTCGGGTTCCATGACCAACCCCTCCTCCGAGGTGGCCAACGCCGTGCTTGCCGGTTTCGTCATGGCCCGCAGCGCGGGCAACCTGGGGGCCAAGGTGGGGCTGGTGGTCTATTCGGACCAGCAGCGCTCGCTGGTGGTGGAGCCGGTGTGGGATATCCGCAGGGTGGAGGAGGGCCTGGTGACCTATTACGGGGGCGGGACGGTCTTCCCGGTGCGGGAATTCCAGCACCTGGCTTCCCTGGAGCCGCACCGCCCCAAGCACTTCTGCCTCATCTCGGATACCGAGATCACCAACATCGTCGAAGCCTCCCTCTACCTGGGCAAGGCACTGCAGGCGCATCCCGAGAATTCCGGTTCCGTGTTCCTCATCGACCAGGCGCAGAGCGAGAAGGCTGAGCTTATCCGCCAGGCCGGCTACGACGTCTTCCCCGTGTCGCGCGGCGAGGACCTGGTGCGTATCGTGGCCGGCAAGGCCCAGGAACTCTACGCATAGGCTGGTGGGCGGATGAGGTTCCCCAAACCTGTTTACGGGCGGGGGCCGGAGTCACTGCAGGAGATCCTCGAGGCGAACAGGCGCGAGGACGAGGCGCGCAGGAAGCGCTTCCTCGATTTCTCCCTGGAGGATTTTTTCCTCAACCTGCGCTCGCGGGACCGGCTGAGCAAGGTGCGGGTGCGGCAGGCCCTCCCCACGCGGGACGATCGCGAGGTGGTTGAGCTGGCCGAGCGCCTGATGCATGAGGCCTCCTGCGATTACCTGAGGCTGCGCATGCAGTGGCAGCGGGAGGCGGTAGGCTTTCTATCCAGCCTGGGTATGGAAGCATTTTCCAGGATAGAGGAAGGGGAGTTCGTCGTCCCGGACGGCCTCGACTACGTGGGCATGCAGGCGGAGGGGGCGCCTGGCAGACCGCTCCTCATCAAGGGAGGGAGACTGGGTAACTTCGCGGGCCTGAGGGCGAGACATCTTCATGTCCGGGCGGAAATGGTGGGAGACTACTGTTTCCGACGTGCGGCACACTGCCGTGTCGAGGTGGAAACGGCCGGGAAATGCCTGGGCGAGGAGGGAGAGGACTTGCACCTGCGGGCGCGAGAAGCCGGCGACTGGCTCATGCTCAAGTCCCGGCGCTGCCGGGCGGAAGCCCAACGTGTGGGGAGGCTGGCGGGGCTGGACTCGCACCACCTCGAGCTGCGCTGCCATTACGCCGGGGCGGAGCTGGGGGCGCGCGCGAAGCAGGCGACCATCTACGTCTTCCAGGAGGCCAAGAGCCTGGGCCTGCGCGGCAGCGGCGTGATCTACCTGCGGCACGGCTCGCCTCCCTGGCGCACCTCCTTCCGCGTGGAGAGGATCCCCTGACGCGGACCCCCCGCGGCTTGCTGGAGCTTTCGCCGCTGCGTGAAGGCGGCAGCGGGGGAGCGGGCGCGGGGACGCATGTGCGCATCGCGGGCGCCGCCCTCGCGGGGATGGCGGCCAGATGGTCGTGGTGAGAGCGGGCAGAGGATTGCGGCGAAAGGGAGGTGAGGGAAGATGATGACCTACATCGATTTTCCGGGGCGCATCGCGCGATTCCAGGAGGAGATGAAAAGGGAGGGCGTGGACGTCCTGGTGGGCACCAAGCTCAAGACGGTCACCCACCTATCGGGTGGGTTTGTCCCCTGGAGGAGCGCGGTGGTGGTCCCCGCGGAGGGGGAGATACAGCTCGTAACATCGGTGCTGGACGCCGCCCGCCTCAAGGACGAGACCTGGCTCAACAACGTGGTGGGCTTCGGAGGCCTCCCCGGCATGGAGTTCGTGGACATGATAGCGGCGCGCGTCCGCGAGCTGGACATGGAAAATTCTACCATAGGAATAGAGAGCGGCACCTCCAACTACCTCCCCGACGGGTTCATCACCCTCCACGAGTACGAGCTGCTGCGGGAGGCGCTCCCCGAGGCCCGCTTCGTCAACGCCGTGCACCTCATGGACCGCTTCACGCTGGTCAAGGAGCCCGAGGAGATCAAGCTCATGCGGCAGGCCACGGCGCTGGTGGACTGCGCCCACGAGGTGGTGCGCGACTCCCTGCAGGTGGGCATCACGGAGAAGGAGATCGCCGGCATCGCCGAGAAAGTGATGCGCGACCGCGGCAGCCAGTTCGCCTGGACCTTCACCGGCGGCCAGGAGATCGCCTCGGGGTACCGCACCTGGTGGTTCTGGGGCGGTTGCACGCCGGCCACGGACAAGATCGTGCAGTGCGGCGACCCGGTGATAATCGACCTGCACGGCATGTTCTGGCTCATGCTGGGGGACGTGGCGCACAACGCGATCATGGGGGAGCCTACCCGGGAGCAGCAGGAGGTCATCGACGCCTACGTGGCCGTCTGCTACAAGGTGGTGGAGGAGATGCAACCAGGCCGGACGCTGGGCGAGGTGGCCACGAGGGTGAACGAGTTCGTGCGCGAGAAGGGCTGGGCGGAGTGGGTGCTCCCCGGTTTCGGACACGGCATCGGGCATTTCGGACACGAGTGGTATCCCTGCGTGGCCGAGGCCCCCTCGCTGGGGAACAACGAGCCCGGTTACGTGCTGGAGCCGGGTTACATCCAGATGGCGGCGGTGGTCTGCAACCGCCCGGGCGTGGCCGGCTTCCGCCTGGAGCGCCCGCTGCTCATCACCGAACACGGTAACGAGCTGCTCTCCAAGCTGCCCATCGAGCCCTGGATCATCGACTGCGGCCGCTCCTGCGCCCGCCGTTAGTGCCGCTGCCTTGGCCGCCGGCCTTCGCCACATACTGGATCACCGGCCGCGGCCGCTCCTGCGCCCGCCGTTGGGGGCCACGGGAGCCGCCGCGTGCCGGCAGTGCAAGCTATTATATTATCCAAGTTAATAAGATATAATCTTGCCGAATATAAGGACGTTGCGGGGTTTTCCGTTTACGCGCGCGACCGTGGTTCTGCGGCGCGCGGAAACGGAACGCGGATAGCCCGGTGACGGAGCGCACGGGGAAATTGCCGGGGAAACCGCCGGATGGCATGGGGCTGGATACGGGGGTGGAGCCAAGGTAAGGGCGCAAGCCAATCCCGTGGGAACCAAACTCCCTTCCGCGTCTATGATCCGGTTTAAAGTCTCGCGATCATGCATGCGCGCGTGCCGCAAAGCCGCGGGGAAAAGGCGCCGGAGCTCCGGCGGGGAAAGGCCGCGTGGATATGGATAGGATGGAGATCTCATGCGAGGGCGGAAACGTCTTCACGCAAGGGCCTTGGGATCCATGTAGTGCGTGAAAGGGGTGACGGGACATGTGGGGAAGATGGAGAAAGGTGACGGCGGCGCTCTTTGCCTGCGCCCTCTCGCTGGCGCTCTTGGCGGGCATCACGCTGCTGCCCGTCTTTCCGGCTAGGGAGGCATGCGCTTCCCCGGGGGCGGGCTGGGTGAAACAGGACGTCGTATCGGGGGAATACGCGATAATGGACATGGACGCCGTTAGCGCGGATACAGTGTGGTGCGTCGGCCCCCGTCTTCTTTTTTCCGGCAACGTGGTCATGAAGACGACGGATGGCGGGGATCACTGGCAACAACTGGAGACGGGCACCAGCCAAGGGCTTTACGCCGTTGACGCGGTGGATGGAAGCACTGCCTGGGCAGTCGGCATGGGCATCATCATCAAAACCAGCAATGGGGGCTCCTCCTGGGTACCGCAGGGAACAACAATCAACTTCATGTTGACGGGCGTATCGGCGGTAAGCGAGGAGGTCGCGTGGGCATCGGGAATGGAAGTGGATTCCTCTTTACCAACTGTTTTCCGTGGCGTCGTCATCAAGACCGTGGATGGCGGAGACACGTGGCAAAAGGTCAAGAGTGGCGGGAGCGGCGAGTATTACTACGACGTGGACGCCTTGAGCGCTGACGCCGCATGGGTGTCCGTCACGGGTGGAACGATGAATACCACCGACGGCGGCGGTTCATGGGCGTATCATGGAATCGCTGCGAACTGCCCCTTCATAAAAATATCCTGCGCCGGGGGAGGAGCAGTGTGGACGTTGGGACAGGTGTCCGGCACCGGGAGTGCCCTGTCTGCCTATGTTTCCACCGACGGCGGGGGTTCCTGGAGCGGTTACCATCTCCCCATCGACGAAACCTTATACATCCGAGGTGACCTCTGCGGGGTGGATGTGAACAACGCCTGGGTGGCAGCGCTGCACAACGAGCCGTCGGGGATGTTCAATATCGAAGGCTACGTGTTCAGGACCACCGACGGCGGCGGGAGTTGGGAACGGCTCTATCCCTGCGGCGACGTGATGCCGGTTACGGTATGCGCAGCCAGCGCCGGCACGGCCTGGGTGGCCGGCATGGGGAGCATAGCGAAGACCACCGACGGCGGCGCTACCTGGACCTCCCAGCTGCCGCTCGATTGCGATTTCTACGGCGTCGACGCCCGGGACGGCTCGGGTGTGATAGCCGTTGGGTCGGGAGGTATGAGCGTTTCCTATGCCCACATGTACAACCCCGCCCTGCCTGAGGACCTGTGGCTGGGACAGCCTTTATACACACTCGAGAGCGGGCAGGTGGACAAGGACCTCAGGGGAGTGACCGTCGAGGAGGGTTCCTACTGGGCCGTGGGCATGGACGGGACGGTCATCAAGAGCCCCACGCCGGAAAACGCGGCCGCCTCGGAGGACCAGTCGCCCGGCGTCCCCAACGACATCTACGTCGTCTCCTCCGCCGACGCCGACACCGCCTGGATCGCGGGGGAGAACGGCATCATGAAGACCAGCAACGGGGGAAGCGACTGGAGCCTGCAGGTGGTCATAACCCAGACCCTCTATGCCGTCTGCGCGGTGGACACCCAGACGGTGTGGGCGGCGGGGCAGGGCGGCCTGCTGGGAAAGACCACCAACGGCGGCACCGCCTGGACGGTCCAGGTATCCGGCGTCACCGCCGACCTCTACGGCCTCGCGGCCGTAGATGCCCAGACCGCATGGGCGGTGGGCGCGGGCGGCACCATCATCAAGACCACCGACGGCGGCGCCACCTGGAGGCCGCAGGCATCCGGCGTCACCGTGGCCCTGCGCGGCGTGGCCGCCCTGGACGCCGACAACGCCTTCGCGGTGGGGGATGACGCAACCATCCTCAGGACCGAGGACGGGGGAGGCCCCGGGGCGGAGCTCTCCGTCACCTCCGTGAGCCCCAAGCAGGCGACGCAGCTTACCTACCGGATCAACCTCACCGTCGCGGGAACCGGCTTCCAGCCCGGGGCCAAGGTGAGGCTGGAGAAGGGGTCCACGGTCATCAGGTGCTTCAACGCCAGGGCGGTCTCGGAGTCCCAGATCACCTGCAGCGCGGACATCCTGGGGGCGAGCCCGGGCGCCTACGACGTGGTGGTGGCCAACCCGGGTGGCGGGGAGGCGCGCCTCTCCGCTGGCTTCACGATAACCTCCCCTTGCGGCTCGGGGAGCGGCAGCGCCATGCTCCTGCTGGGGCTCACGCTGGGAATGCTCTCCCTCGGCGGATTGCTGCGGAGCCGCAGGCGCGGGAGATAGTTCAACGGATAGTCGGCAAGAGGCCGCCCTGCCGCCCGTGTTCCGCGGCCGGGAAGCGGGGCGGCCTGCCATGCCCGCGGTGTGCCGGGGGTCGGGCGGTGCATCGCCATCCCCGGTGCGATGGGCGCGAGGCGCCGGCAGAGCGCGCGAGGCCGGTTCGCAGGCCCTCCATGGCCCGGTGAGGGCAGGCTGACCGGGATGCGGACATGGGTTCACCGTTCCCTGTTTCGCGGCGCGTCGGGTACTCGTGATTGTGGTATTGTTTAAGGGGTCGTTTCGCTTGGGGGCCTCTCCCGTGACAGGGGGAGTCCCTGGACATGGCGATGGGAGGGTGTAGATGCTGCAGAAGGTCCTCGTGCCCACCGACGGATCCGATACGGCCCGCAAGGCCATCGATTTCACCGCGCGCCTGCTTGCGGGGGCCTCTTGCGAGGTGGTCCTCCTCTCCGTGGTGGAGGAGCCGGCGTATGCCACCTTCTGGTCGGACGGCCTCATCGCGCCGGAGGTGATCATCCCTCCCGCGGAGGAATTGAAGGCGGAGCTGCGCGGGAGGGCGGAGGAGATGCTGGCCGCTCAGGCGGAACCCTTGCTGGCGGCGGGATTGCGGACGACCACCAGGATCCGCTTCGGGAACCCGGCGGCGGAGATACTGCGGGAAGCCGAGGATGGGGGCTGCGAGATGATCGTCATGGGCAGCCACGGCCACGGGCTGCTGAGCGGTTTCCTCCTCGGGTCGGTGAGCAACCGGGTGGTCCACCACGCCAAGTGCCCCGTCCTGGTCGTCCGCGGGTGACGCTCGCCCTCATGCCGTTGCTGGACAGCGACGAACCGGCACAGCGGTTTGACACGGTGAGGTTGCGGGGGTGGTTTGACACGGTGAGGTTGCGGGCGTATATTAACCCTAATCTCCGCTGTGGCTGGGGATTATTGACAATTCTATAGACACCGCGAAAGGCGATGAAGGGGAGGAGTAAGCCCGCGGGTAGCGCTACAGAGAGCCGGGCCGAGGTTGAGAACCGGTGCGTGAAGCGGGCTGAAGATGGCCCTGGAGCCGCCCGCCGAAAGCGACGAGCCAGTAGGCGAGGCCGGAGGCCCCCGTGACCATGGGCGAGGGTATCGCGCAGCGGCGCCGTACCCGGTGCGGGTGATACGGTATTTGCTACCGCCGTGCGCCTCCGCCGGCGGTATTTTTATCCTCGTGCGCGGACGGGGCATGGTGGGAAATGTGCGGAAACGGGCGGGGCCTGACCCCAGGATATGTCTCAGACATGAACGCGATTTGACCCCAGGATATGTCTGGCCCGGGAAAGGAAGGTGATGGCGTTGCTATGGATCATGTGCGGCCTCCCTTGAAATAATTTCCATAAAAGGCAAAGGGAGGTAATGGAAATGGCCAAGACTATCGAGGAGATAAACGAGCGCATCAGCAGGGGAGAGGCGGTGGTGGTGACCGCGGAGGAGATCATCGGCCTGGTCGAGAAGAAGGGCGTGGAGGAGACCGCCGCCACCGTGGACATGGTGACCACGGGCACCTTCGGGCCCATGTGTTCCTCCGGGGCTTTCATAAACCTCGGGCACGCGCAGCCTCGCATCAGGGTACATCGGGCCTGGCTGAACGACGTCCCCGCATATAGCGGCATCGCGGCAGTGGATGTCTACATCGGGGCCACGGAGGTGGCGGTGCACGATCCCCTGAACGAGGTCTTCCCGGGCGAGTTCCGTTACGGCGGCGGGCACGTCATAGAGGACCTGGTGGCGGGGCGCAAGGTGCACCTGAGGGCGGAATCGTACGGCACGGATTGTTACCCCGGCCGCCACTGGGAGAAGGACATCTCCCTGGCCGACCTCAAGGATGCCTGGCTCTTCAACCCGCGTAACGCGTACCAGAACTACAACGTGGCGGTGAACCTTTCCGACCGGGTAATCTACACGTACATGGGCGTCCTGAGGCCCAATCTGGGGAACGCCAATTATTGCAGCGCGGGCCAGCTGTCGCCCCTCTTGAACGACCCGCTTTTCCGGACCATAGGCATCGGCACCCGCATCTTCCTGGGAGGCGGCGTGGGTTACGTGGCCTGGCACGGCACCCAGCACAACACGGAGGTTCCCCGCACGGAAAGGGGAGCCCCTACGCGTCCCGCCGGGACCATTGCGGTCATCGGCGATCTCAGGGGCATGAACCCCCGCTACCTGACGGGCTACTCCATGCTGGGGTACGGGGTCTCGCTGGCCGTAGGCATCGGCATTCCCATCCCCGTCCTGGACGAGGAAGTGGTAAGGGCGGCGGCGGTGAGAGACGAGGAGCTGCTGGCACCCGTCGTCGATTACTCCGTGGATTACCCCCAGGGGACGGGCAGGATACTGGGAGAGGTTTCCTACGCTCAGCTCAGGAGCGGCAGCATCGTGGTGGACGGGAAGGAAGTCCCCACCGCCTCTCTCTCCAGCTACAGCCGGGCCCGCGAGATAGCGGAGACATTGAAGGAATGGATAAGGGAGGGCCGCTTCCTCCTGGCTTGCCCGGCGGAGCTGTTGCCCTGCGCGCCCCGCGACAAGGGGGTGAGTTAGATGGTGCGTCACAAGATCGTGCTTCATTTTCCCCACGAGCAGGTGGACAAGCCCATCGTGAGCAAGCTGGTGCGGGATTACGGCCTGGATTTCAATATCCTTAAGGCTTCCATCACCCCCCGCGAGGAGGGGTTGCTGGTCCTGGAGCTTACGGGAAAGGAAAGCGATTACGAGCGCGGGGTGCAGTACCTGAGGGACTGCGGCGTGAGCATCCAGCCCCTCTCACAGGACATCAGGCGCAACGAAGAGAGGTGTACCCACTGCGGTGCCTGCCTTGCCGTGTGCCCCACGGACGCCCTGCGCCTCGACCGTGACACCATGCAAGTGGCTTTCGAGCAGGCGGAGTGCATTGCCTGCGAGCTCTGCGTGAAGGCTTGCCCGCCGCGGGCCATGGAGATCCACTATTGAGGAAAACAAGGGAGGCTTTACCGGACGCGCCTATATTGGTAAAAATAAGTTATGGCCACATTGGAGATAGAGGGCGCGGATAAGCCTTTGAGCCTGGAGGAGAAGGCGGAGTACACCCTGGGCAGGGTGGACCCCGCGAGCCATTCCTTCCCCGATATAGATCTCACCCCTTATGGGGGCGTGGACGCCGGCGTCTCCCGGCGTCATGCCAAGATTACCCGCCTGGGAGGGGACCGCTTTTATATCATGGACCTCTCCAGCACCAACTTCACGCATGTCAACGGGGAGCGCCTGGCGGCCTTCGAGCCCAAGGCTCTCGCGGATGGGGACGAGATCCTCCTGGGGACCCTGAAGGCCACCTTCCACGCCTGACGATCCGTAACCCTTGGCAGAAACCAGCCCGGCCCGGAAAAACAGCATATTTGCAACCACGTGGCCGGGAACGACCGAGTTGGTCGCAGCTGTAGCCTGCGTAGCGAGACCATTACTCGGCGTCCCGGCCGGAAGCAGGACAGGGGAGGGTCAAGGGAGGGGGCAAAGCCCTCTCCCTCGGTTAACCTTATAACTTATGTTTAGGTTGGGAGAGGTGGTTGTCGATAACCCATTAGCGGAACATAATGCCGTTTTCATAGTGACTATGGGTGGTTGAGGACGTGGCGGGCAGATACCACATCATCAGGGAGATCGGGCGTGGGGCCATGGGCCGTGTTTATCTCGCCCGTGACTCCGTCCTGGAGAGGGAGGTGGCCCTCAAGGAGCTGGCCGTACCGGACTATCTCGAAGAGGAGGAGAAACGGGATGTCCGCGAGCGCTTCACCCTGGAAGCCAAGGCGGCGGCGAAGCTCACCCACCCCTACATCCTCACCGTGCACGACATCATCGCCTCGGGAGACCGCCAGCTCATCGTCATGGAGTACCTGGAGGGGAAGACGCTGCGCGACATCCTTAAAGAGCGCATGCTCTCTCCCGAAGAGGTCATGAGCATCGCCCCCATGATCTGCGAGGCCCTGGGATATGCCCATGCCCGCGGCGTCATTCACCGGGACGTCAAGCCGGACAACATCTTCGTCCTGCAGAACGGCAACATCAAGGTGGCGGATTTCGGTATCGCCAAGATGCTCAAGGTGAGCGACCGCACCCACACCGATGTCATTATGGGCACCCCCAACTATATCGCCCCGGAGGTGGTCAGGGGCATGCCCTTCGATCACCGCGTGGACATCTTCGCCCTGGGGGTTACCATCTACGAGATGCTCACCGGCCGCCGTCCCTTCGAAGCCGGGAACGACTATGCCGTCATCTTCAAGGTGGCCTCCGAGGAGCCCTTCCCCCTCGGCGAATTGAGGAAGGACCTGCCCGCCAGGCTGGTGCACAGCGTCAACCGCGCCATACAGAAAGATCCGGAGCGGAGATACCGGAGCATGGAGGAGTTCAAGCAGGATCTCATAAAGGTGCGCGTCGAGCTGGGCATGGCCACGCAGGACATGGAGGTGGAGAAGGCTTTCGACAAGGAGAGCGCCCTGCGCAGCGAGCTGGTGGAGGCGCGGAGGGTGGACGTCGAAGCCGAAGCCGGGGAGGAGATCCGAGGCTACGACTTCCGCCGGGACAAGGAATGGAAGGAGCTCATCGCCCGCGTGTACCGGTCCGAGCCGGCGGAGGAAGAAGCGGGCGGCAAGGGGGCCGCGGCGGCGCCGGCGGGCGGCCGCAGGGATCCGTTGCTGGGAGCGGGGAGCGGGAAAGCGGAGCAGGCAGGCGCGGCATCGGGACGTGGGTATGCGCGGCGCAGCGGCGTGCCGCGTGCCGCGGGAATGGGAGCCGTTCCCGGGGTTACGGGGGGTGCCCTTGCGCAGCCGGCCTACGTTCCCTTCGGGGTCCCCACGCGGAGGGAAGAGGAGAGGCGGGAAGGCGCCACGCGCTTCGGCATAGCGGCGGGATCCTTCGCGTTGCTGCTCATCGTGGCCACCCTTTTCCCATGGTTGGGAAAGGGGCTTAACCCCGCGCGCTCCCTCCTGGGCATCTCCTTTGCCGAGGGCATCGCGTTGGCCTGCCTGGCGACCGCGATACTCGGCTGCGATGCCCTGCTTTTCGTGGGGGCGGGGCCGTCCGCCATGTGGACAAAGTCCATGAGGGTCTTTTCCGTTCTCTGCATACTGGTTTCGGCGCTCTTCCTCGCTTTGCGGGTGCTGGGCGGTGTCGGCTACGAGCGGGCGCCCGACATCACCCTGGGCGGAGCCCTGGCGGGGACGGGTTGGGGCTTCTGGGTAGCCTTTGCCGCCTCCCTGGCCGTTTTCTGGTGCTGCTCCCGGGTGGCGGAGTCCATGCGCTGAGCGCCGCACGCGCCTGCCTTTGCCGGCGGGCGGCATCCCTACGTCAGGAGCCTTTTTCTCGCCCGCTCGACGGCTTGCTGCCATTCCCGCAGCGCGGCCGCATCGTAACGCGCGGGATATCCCCTGTAGATCTTGCGCAGCTTCATGGCGGCGCTTGCCATCCAGGCGAAGCGGGCGGAGAAGAGGGGGTGGCGCAGGGCGCGCAGGCGTAGAGGCAGTTCGGCCAGGCGGAAGGAGAGCGGCCGGACCCTCAAGCCGGCCTCGACGTCTCCGGGGGTCATCAGGCAGCCGACGAGCTTTTCCATCTCCTTGGGAGCGAAGCGGTCCGTTATGGCCTGGGTTACGTCGAAATAGGCCGTGAGGGAGCCGCGCCCCCGCTGGTAGGCGCACGCGTATTCCCAGAGGTTCTGCCGGCTGGTGTCGTTTTCCCGCAGGCAGCGGGAGACGGTGAGGGCGGCCAGGCCTCCGGCGATGAGGGCGGATGCCACGCCCGATCCGTGTGTGGGGACCACCATGCATGCCGCGTCCCCGGCCAGGAGGACGCCGTGGTCCACGAGCACGTCCAGGGAAAGGCGCACGGGGATCAACCCCCCGCCCCCGTATACCCTTTCCCCTCCCAGGCCTTTTTCGCGCAGGAAGCGCTCCACGAACTCTCCCGCCGTTTCTCCTTCTTGCGAGGCCCGGAAACCCGCCAGGATGTCCAGCTCCCTCTCGGCCGAGTCCCAGTGGAGCATGAGCACCGAGTACCCCCCGCGCCAGCCCACCCTGGACAGGGAGACGTCGGGCGGTATCTCCAGGGTGACCGGCACGTCTTGCGCTTCATCCGCCGCGAAGCGTCGCTGCTCACGCCACGCGGTCACCAGGCACCCGGGGTCGACCTCCCGGGGGATGGGGCTTTCCTCCGGCAGGCCGCGCCGGATCGCGGCTTCCCACCCGGAGGCGTCCAGCACCACCCGCGCGGGCAGCTCCTTTCCCGCCTCGGTGACGACGCCCCTGACGCGCCCTTTCTCCACCAGGGGCGCGGCTACCGTGGTTTCGTCGCGCAGCTCGGCCCCCGCCTGCAGGGCGCCGGCGAGGAGGCGGCGGGCGAAGTGGCTCATGCGCACCTCCACGGTGGGTTGGGAGGCGATCTCCACGTAGTGCGCGCCGCTGGGGGAGAGGAAGCGGGAGCGCTCCGGGGAAGGCATGGTTTCGTCTCCGGAAGGGAAGGGAATGCCGGTCTCCTCGAAGACGGCGCGTTCCACGCCGTTGACCCAGGGGTGCCCCAGGCTTTGCGCGGGGCTCCTCTCCACCAGGAGAACGCGGAAACCCCGGGCGGCGGCCCGCTCCGCCGCCACGCAACCCGCGCACCCCGCGCCCGCCACTATCAGGTCGTGCATCTTACCCTCCCTTGCGCCGGCCGCGCTTGCCGCGCTCCCGCGTGGCCCTGGAAGGCGGTTCCTTACAAACCACCCTCTTCCAGCAGCCACGCGACGTATTCCTCGAGAGGCTCGCGGTAATGCCTGGCGAGCGGAAACCCCTGCAGGCGCAGGTTCATATTGTCCAGGGGCGAGTAGGGGGGGCGGGGATAGGGTAAGTTGAGTTCGGCGTAGCGTATGGGCTCAACTGGTATATCCTTCCATCCAGCGATCTCCAGTATCTCGCGCGCGAAGTCGTAGCGCGAGCAGACGCCCTGGTTAGTTGCGTGGTACAGCCCGTACTTGCCGGACGAGCATACGCGGTAGACCGTATCGGCCAGGTCAGCCGTGCAGGTGGGTGTGCCCACCTCGTCGGTGACCACGCGCAGCCCGCCTTTCTCCCTGGCGTTGCGCAGGATACTCTTCACGAAGTTGCGCTTGCCGGCCTTTCCGAAGAGCCACTGGGTGCGGAATATGAAATGGCGGGGCAGGAGCGAGGCGAGGTAGCGCTCGGAGGCAAGTTTGGCCCTCCCGTACACGCCTTGGGGGTTGGGGGGGTCGAACTCGTTGTAGGCGGAGCCCTTCCTGCCGTCAAAGACGTAGTCCGAGCTGATGAAGGCCATGGCGCAGCCGCACCCCAGGCAGGCCAGCACCAGGTTCTGGTTGCCGGTGAAGTTGACCTTGAGGGAGGGTTCCGGGTCCAGCTCGGCCCGGTCGGCGTCGATGTCGGCCACGGTGTTGACCAGCAGGTCGGCTCGGAGCGGGGGTATCTTCTCCATCACCAGGTCGTAATCGGTTATGTCCAGGTCGAGGTCGTAGCCGAACACCTCCTCTCCCCGTGAGCGGAACACCTTGACCAGGTCAGAGCCCAGTTGCCCCTCGGCCCCGCAGATGATCACGCGCATGGCCGCCCCCCCTGCGCCTTCATCCCGATGCCGCGGAGACGTGCGCGGTGCCGGTGGCAAAAACTCCCAGCCGGTCTTTTACGCCGCACGTCACCGCTCACCCGCCCCAGTCGAAGGCGATGGATGGGTCGTCATAAGGGATACGCTCCTCGTCAGGCTGGGAAGGGTCATAGGGGAAGGTGGTGTGGTAGAAAAGGGCTACGGGCTTGTCCCCCAGCACCTGGTAGCCGTGGGCGACGCCGGGGGGGATGACGATGAGGAGGGGCATGTGCTCCCCAGCGTAGATCACCTGCGTGACTCCCCGCGTGGGGGATTCCTCCCGCAGATCGTGCAGGACCACCCTGGCTTCCCCTGTAGCCACGAACCACAGATCGTGCTGCTTGCGGTGCCAGTGGAAAGCCTTTATGACCCCGGGGTAGGTGAGGGTGAAGGTGGTCTGCCCGAAACGCTCCAGGAGCCCGTCGTCTTCGCGCAGCACTTCCAGCAGGTACCCTCTCTCGTCGCAGTACCTGGCGAGTGGCTTTACCAGCACTCCCTCGATGCCGCCGTTCCTCGCATCCTTCATATGGGACCACCTCGCTTTCCCGGTTTAGGTTAACGGAGCGGGGAAGGAAAGGCAACCGCCGGCGGTCTCCGGCAAGCCTCTCCCTGCCGCCATTTGCGTGCCTGCGAGTCTTTCGCGCTCCCGGCCGGGCAAAGATCGCGTGTGCCTGCATTTGTTGGGCAAAGGCTGGAGAGGGCCCCCTAGGGGGCCCTCTCCGTTAAGCGGTGTGACGTCGCAGGGCGACCTGTGTTATACCGCTTGCCGTCCGTAGCGCCGGCGCAGTCCCAGGGCCAGGAGGACCAGGCCTGCGAGGATAAAGCCCGCCGCCAGCAGGAGCAGGGGAAGCTGCTCCATGCCCGTGGCCGCCAGGATTTCCCCGGCAACCACCGGCGGGGTCACCACCTCGCCCCCTACCGGGGCGTCGGCGTTGAGGAAGTCGATCTTGTCCCTATCCTCCCCCGGGGACAGCTCCACGTCCATGCTGGTGTCGAACACGCTGTAGTATTTCGTGGTGTCGAACTCCTCGCTGACCTTGTAGTCCCCCGCCTCGAGCAGGAGGAAGGAGTAAGTGCCGTCCCCGGCGGTGGTCTTGGTGAAACTCACCAGCTCACCATCGAGGGTTTCCCCTTCCAGCTTGATGGTGACGCCCGCCAGCGGGGTATCCGCGTCGTCTATGGCGCCATTGCGGTTGGCGTCCAGCCACTTGGTGCCGGAGATGGAACCGTAAGGGGCGTTGCTGAAGATCACCGAGGCCTCGTCACCGGGCTTCAGCTCGATATCCACGCTGATGGGGCTGGTGGCGTAATAGCCCGCGGGCAGCGTTTCTGAGACGGTGTAATCGCCGGGGACCAGGTCCTCGAAGGAGAAGGTGCCGTCCTCGCCGCTGTAGGCGGTCTCCGTGTAGTCGAGGCCGACCAGGGTGATCTCCACGCCCTCCATGCCTTCCTCGCCCTCATCCTGTACCCCGTCGCCGTCCAGGTCCTCGAACTTGAACCCGTCGATGCGGGAATAGGGGCAGTTGCCGAAGTCCACCACCTCTCCCTCGCCAGGGGAGAGTTCCACCACGAAAGTGGTCGGGGTGGTGGGGAAATAGCCGTCCTCCGCCTCCTCCACCAACGTGTAGGTGCCCGCCTCGAGGTTGGGGAAGGCGTAGGAGCCGTCCGGCCCCGTGTCCATGGTGGCGATGGGATCCCCCACCGGCGGGTCGCCCTCGTAGAGCTTGATGGTCACGCCGGGGATGGTCACCGTTTCGCCGGCGTCCCATACCCCGTCGAGGTCGGCATCCAGCCACTTGTGCCCGGAGATGGAACCGTAAGGGGCGTTGCCGAAGGCCACCGTCTCCGTTTCCCCGGATTCCAGTTCCACCGGGAAGGAGGTCAGGGTGGTGGGGTAATAACCGGGTACGGAGGACTCGTCAACCGCTACCGTGTAGTTACCGGGCATGAGGTTTTCGAACGAGAACAGTCCCCCGCTGGCGGTGACGGTGGTGAGGCCTCCCGGGTTGAGGATAATGGTCACCCCGTCCAGGCCTTCCTCGTCGATGTCCATCACCCCGTCATCGTCGAGGTCGATGAACTTGATGCCTCTGATGGAGGCGTACTCGTAGTTGAGGAAGTCGACGTTCTCCGCGTTGTCCCCGCAGCCCACCGCCACCGCCTCGTGCACGCCGTCGTCGGGACTGGTGGGAGACCACCCCGCCTTGAGCACTTCCTTCACGTCGTAGATGCCGTGCGGGAGGTTGTCGAAGATATAATATCCGTTGATGTCGGTGGTGGTTTGGTCCACCTTGGTGGAGCCCTGCCACAGCTCGATGGTCCAGTTCTCCAACCCGGGCTCGCCGGGGTCCTTCACCCCGTCCCCGTCCAGGTCCTCGTACTTGTGCCCGGAGATGTGGAAGGTGGGCGGGCAGACCCTTCCCAGCAGGAACTTTATCTGCTGCCAGGTGCAGGTGGGCAATCCGAAGATACATTGCAGGTGAAAGATGCCGAACTCCGTGGTGTAGGTTCTTCCCGCCCAGTCCACCTCGAGGGCCGTCCAGCCGTCGGGGACGATCATCTTCACCACGTAATCCCCGTAGATACAGGTGCCCGGCGGGATGTCCCTGCAGGGGAGCGTCTGCCAGCTCGCGCAGCCGTTGGCGTAGACGGGCCACCAGGAAGGACCCGCTCCCGTGGGCTTGCTGTGGGGACCGTCCCACCCGTCCGCCGGCACCAGGCCGCCGTCTATGTAATGGTAGATCTCGATCTCCACCGCCATGGTGGTGAGCTCGTCCCCGCCGTCGAGCACGCCGCTGCAGTTGGTGTCCTCGTAGACGAGCACCTCGACCTTGCCCTGCCTGCACAGTTTCTTCTTGTTGAGGAAATCGATGCCGGTGACGTTCTGTCCCTCGGCCACCACTATGTTGTCGTGGGAACCGTCCGCCGGGTTGGTGGCTTGCCAGGCCGAGGTCAGGACCTCCTTCACGGTGTAGGTGCCAGGCTTGAGGCCGGTGAAGGAATAGCTGCCGTCTCCCCCCTTGGTCTTCCGGGTGATCTTGGTGGAGCCCTGCCACAGCTCGATGGTCCAGTTCTCCAACCCGGGCTCGCCGGGATCGAGCACCCCGTCCCCGTCCAGGTCGTGGTACTTGTGACCGGAGATGGACCCGGGTTTGGGAGGCTTTATGGGCGCGTTCCCGAAGAAGACGGTCACCGTGTCGTAAGTGCAGGAGGGAGTGGGGCAAAAGCAAGAGGTCGAATAGCGCTTTTTTATCTCCACGGTATACGATGTATCGGTGGTGGCGCTGTAACCGGCCGGCACCACCTCGCTCACCGTGTAGCGGCCCTCCCCCAGACCTTCGTAGCAGACCTGCCCGTCGCTTCCTGTGGTCTTGAGGTTACCGCCGTCGAGCTTGATGGTGACCCCCGGCATGCCGCTCTCGCCCGCGTCCTTCTTGCCGTTTTTGTCCAGGTCGAGGAATTTGATGACGCAGATCTTTCCTTTCTTCGGCTCGGGATGACACGAGATGGTCAAATCTCCGGGGGAGCTTTCCTCGCCCTGCGGCTCCGGGGCCTCCTGGCCGCCCACGTCACCGCCGTCCCCCGGCTCGTCGTGGGGATCATACGTCACTTCCGTTGTCCCGTCGCCCGTCTCCCCCCCTATCGCCGTTCCCTGGACGTTTTCCACGGCCTGTTCCTCCCCCGCCAGGGCGCTGACGATGCCACCCAGCATGGTCACCATGAGGAGGACGGCGATGGAGAGGATGGTCAGCCACCGCTTACGCCTTTTCACGTTACGTCACCTCCGCTTGAGCGTTGTCTCTTGTCTGCTCGCTTCGTGAGCTGCTGGGTATAGATGCGGTGAGTCCCCGGATGCAAGAGATATGTCCAGTCTAGAGGGGTAGGATAGAGCTCGTAGGCCTTGTATCGCTACGCCGAGTCAGCCTTGAACCAGACCGGAAAACCTGCCCCTTTTCCAGCCCTTTCCCGATCCCTTTGCATCCTCCTTTTGTCAACCGTATCTCTATACCCGTATAAAAAGCCCGACCGCTGAACGATCGGGCCGGTTTCACCACTCGCTCCCCGCAACCCAGGCGACCAGCTTAAGGTTGCGGATCCACGCTTTCCCTACCGTACTCTTCATATTCGATTGTACGATAATTATACATAAACATATATATCTTGTGAACCCCTCGTTGCATAAACGTAACAAGCCGCGCGAAGCCCCTGCGGGGGCCGTCAAGTCTCAAGCCGCATGGCCGGTAGCGGCTCC
>CAKZMC010000038.1 GCA_937128055.1 uncultured Actinomycetes bacterium | reverse complement strand
CAAAGCAGCTTCAGAGAGAAGGAAAGCTTGAGCGCGGTGACCGTTTCTTCCGAGGTGGGACCATGTTTTTTGCACAACCTGACCTGGTGCTTCTGCATCCCCCCGCCGTCTACGACTTCCGCTCCATCACCGTGGTACCCAACCCCCTCAGCGACCTGATACCCTCCACGCCGGTCTTCGAGCTCTACCCCATAGGCTTCACATTCATGGGGGAATACCTGGAGCGCAACGGCATCAACACCAGGATCGTGAACCTGGCCCAACGCATGCTCGATGACGGCGGCCTCAACGTACCCCGCTTTCTGTCCCGGCTGCGCCCGCTGGCCTTCGGCGTCGATCTGCACTGGTTGACCCATGCCCAGGGAGCCCTGGAGGTCTCCCGCCTGCTCAAGGAGGTCCACCCCGACATCCCGCTGATCCTGGGAGGATACTCGGCCACCTTTTTCCACCGCGAACTCATGCAGTACCCGCAGATCGATTTCGTCATCCGGGGGGATTCCACGGAAGAACCCCTGCGCAGGCTCATGGAGGCGCTGAAGAACGGCGGCACCTTTGACGACATACCCAACCTGACCTACAGGGACCGTCGCGGCGAGGTGGTGGAAAATCCCCTTTCCTACCTTCCCGCCAATCTTGAATACCTCGGGGACAGCTACCGGTACATGATACGCTCCGCCCTCAAGTACCGCGACTGGAAGAGCCTCGGCGCTTTCTGGAACTGGTGGCGCTACCCGATAACCATGGTCCTCACCTGCAGGGGGTGCTCCCACGACTGCGCATTCTGCGGAGGGTCCGAAAGCGGGCTCGCACATCTTTGCGGCCGCGGCCAGGTGGCCTTCCGCCCGCCGGAGAGGGTGGCCTACGACGTGGGCCTGATCAGCAAGTTCACCACCGCCCCCATCTTCCTGGTGGGCGACCTGCTGCAGGGGGGGCGGGAATACGCCATGGAGACTATCGAGCTGCTCAGCCAGCTCAATCCCAAGAACCAGCTGGTCTTCGAGCTGTTCGCCCCGGCGTCCCGTGAATACTTCGACCGCGTGGCCTCCAGCTTCGACCACTTCAACTTCCAGATCTCTCCCGAGACCCACGACGAGGAGATCCGCGAGAGGATCGGCAAACCCTACGGCAATGAGGAGCTCGAGCGCAACATCGCCTGGGCTATCGAAGCGGGTTGCGGTAAATGCGACGTCTTTTTCATGATTGGCCTTCCCGGCCAGAGCAGGGATTCGGTGCTGGAGACGGTGGAGTACTGCGCGCACCTCCTGAAGCAGTTCGGGCCGCGCCTTAACCCCTCCATCGGCCCGCTGGGACCCTTCATCGACCCCGGCTGCGCCATACACCGCGAACCGGAGAGGTTCGGCGTGCGCCTTATCCACAGGAGCATCGCCGATTTCGCGCAAGCCTCCCTCTCCCCCCACTGGCGGGACATGCTCGGGTACGAGACCGACCTGCTCAGCCGCCAGGACATCGTGGAGGTGACCTACGAGGCGCTCACCGCCCTCAACGCCATCAAGGCGAAAAACGGCCTCATCTCCGATGAGCGTGCCTCGCTCAACGACAGGCGCCTGCGCGACACCGTGTCGCTCCTGAAGCTGGTGGACGACATACTGGCCCTGCCCGACCCCGTGATGCAGCTGGGAGAGCTGGTAAAGTTGCGCGAAGAGGCCCTGAAACTGGGACGCCAGCTTTACATGCCCAAGGAGGAGCTCACCTGGCCGGTGATGGGAAGCCGTTTCAAGCGGTTGAACATCTTGCGCATCCTGACGGGGGGGATCTGAGTAACCCGGTCCGTGGATACGGCCCGGGTCAGGGGACGGGCCTACGGCCTCACCTCGCTACCGAAGCCGGCTCGCCACGGAGGGGAAGTGGCACCGGCCGTCCGCTCCCGAAACCCATCCCCCGGGGGGAGCACCGGCGGGCGGGGAGGCGTCGGCGCCGGCACGTTATCGCGTGCATGGCTCGGGGCACCAAGCGCTGCGGAAGCCAGACCCCGCCGACGTCCCTTTCAGGGCGTGAAATCCTCCTCCGCGATCTGCTCCGCCTTCTCCCGCAGCTGCTTGAAGTCCCTCTTCACGCGGCTGCTCTCCGGCAACAGCTTGTCCGTGGCGTTGAAGCCCCATCCCTCGTAACGAATGGCGATGCGGGGGCTGAAGGCCCTCTTTGCCACCGCCCCGCACTCCTCGCAATCCGCAACCCTCTCCGCGTCCATGGGCTGCAGGAGATCGAAACGGTGCCCGCAGACGCTGCATTTATATTCATACAGCGGCAACTCCTTCACCTCCTGGTGGATATTATAACAGGTCTTCCGGCCCTTACCGCCCCCGCCGCCGGCCTTGTGTGCGCGGGGGCCGGCCTGGAGCGCGGCGGCGCCACGGCTGCAGGGGCCGGGTGGCGGACACGCGGTGCCGGCGGCCGCGCCGTGCCCCGTGGCACAGCGGGATGGGGGGGCAGAGTATGGTGGATGGGACTGATTCACTGTAGAATCGCCTTATGCGATATGCGGCATTGCGCGGGAGGAGGGAGAAGATGTCACCTTACGAGACGCTGAGCTTGGAGAAAAGGGAGGGAGTGGCGATCCTTTCCCTGAACCGGCCCGATGTGCACAACGCCATGAACTCGACCATGTTCCTGGAGCTGGGTGCCGCGGCAAACGAGCTGCAGCACGATCCCGAGGTGAGGGCGGTGGTGATGACCGGTGCCGGCAAGTCCTTTTCCAGCGGGCTGGACCTGGGAAGCTTCGCGGGGCTCGGCCAGCTGACCGCCCTGCAGATCCACACCTTCCTCAAGGACGTGCAGGGGACCTACCTGGCCTATGAGATGATGGACAAACCCGTGATCGCCGCCGTGAACGGCCTGGCCTTTGGCGGGGCCATGGAGCTCATCCTGGCCTGCGATATACGCGTCGTCTCCGAGGACGCCAAGTTCAACCTCATGGAGATCAAGTTCGGGATCATCCCCGACCTCGGAGCCTGCAAGCGCCTGGCCCGCCTGGTGGGCCTGGGCCACGCCAAGGAGATCATCTTCACGGGCAAGACCATCGACGCCGCGGAGGCGCAACGGCTGGGCATGGCGGAGCACGTCTGCCCTCGCGACCAGGTGATGGACGAGGCCCTGAGGCTGGCCGCGGAACTCGCCGCCGGTCCCATCCTGGGCATCGCCCTGTCCAAGCAGGTTATCAACCGCTGCTGGGACTCCGACCCGGAGACGGCGCTGGAGTTCGAGGCCATCGCCCAGACCCTATGCCTGGTTTCCGGCGACCACCGGGAGGCCGTGCAGGCGCTACTGGAGAACAGGAAACCCGACTTCAAGGGCGGCTGAAGTCAACCGGCCACCTTTGTGGCCGTGTCACAAGACACTGTCCTCGATCTTACCTCGACATGCCGGCGGCCGGGGCGGGTTTCTCGCCGGCACCAAGCCCCTCCCCGAGAGCACCGAAGGCCGGGGGTGCGCCCCCCATCCTCGAGGAAGTGGCTCCTATCCCCCTTTCAGTTGCTCCAGTTCGCGCCGGGCCAGAACCCCCGCCTCCCCGTCCGGATCAAGCTGGGTGGCCTTGGCCAGCGCGAAGCGTGCTTCATTCTCGTTTCCCAAGCCGGCCAGGCACGTTCCCAGGATGTAATACGCCCATGGGTCGCCGGGGCAGAGGTCTATATAGCGGCCCATCAACTTCCTGGCCTCCTCGAACCTTCCCTCTCGGGCCAGCAACCTCCCGAGCGAAAAGCAGGCCAGCGGGTATTCCTCCCCCGGCTGTAGCGCCCTGGCGTAAAGCCTCTCCGCCTCATCGTCCATATCGCGCATGGCGTATGCCGACGCCAGGTTGCACAGCGTCTCGTTGTGTCGCGGGTTGATGGACAGTGCGCGCCGCCAGACCTTTACCGCCTCTTCCCACATGCCCATGTGCATGGCGGAAACCCCCAGCAGGTTAAGGATGTCCGGTTCCGCCTCGCTCCCCTTGAGGTGGGTCTCCGCCGCCAGGAGCAGGCGCATGGCCTCCCCGCACTTCCCTTCCCCCAGGAGCAGCTGGGCGGCGTTGATGTGGGCCAGGGCGAAATGGGGGTCGGCGAGGATGGCTTTGCGGTAGAGCTTCAGCTTCGCGTCGCGATGCGGGGTGATGCGCAGGGCATATATGAAGTAGGTGAGGGCCCGGTCGGAATAGGTCAGCCCCTCGCCGATCCTGCCCAGGCTTAACGTATCGCGATCCAGCTCGAGAAAGTCGGCCACCGCCAGGACGATCTCCTCCACCAGGTCCTCTAAGGCCGGCACTTCCACCTGCACGGTTAAGGAGCCGGTATCGCAGCGCAACGCGTCGAAGCGAAAGCCGCGGGTTTCCGGCGCAGACCGCGGCGCGGAAAGCATGAAGGTGGCGTTCACCGCCATCTCCTCGATCTGCACCTCGCCGGGCGGCCCGAACTGGACGTCGCCCCAGATGGACGCGTCCGCACCGAGGCGCTGCGCGGTTTCCCTTACCTCGTCCTCGTTGAGGGTGCTCGTGAGGGAGAGTATCTCCCCGTCCCGCGGCGGCGGGGTCAGGTCCAGCGCCGTGAGGCCCGCGGCTTTCTCGAGCGCGTTCAGCAGAAACAGCCTCGTCACGTGCATCAGAAGTGCCGGTATCCTGCCCACCGCGTTGGTGGCGAAGGGGAAAAGGGCTACCTTGAAGGGCCGGGAACGCGCTGCGGGCTTCTCACGCCTTTCGCGGCCCTTTCCACTACCTTCCTTGCCCTTTCCGGAAACCACTATCTTGCCTCGCTCTCATGCCGACCCGCCCGACACTTGGCAGCCGATCATTTACAATATAGTTTAAAGCACGTGTCATGGGAGGTGATAGCATGCAGCAGAACGTCGGGGTCCTTGACAGGGCGGGCAGGGCGGTCCTCGCCATGGCCCTTCTCTCCTTCGCCTGGGAAAAGCAGGGCAGGCTGGGGGTGATCGCGGCCCTCAACGCGGGGTTGCTATTCTCCTCTGTCGCCTCGGGTTACTGCCCCCTCTATGAGCGCTTGAAGATCAATACCATGGGCAAGCCCATCTGATCCAGCATATAGGGAACCCGGGGAACGACCTGGCCGCCCGCGGCGACCATTAACTGAACCGCGCCGTGACAGGCCGGTACCGTGGGCCGGGCGAGAGCGACATCGCAAGCCGCCTCATAACCGGTCAGGGAGCAGCGGTTGAGGGCTTAAAGGTCTATCTGGTGGACAAGGAAAGACTTGCGCGAGTCCGTGCGTCGCGGAGCGAGCCCTAACCCCCGGCCCGGATTCCCTGCCCCCTACCCCAAGGCTCGAGGCCGGAAGAAGGAGGGATCTCCACCCGGCTTTCCCGGAGGACTATGTTGCTGGTCGCAGCGAGGGCGCCTTTCCGGGCGTTTTTTAAACTAGGCAGGTGGCGCCGAGCGAGACCGTTACCCCAAGGCTCCGGGCGGAAGGAGGAGGGATCTCTCGCTTGCGGGGGATGGGTGCGGCGGAGGCCCGCCCAGGGCCGAGACGCACTCCCTCCCCAGGAAACCCCTCCCGGACTCGAGCGGGGCTACCACAGGTGTCGCCGTTGGGCGTGGATAAAAGGGGCCGGGTTCGAAAACCCGGCCCTGTAAAATTGTTCCGGCGGCGACCTACTCTCCCACACGGTCTCCCGAGCAGTACCATCGGCGCTGGAGGGCTTAACTTCCGTGTTCGGAATGGGAACGGGTGATCCCCTCCGCCATGGCCACCGTGAACACCTTATGTTCGTATCAAACCTCACGACAACCGCCGCGTACCTTCAAAACTGCACAGCGATCTCCAAGGTTTGGGAACCAAGCCCTCGACCTATTAGTACCGGTCAGCTCCACGCGTTGCCGCGCTTCCACATCCGGCCTATCAACCTCGTGTTCTGCGAGGGGTCTTACCCGGTTTCCCGGTGGGAGAACTGATCTTGGGGTCGGCTTCCCGCTTAGATGCTTTCAGCGGTTATCCGGTCCGGACGTAGCCAACCAGCCGTGCCCCTGGCGGGACAACTGGCACACCAGAGGTCCGTTCACCCCGGTCCTCTCGTACTAGGGGCAACTCCCCTCAATTCTCCTGCGCCTGCAGCGGATAGGGACCGAACTGTCTCACGACGTTCTAAACCCAGCTCGCGTACCGCTTTAATGGGCGAACAGCCCAACCCTTGGGACCTACTCCAGCCCCAGGATGCGATGAGCCGACATCGAGGTGCCAAACCTCCCCGTCGATGTGGACTCTTGGGGGAGATAAGCCTGTTATCCCCGGAGTACCTTTTATCCGTTGAGCGACGGCTCTCCCACTTGATGCCGCCGGATCACTAGGCCCTGCTTTCGCACCTGCTCGACTTGTGGGTCTCGCAGTCAAGCTCCCTTCTGCCCTTACACTCTACAGCTGATTGCCGACCAGCTTGAGGGAACCTTTGGGCGCCTCCGTTACCTTTTAGGAGGCGACCGCCCCAGTCAAACTGCCCACCTGACACTGTCCCGCGACCGGATAACGGCCGCCGGTTAGAGCCCCAGCACACCAAGAGTGGTATCCCAAGGACGGCTCCACGGGAACTGGCGTCCCCGCTTCACAGCCTCCCACCTATCCTGCACATGATGAACCAGAACCCAATATCAGGCTGCAGTAAAGGTTCACGGGGTCTTTCCGTCCTGCTGCAGGTAGCCCGCATCTTCACGGGCAATGCAATTTCGCCGAGTCCCTCGTTGAGACAGCGCCCAAGTCGTTACGCCATTCGTGCAGGTCGGAACTTACCCGACAAGGAATTTCGCTACCTTAGGACCGTTATAGTTACGGCCGCCGTTCACCGGGGCTTAGGTTCGGAGCTTCGCGCGCCGGCCGAAGCCGGCCGCTAACCCTTCCCCTTAACCTTCCGGCACCGGGCAGGCGTCAGCCCCTATACGTCGTCTTACGACTTAGCAGAGACCTGTGTTTTTAGTAAACAGTCGCTTGGGCCTGTTCTCTGCGGCCCCCTCGCGCTCAGGGAGCAAGTCCCGTCACGCTAACGGGGCGCCCCTTCTCCCGAAGTTACGGGGCCAATTTGCCGAGTTCCTTAACGAGGGTTCACTCGATCGCCTTAGTATTCTCTACTCGCCCACCTGTGTCGGTTTGGGGTACGGGCACCAGACAGCTCGCTAGGGGCTTTTCTCGGCGGCATGGATTCAGCGACTTCCCCTATAAGCGGGTCGGCATCACGCCTCAGGCTGGTATGCCGCCAAGCGTTTGACTCGGCGGCGCCCTACACGCTTGCCCGCGGTCGACCATCGCCGCGGTTCGCCTATCCTTCCGCGTCCCCCCATCGCTCAAGCGCTGGCTGGTGGTACCGGAATATAAACCGGTTGTCCATCGACTACGCCTCTCGGCCTCGCCTTAGGTCCCGACTAACCCTGGGCGGATTAACCTTCCCCAGGAACCCTTGGGCTTTCGGCGGACGGGTTTCTCACCCGTCTCTCGCTACTCATGCCGGCATTCTCTCTTCCCTGCGGTCCATCGATTAATCCCTTGCGGG
>CAKZMC010000037.1 GCA_937128055.1 uncultured Actinomycetes bacterium | reverse complement strand
CCTCTTCCTTCCTCTTCATCTCGATATATTTATCGAAGTGCCTGCGCTCGATATCCGTAAAGCGCACCCTCTGCCAGTGTTCATTATCACGTGTCTGAACACCTATTCTCATCTTAACTGAACACTTCCCGGAGCGCAGCGACGCCGGAACCCCTCCAGTTGTTTAGTGTTCAGTTATCACCCCCTCGGCTACCCGGCGCGCGGCTTTCTCGCTCGTTCTCGAGGAAGGGCGGACGCCCCCGGAGCGAAGCGACGCCGGGACTCCTCTTGTGTCAATGCTGTCCAGCTTCACCGTCGTCGGCGCGCCTTCCAATCATCAAACCTCCTTTCTCACCTGTCAATACAGCCAGCACCTGATGGCAACACCCGACAGCAGATGGCCCGCGCTTCAGGACTCCGCCTGGCCCTCTTCTCCGGAAGGGTTGCCCTGCCGCTTTCTCCTCAGGGACGCTCCTTTCAGCTCTATGCGATAGGAGCTGTGCACGATGCGGTCTAGGATGGCGTCGGCGATGGTGGGCTCGCCGATGAGCTCGTGCCACTTCTGAACCGGAAGCTGCGAGGCCATGATCAGAGAGCCGGTGCCCGCACGGTCCTCTGCGACCTCCAGGAAGTCCCTGCGTTCGGCGTCTGAGAGCGCGGCAAGTCCCCAGTCGTCCACCACCAGGACCTCCGTGCGGGCGAGCCTGGCTAGAAGCCTGGCCCAGGAGCCGTCGGCGCGGGATATGCGCAGAGCCTCGAAGAGGCGGGGGGCGCGGAAGTAGAGGGCGGAATGGCCTCTGCGCATGGCCTGGTGGGCCAGGGCGCAGGCCAGATAGGTCTTCCCGGTGCCGGTGGGCCCGGTTAAGATGACGCTTGATGCGGCCGAGACGAAGCGGCAGTCCGCGAGGGAGCGCATGAGGGAGGCGTCGAGGCCGCGGCTTGCGCGGTAGTCGATATCCTCCATCGAGGCCTGCACCTTGAGTTTGGCCGCCTTGATGCGGTTATGCAGCTTGCGGCTCTCCCGGTCGGTCCATTCCCTGTCCACGAGCATGGATATCCTCTCCTCGAAGGAGAGGGAGGCGAAGGAGGCCTGCTCCATCTGTTCGGAGAGTCCGTCCCGCAATCCGTAGAGCTTGAGCGCGTTCAGCTTCTCGAAGGTCTGTTCCATAAGCACCTCTTTCTCCTTTCTTCCTTTAGTTGTAGTAGTCCGGCCCCCGCAGGTTGGGGTGGGAGGGGAGCGGGGGTCTTTCCCCATCCCCTTCCTCGCACTCCTGATCCAAGCCGGAGGCGAGCATGGACTTTACGCTCTTGTAGGAGACGGCCCCGGCCGCAAGGGCCCGGGCCGCCGCCTGCTCCATGCGCTCGGGCCCGTATCTCTTCCCCAGGCGGATGATGCCCAAACAGGCGCGGTAGCCCATCTCGGGGTGGGGCTTTTCGGCCATGATCCGCTCCACCAGGCGTGCGGTGGCCTCCCCCGTCTCGGTGGCCCAGGAGACGATGCGCGAGGGCGTCCACTCCAGGTAGGCGCGGTGGGAGGCGGGGCGGTGGGCGCAACAGGTGGTGGCCGCCCCGCGCTCGTAGCTCCTGGGGTGGGAGGCCACCCTCTTGCCGCGGTGGATGATCTCCACGGCGGACCGCGTCAACCTCACCTCCACTTCCTCTCCGACCAGCCGCCAGGGCACCGAGTAATAGTGTTTGTCCACCTCCACGTGGTAGTCGATATTCACGCGCGCCCGCTTGAAGGTGGCGTACTCGTACGGGCGAGGAGGCAGGGGGAGCATGGCGGGTAGGTCGATCCTTCGGAAGAGCTCGGCCCGCGAGGCCTCCATGCCCCGCATCCTGCGGTTGTTCAGCCACGCCAGGCGCTCCCTTACGGCCCGGTTGGCCTCGGCGAGCGAGAAGAAGGTGCGGTTGCGCAAGGGCGCGAGGATCCAGCGCTCCGCCTGCAGGACGGCGTTCTCCACCTTCGCCTTGTCCTTCGGTTTGCGCACCCGGGCGGGGATGACCACGCATCCGTAGTGGGCGGCCATCTCGGAGAAGGTGCGGTTTAAGTCGGGCTCGTAGCGGCAGGCGCGGGTGACGATGGCCTTCGGATTGTCGGGGGTGATGATATGCGGGGCCGCTCCGAAGAAGGAGATGGCGCCCGTGTGCCCGGCTATCCAGCAGGGGAGCTGCTCGCAAGGGAAGGCCTCCGCGTAGGTGTAGCTGGAGAAGCCCATGGCCGCCACG
>CAKZMC010000036.1 GCA_937128055.1 uncultured Actinomycetes bacterium | reverse complement strand
GGTCGAGCTCTATCCCGGCATCGACGACGTGGAGCGGGACATCCTCTTCGATCCACAGACCTCCGGGGGACTGCTCGTCGCGCTTCCCCGGGAAGGGCTCCCCGCCTTCGCCGCCCACATGGGAGGGGATGGCTGCTGGAAAAGCATCGGGGAGTTCACCGCCGGCGAAAAGCGGCTGGTAAGGGTCTCGTGCTGAGGAGCGTGTCCTTGCATGTCGCGTTGATCCGTTGTCAAACATAAAGACATCATTGAAAGGTGGGAGGCACCATGGGAGAAATCGTGGACGCGAGGGGGCTCGCCTGCCCCGCCCCGGTGATGAAGACGCGGGATGCCCTGCGAGGAGGGGCGACGCTCGTCGAAGTGCTGGTGGACAACTACACCGCACGGGACAACGTGTCCCGCTTCGCCACCTCCCAGGGCTGTACCGTGGAGGTGGCGGAGGAGGGGGAGTGCTTCCGCATCACGGTTTCCCGGTCGGAGGCCCCGGCGGAGGAGTCCGCCGCGGCCACCTCCGCCGGCTCCCCCAGCGAGGAGAGGAAGGTGGTCGTCCTCTCCTCGGACATCATGGGGCGGGGGGACAGGGAGCTGGGCAGGGTACTCATTAGGGCTTTTCTCAACACCCTGCTGGAGGGCGATACCGTACCCTGGAGGGTGGTCCTCTTCAACAGCGGCGTGCTGCTGGCGGTGGAGGGAGCGGAGACCCTGCAGGCCCTGCAAAACCTCTCCTCCCTGGGGGTGGAGATACTGGTCTGCGGCACCTGCCTCGACTTCTTCGGCCTCAAGGAGAAGGCGGCGGTGGGCACGGTGAGCAACATGTACGACATCCTGAGCACCATGCTCGCGGCCTCCAACTCCGTGACCATCTAAGGGCCGCACCTCCGGTATCCGGCGGGCGCGTCGCCGCGCGAGACGGCAAGGCAAGCCGGAGGCCAGTGGAGAGAGTGGACCGGGGACAGCGCCGCAGGACGCACCCGTTGGCACGAGTCCTTACCGGGCGGCAACGAGAGGATCGGGTGCGGTTGCCACGCCACCCCGCCTTTCGTAGAATATGGTCATCGGCGAGTTGACAAACCTTCCTCGGAGGAATGCACCTGCTGGGCGAGCGGCATGGGGCTCTTCTCTCGGGGGGTCTTCTCATACTTGCCTTGATCTTCCGCAAAGAGCGTGCGCGCTCTTGACGCGCGGGGTGGGGATCTTCTGCCCCTCGAGAGAAGGAGGTGGGCCATGCGGGGGAAGGTGCTCGCGGTAACGGTGACTCTTCTCCTCTTGCTTCCGGCGCTGTTGCTTCCACAGGCGGCCCCCTTGGCGTCGGGCGAGCAATTCCAGGCGGCGGGGCTGGGCTACGGCCCCGCGAAGGCCTGGGGACTAAACACTGAAGGTGAGCTGGGAAACGGGAACATTTCGAACAGCAACGTGCCGGCTCAGATATGGGGTCTTTACGGCGCGGCGGCGGTTTCGGGAGGTGCCCGCCACAGTCTCGCGCTTTCCGGCGACCAAATGGTGCTGTCCTGGGGAAGAAACAACGAAGGCCAGTTGGGGAACGGGAACAATACGAATAGCAGCGCTCCCGTTACGGTTGCGGGATTCTTAAGAGCCGCGGCGGTGGCGGCGGGCGGCTACCACAGCCTGGCGCTCATGGCGGACGGCACGGTGAGGGCTTGGGGACTGAACAACGAAGGCCAGTTGGGGAACGGGAGCAACACGGACAGCAACGTGCCGGTGCAGGTTTCGGGGCTCACGGGCGCGGTGGCGGTGGCGGCGGGCGGCTACCACAGCCTGGCGCTCATGGCGGACGGCACGGTGAGGGCTTGGGGACGGAACAACGATGGCCAGTTGGGGAACGGGAGCAATACGGACAGAAACGTGCCGGTGCAGGTATTTGGCCTTTTGGGTGTGACGGCGGTGGCGGCGGGCGGCTACCACAGCCTGGCGCTCATGGCGGACGGCACGGTGAGGGCTTGGGGAGATAACTACAACGGCCAGCTGGGGAACGGGAGCAACACGGACAGCAACGTGATCACCTACGTCTCGGGGATCACGAAAGCGGTGGCGGTGGCGGCAGGCGGCTACCACAGCCTGGCGCTCATGGCGGACGGCACGGTGAGGGCCTGGGGAAACAACTACTACGGCCAGCTGGGGAACGGGAGCAACACGGACAGCAACGTGCCGGTGCAGGTAAGCGGCCTCTCGGGTACGGTGGCGGTGGCGGCAGGCGAGTACCACAGCCTGGCCATCCCCGTCCACACCTGGTACCTGGCGGAGGGCTCCACCTACGGGGGGATGGAGAGCTGGGTGTGCGTGCAGAACCCCAACCCCTCCGCGGTCAGCGTGAACCTCTCCTTCATGACCGAGACCGGCCCGGTCACGGGCCCCCAGAACTTCCCCATCGCCGGCAACTCCCGCTACTCCTTCCTGCTGAACTCGCTGGTACCCAACAAGAAGGACGTCTCCACCAAGGTCATCTCCGCGGGAGGAGGGGTGGTCTGCGAGCGCCCCGTCTACGGCCCCGGCAAGGCCTGGGCCCACGACTCGGTGGGGGTGACCTCCCCCGCCCACACCTGGTACCTGGCGGAGGGCTCCACCTACGGGGGCATGGAGAGCTGGGTGTGCGTGCAGAACCCCAACCCCAACCGCGTTGCCGTTGACCTCGTCTTCATGACCGAGACCGGCCCGGTCACGGGCCCCCAGAACTTCCCCATACCCGGCAACTCCCGCTACTCCTTCCTGTTGAACTCGCTGGTGCCCAACAAGAAGAACGTCTCCACCAATGTCATCTCCGCGGGAGGAGGGGTGGTCTGCGAGAGGTCCGTCTACGGCCCCGGCAAGGCCTGGGCCCACGACTCCGTGGGGGTGACCTCCCCCGCCTATACCTGGTACCTGGCGGAGGGCTCCACCTACGGGGGGATGGAGACCTGGGTGTGCGTGCAGAACCCCAACCCAGTCCCGGTCACCGTGGACCTCTCCTTCATGACCGAGACGGGTAGCGTACCCGGTCCCTACAACTTCTCCATCTCCCCTTATTCCCGCTACTCCTTCCTCTTGAACTCCCTGGTGCCCAACAAGAAGAACGTCTCCACGAGAGTGGTTTCCCACTTCGGGGGGGTGGTCTGCGAGAGGTCCGTCTACGGCCCCGGCAAGGCCTGGGCCCACGACTCCATCGGTCGCCCCGAATAGCGGAAAAGCGATGGGGTCACCGCGGCGTCGGGTCGCACCTTCGACCTCCGGTGCCGGCGCGGCAGCATGAGGGAAAAAGCCGGGCCTCAAGGTGAGCCGTGCTGGTAACGTTTGGCATCGCGGGTGCCGGCGCGGCAGCGCGAGGGAAAAGGCCGGGCCGGAAGGGAACGGGGATCGGAGGTGTGACCCCCTCACGTGCGTGTTAATATATGTAGCAGTAACAGGAAGTGGTGGACGCACGGTATGGATAAGAAAGACTATCTGCGGCGGCTTTCCTCGGTGAACGACCTCATGCAGGCGGTTTACCGCAGCAGGTCCCTGGGGAGCAGGTCCGTCCCGAGGGAGCTGATCGCGGAGGCCTCGCGCGCCGTGCTGGAAGGAGTGCGGGAGGCCATTCTGGCCGCCAGGGACGAGCTTTCTTTGGAAAATATTACCACAGATACGGAGGAGTTGGTCTCCCTGGTGGAGAAGGAAGTGGAAAAGAGGATCCGCCCCGGCCTGCGGCGGGTGGTCAATGCCACGGGAGTGGTCATACACACCAACCTGGGAAGGTCCCCGCTCTCCCGGCCGGCCATCGAGGCCCTGCAGGCCACGGCCGCGCACTACAGCAACCTCGAGTTCCGCCTCGAGGACGGGACGCGCGGCTCCCGGCAGCACCACCTGCGAAAGATACTCTGCGAGCTCACCGGCGCGGAGTCGGCCCTGGTGGTGAACAACAACGCTGCGGCGGTGCTCCTGGCCCTCACCACCCACGCCAGGGACCGGGAGGTCATCGTGAGCCGGGGACAGCTCATCGAGATCGGGGGCTCTTTCCGCCTTCCGGACGTCATGGCCCAGAGCGGAGCCCGCCTGGTCGAGGTGGGCACCACCAACAAGACCTACCTGGAGGACTACCGGCGGGCCATCGGCGAGGAGACGGCCATGATACTGCGCGCCCACCCCAGCAACTACCGCATCTTGGGCTTCACCGCCGAGGTAAGCGCAAGCGATCTCGTCTCCCTGGCCCACGAGCACGGGCTCATCTTCCTGGAGGATCTTGGCAGCGGAGTGTATGTCGACCTCACCCGGCACGGGCTGTCCCCCGAACCGACTATCGCCGATTCCCTGAAAGAGGGGGCGGACCTGGTCTGCTTCAGCGGGGACAAGCTGCTGGGCGGGCCGCAGTCTGGCATAGTGCTGGGCAAAAAGGACCTGGTGGAGGCCATGGCCCGCCATCCCCTGGCGCGGGCCCTGCGCGTGGACAAGCTCACCATCGCTGCCCTGGAGGCCACCCTGCTGCTGTACCTCGACCCGGAGCGCGCCCTCTCCGAGATACCCACCCTGGCCATGCTCACCGCCGACGCGGAGACTTTGCGCAAGCGCGCCCGCAGGCTGGCGGGAAAGCTCGCCTCCGCCTGCCCCCACCTGGCGGTGGAGGTGCAGGAGGATGTCTCCCGAGCGGGCGGGGGATCGCTTCCCCTGGAAGATATTCCCACATGGGTGGTAGCGGTGACCTCCCAGTCGCTCAAGGTTCCCGCCCTCGAGGAGTCCCTGCGCCGGGCGGACCCGCCCGTCATCGCGCGCATCCGGGAGAATCGCCTTATCCTCGACATGCGCACGGTGAGCGACGACGAGGTGCCCCTCGTGGTCGAGGCCTTCCGCGCCGCCGGGGGAGAGATGGAGACGGAACAGGGGGCATGAAGAACTTCGTCATCGGGACCGCCGGCCACATCGACCACGGGAAAACGGAGCTCGTCAAGGCGTTGACGGGCACCGACACCGACCGCCTCAAGGAAGAAAAGGAGCGGGGCATCTCCATCGAGCTGGGCTTCGCCGAGCTCGCGCTGGCCCCGGGCGTCACCGCCGGGGTGGTGGACGTGCCCGGCCACGAGCACTTCGTGAAGAACATGCTGGCGGGAGCCACGGGCTTCGACCTGGTGTTGCTGGTGGTCGCCGCCGACGACGGGGTGATGCCCCAGACGGTGGAACACCTGGCCATCGTCGACCTCCTGGGAGTCCGTGACGGGGTGGTGGCCGTCACCAAGGCGGACCTGGTGGACGAGGACATGCTCGCGCTGGTCAAGGAGGACGTCGCCGCAGCCCTTGACGGCACGGCGCTGGAGGGCGCGGAGATGGTGGTGACCTCCAGCCGCACCGGCCAGGGCCTGGACGAGCTGCGCCGGGCTCTGCTCGCGGCCTCGCAGAGGGTGAGGGAACGGGAGAGCGAAGGGCCTTTCCGCCTCCCCGTGGACCGTGTCTTCACCCTCAAGGGGATAGGCACGGTGGTCACCGGCACCCTCTGGGAGGGAAACGTGGCGGACGGGGAGGAGGGGGTCATCCAGCCCTACGGGAGGAAGGTGCGGGTGCGCAACGTGCAGGTGCACGGAAAGGAAGTGGAGAGGGCCCTCGCCGGCCAGAGGGTGGCCATGAACCTGCCCGGTATATCCAAGGAGGAAATCGCGCGCGGAGACGTCGTCGCTTCCCCGGGGTTCCTGCAGCCGACCCTCATGGCGGACGCCGTCCTGCACCTCCTGGAGAACGCCCCCCGGTCCCTGAAGAACCGCGCGCGCGTGCGCTTCCACCACGGCACCCGCGAGGTCATGGCCCGGGTGGTGCTGCTGGGCGGCAGGGAGGAATTGCGGCCGGGGGAGAGTTGCCACGTCCAACTGCGCCTGGAGAAGACGGGTCTGCTGCGCTACGGGGACCGCTTCATACTGCGCAGCTATTCCCCCGTTACCACCATCGGAGGGGGACGCATCATAGACGCGCACCCCCGCAAGCACCGGCACCAGAACCGGGACATCCTCGCCTCCCTGCAAACGAGGGAACGGGGAAAGCCCGGAGACCTGGTGCTCCTGTCGGTGGAGGAGAAGGGGCTTCCCATGTCCTTCCCGGAGCTCCTGCAGCGGTCGGAGCTCAAGGAGGCGCCTCTGCGTGAGGCCCTCGAAGGGCTGCTGAAGGAGGAGAGGCTAACGGAGCTGCCCGGCGACAACGGTCCCCTATACATCGCCCCCGAACTGCTGCAAGAGCTCCACGAGCGCATGGCGCGCCTCACGGAAGAGCTCCACGCCGCCAACCCCCTCAAGGCGGGGGTGGAGAAGGAGGCGTTGCGGCAGAGGCTGGGGCGAGGCGTGGAGGCGGAGGTCTTCGAGTCCCTGCTGAAGGACGCGGTTCGCGCGGGCAGGCTGGAGGCGGAGGCGGGCAGGGTGCGTATCAAGGGCAGGGGGAGGACCCTCTCCGCGCAGGAAGCATCCCTGAAGGAGGACCTTCTGAAAGGGATAAGGGAGGGGGGTTTCTCGCCCCCGCTCTTCAAGGAGCTCATGGAAAGGCTGGGCGTGGAGAGGAACAAGCTGCGCGACCTCCTCTCCATCCTCCTCGAGGAGGGAGAGATCGAGCAGGTGAACCCGGAATATTTCCTGGCAGCGGGAAGGCTGGCCGAGGCGGAGGAGCGTATCCGCTCCTTCCTGGGCGAGCGGGGAAGGCTGGGGGTGGCCGACGTGCGGGAGATGCTGGGAGCCAGCCGCAAGTACGCCATCCCCCTCCTTGAATACTTCGACCGCCGCAAGGTCACGCGGCGCGAGGGGGACTTCCGGGTTCCCTTCAAAGGAGGTCCGTAAGGCCGGGCGCGAGAGCCGTGCCCCTGCAAGGCTTCTGGCTCATATGGTAAAATATACCAATATACCTCGTGGCGCGCCGGGCGGGGGGAGGAACGCGCACGGAGCTGCCCGGCCGCGCGGCGTGAGCGGGGGAGCCCCGCGCGAAAGGGGCTATAATATGGGAGTGGAGATGCATCCGTCCTGGTGGGCGGCCCGGTCTTCAAAACCGGTGCGGCGTCGTAACGGGCGCCGGGTAAGTTCGATTCTTACGCATCTCCGCCATTTCTTCTTGCCTGGCCCAGCGTACGCCGAGGGTGCAGAGGGAGCCCCGGCCCCCCTGCCCCTTCGCGCAGGGACAACCGGGGACCCGGCGCCCCTGACTGGCCTGGGAGTGGGATTCTGGCTTGGGGGTGTGGTCATATGAACACCAAGAGCCTGAGGATTTTCCTCGAGGTGGCGCGCACGGGGAGCTTCTCCACCGCCGCCCGCAACCTGGGCCTGACGCAACCCGCGGTCAGCTTCCACGTGCAATCGCTGGAGAAGGAGTTCGGGAGCAAGCTGGTGGACCGCTCCTCCGGGCGCTGCAAGTTGACGGAGACGGGCCTCTCCCTGCGCAAGCACGCCCAGCGCATCCTGAAGGCCGAGGAGGAGCTGGAGCGCGAGATGGAGGAGAAGCGCAGCGAGGCCAGCGGCCCCCTCATCATCGCCGCCAGCAACATCCCCGGCGAGTACATCATGCCCCGTATCCTCGCCCGTTACGGGGAGCGCCACCCCCTGGTGGAGCCCCGCCTCACCGTCGCCGACTCGGAAAGGGTGCTGGAGAGCGTGCGCGGAGGGCAAGCCGACCTGGGATGCGTGGGCTTGTGCGAGGAGGACGACAGGCTGGTCTACGGGAACCTCTGTAGCGACCGTCTGGTCTTCATAGCCCCCGCAGAACATCCCCTCGCCGAGAAGGAAACCCTGGAAGCGGAGGACCTCGCCGGCCAGACCTTCATCTTCAGGGAGGAGGGGTCGGGTACCCGCTCGCACATGTTGCGCATCCTGGTCGACCTCGGGCTGGATGTGGCGGGCTTGGGCTGCGTGGTGCTGGGGAGCACCATGGCGGTAATCCAGGCGGTCGCCGAAGGGGCGGGCATCTCCCTCTCCTCGCTCTGGGCCGTGGAGCCCTACTTGCGGCTGGAGAAGCTGCGGGTCCTCAAAGTGAAGGGACGCGAGCTGAGGAGGGACTTCCACTACGTGCTGCTGCGCCGGCGCCCCGCGAGCCTCGCGACAACGGCCTTAAGCGACCTCGTCGAGGAAATGAAACCCGAGCTGGAGGAAACCCTGGCCTCCTACCGGCAAATCCTCGAGTAGGGAGGGCGCACGCGCGGGGATCAGGAACCGGCTCTCTCCTTCAGTTCCTCCAGCAACGAATGCAGCCCCGGCGTGGTGTGAACAACGCCGGAAGCGTCCACCATCAGGCACTCCACCCCCTGCGCCGCCTGCAGCCACTGCAGCCCCTCCGGGTAACCCTTGACGAACGCCGCGGTGGAAAGGCCGTCGGACCAGGCCCCGTCGCGCCCCCCCACGACGGTGACCGAGATGGCGCCCCGTGCCGGGTAGCCGGTGCGGGGATCCAGTATGTGATGGTAGCGGACGCCACGGTACTCGAAATATCGCTGGTAATCGCCGGAGGTGCTCACGTAGCACTCCGCCGTGAGCAGGAAGGTGGCCAGGTAACCCTCCCCGCGCGGGTCGAGCACCGCTATCCTCCACAGCGGGCCCCCGGCCGCAGAAGGCTTCTCGCCCATGGTGAGATCGGTGCTGATCATGCTCACGTACCCCGACGTCATGCCGCGCGATCGCAGCACCCCGGCGGCCCTGTCCAGGGCGTACCCCTTGGCCAGCCCCCCCACGTCGATGACCATGCCGGGGTGGGCAAAACGGACCGTGCGCGCTGCCGCGTCGAGCTCCAGCTTGTCCGCGCCCACCGCCTCACGCGCCCTCGCTATCTCCTCCTCGCTGGGGGGAGGCTCTCCCTTTTCTCCCCTGCCCACCACGTCCCAGAGGTCCACCAGGGGACCCACGGTGATATCGAAGGCACCGCCGCTGGCGCGGTAGATCTCCATGCCAGTTTCCAACATTTCCCATAATTCGTCGGAGACCCTTACCGGGCCCGAGGCCGCCTCGCGGTTGACCCCGGCCAGCTCGCTCTCCGACCGGTAACGGTCGGCGATGTCCTGTATGCGGAAGAGCTCGCGGAAGGCGGCGTCCACCGCCTCCTCCACCCGTGACTGGTCCTTCCCGTAGACGGTGATGGTCACGTAATCGTCGAGGACGAACTCCACGCGGCGGTAGGGCTCCCTGGAGTAGCCCGGGTTGAAGAGCTTGACACCCAGGAAGGCCGCGACCACCAGGGCCAGGAACACGGCGGTCACGACCAGCGTATCCCGGCGGTTCTTGCGGCCGATGCGTTCCTCATCCGCGGAGTCATCCGGAAAGTCTTTTTCCTCCACGCGAGGTCCTTCTCCTTTCATGTGAGGTAGTATAACAGAGCCGCCTCTCCACATGACGCACGGCCAGCTTCAACAGGAGCACGAAGATGGCGGCGATGCCCAGTGCCTGGACGAGGATTATGGGCCGCGGGAGGTAGAGCTGGAAGAAATCGCGGAACCAGGGTATGAGCAGGACCCCGGCGAAAGCTCCCCCCATGAGCCCCGTGAGCCCTCCTTTCCAGGTAAAGAGGGGCCGGGAGAGGTGCGCGAGCACGGCCAGCCCCATGATGGTGAGGACGATGACCGCCACCGTGCGCGACTCCTCGAGGCGAACCCCGCCGGAACGTGCCATGGCGTTGGCCATGAAGGTGGCCGCCGCGGCGATGAGGCCCGCCGGGAACGAGAAATAGAGCACGCGGCGCAGCAAGCCGGGACGGTAACGCCGCCGGCTCGGGGTGAAGGAGAGGATGAAGGCGGGGATGCCGATGGTAAGCGAGCCCACCAGGGTGATATGGCGGGGCAGGAAGGGGAAGGGCCAGGCGACGAGGGCGATCCCCAGGGCCAGCAGGGCCACGTACACCGTCTTGGTCAGGAAAAGGTTGGCAACCCTTTCCATGTTGGCCATCACCCGCCTCCCCTCGGCTACCACTCCCGGGAGGGTGGAGAACTTCCCGTCCAGGAGGACGAGCTGGGCCACGGACTTGGTGGCCGGCGATCCCGTCCCCATGGCGATCCCCATGTCCGCGTCCTTGAGGGCCAGGGTGTCGTTGACCCCGTCCCCGGTCATGGCCACCACGTGCCCGCGCGACTGGAGGGCGTGCACCATATCCCTCTTCTGCTCCGGGACCACACGCCCGTAAACGGTAATCTTTTCCATAATATGCGCCAGTTCCTCGACCTCATCCGGCAACTCCCGCGCGTCAACCGCTCTTTCGGACCCCTCCACCCCCACGCGCGCCGCCACCGCTTCCACCGTCCGCGGGTTGTCTCCCGAGATAACCCTTATCCCCACCCCCTGCTCGCGGAAGTAGGCGAGGGTGTCCGCAGCGTCGGGCCGTATCTTCTCCATGAGCACGACCAGGGCAAGGGGCGAGAGCGGCGGCGGCGCGGGGTCGCCTCCCGCATGGTCGACCCGCGCGAGATCCTCCTCCGCGCGGGCGAAGAGGAGCACCCGCATCCCCTCCCGGGCCAGCTCCTCCGCCCGTTCCCGCAAGGTCCCTCGCGCCCCGCCCTCTTCTCCCAGGAGCAGCTCCGGCGCCCCCAATACCAGGCCGCCCCGGTCGCGGAAGGCGGCCGCGCTCCACTTGCGCGCGGAGGAGAAATGCACCAGCTCGGAAACCTCCCAGCCGGCGGGGGGAGGGAAGGCCTCGGAGAGGGCGGCGATGGTGGCGTTTCCCGCCGGGAAAGCAGCCGCGAAGGCCCCCAGCGCCTCGCGCACCTCCTCCTCCGCGGCATGCACGCATTGCAGTCCCTGCAGGGCCAGGCTTCCCTCGGTCAGCGTCCCCGTCTTGTCCAGGCATATGACGTCCACCCTGGCCAGTCCCTCCACGGCGGGGAGTTCCTGCACCAGCACGTTCCGCCTCGCGAGGGTCACGGCGCTCACCGCGAAGACGATGCTTGTGAGCAGCACCAGGCCCTCGGGAACCATGCCTACCAGCCCCGCGACGGTGGAGATGACCGCCTCGCGGAACGTCCCGTGGGTGAGCAGCTGGCTGGCGATGAAGGCCAGGGCTACCGGCATCATGATCCAGGTGATGTAGCGCAGCACGGTGTTGATGGCCTGCCTGAGATCGGAGGAAACCACCGTGAAGCGGCGCGCCTGGGCCGCGATCCTCTGCGCGTACGCCTCCTCCCCCACCGCCGTGGCACGGAATCTCCCCGTGCCGCTGACCACGAAGCTGCCCGAGAGCAGCCTGTCCCCCGGGTTCTTCAGGGCGGGGACGGATTCGCCGGTGAGCAGTGACTCGTCCACCTCCAGCCCGCCGCCGGCCAGGACCTCGCCGTCCACCAGCACCTGGTCCCCTGGGCGCAGTTCCACCAAATCGTCGAGGACTATCGCCTCCCGGGGTATCTCCATTTTCTCGCCGCCCCTCACCACCACCGCGCGGGGGGCGCTGAGCAGGGAGAGCCGGTCCAGGGTCCTCTTGGCCCGCCATTCCTGCACGATGCCTATGAGGGTGTTGAAGACCAGCACCATCCCGAAGAGGGCATCCCGGGGAGAGTCCATGACCAGAACGATGACCGCCAGGGCGCCCAGGACGGCGTTGAAGCGGTTAAAGACGTTGGCCCTGATGATATGGGCCAGGGGGCGGCTGGTCTTCAACCGGAATTCGTTGGTGAGGCCTTTCTCTACCCTCTCCCTGACCTCGTCGGCGGTGAGGCCTTCCGCGGTATAGCGCGCGTTGAGCCCGCCGAGTCCCCTGGCCGTCTCGCTAGCCATCAGATTCTCCCGCGCCTGTTTCCCTGCCGCCGAGCTTCCTTATGTTCCCCGCAACGATCCTGCTTTCAGCCATAACGCTCTCCTCGGGCAAAAGGTTTATACCCGGTTTAAATCATTATAAGCAAAGACGGGGCGAAGCCCTGTTTCCTATCCTTTGAGGAGGCCTCTCGGGCTTTTTCGATAATCCGTATCGGGGCATAGGCCGGTGGCGCGCATACCCAGGAGGGTATCAAAATCCAAGACCTTACCTTATAAAGAGGGGGCTGTCTGAAAGCCGGCCCCTGACGTACGCCCGGTTTTCCTCTCAGGCCGCGACAACCTCGCCGAATCTCTTGGGCTTGAACACCTTGTCCAGCAGGGGCACGAAGGCGTTCCCGATGAGGATGGAGTAGGCCACCGCTCCCGAGGGCGCCCCGTATACCCGGATAAGGACGATGAGTATCCCGATGATCAGGCCGAACACCACCTGCCCCCAGCGGTTGATGGGGCTGGTCACCCAGTCGGTGGCCATGAAGAAGGCCCCCAGCATCACCCCGCCGGCGAGGATCTGGTAGAGTCCGTCGGACCCCAGGATGTAGGCCAGGATGAAGACCGTGGCCAGGATGGTCGTCGGGATGACCCAGTTGATCACCTTGCGGTAGAGCAGGTAGCCGCCTCCCAGGAGGACCCAGAAGCAACCCACCTCGCTGATGGCCCCGCCGTAGTTGGCGAAGAGCAGGGCGGCGTAAGAGGGTACCGGTCCCTCCAGGCCTTGCTTCAGGTAGGCCAGGGGGGTGGCAGCCTGCACGCCGTCGAAACCACCGGGCAGAAAGCCCAGGTGCCCCGTCCAGCTGGCCAGGAATCCCGAGCCTATCCAGATGAACACGAACCCGAAGAGGGCCGGGTTGAAGAGGTTGCGCCCCAGTCCCCCCAGCAATTCCTTGGCGATGACCACGGCCACGAACGAGGCGATGATCATGTTGAGCCAGTGTATCTTGGCCGGGAGCAGGAGAGCCAGCAGCAGTCCCGTCACCGCGGCCGACCCGTCGGAGAGGGTCACTTTCTTCTTCCTCATCTTGCGCACCGCCCACTCGAAGAACATGGCCGATCCCACGCAGACGGCCATGTTGAAGAGGGCGTTGTAGGTGAAGGCCACCAGCGCCGCTATGGAGATGGGCGCCAGGGCTATGAGCACGTCCCGCATGGCGATGGCGGTCTGCTCCTTGCTCTTGAGGTGCGGGGGCGGCGTGACGACCAGGTTATCCAATGCCATATGCCATCGCCTCCTCTACTTCTTCTTCAGGGCCGCTATTTCGGCCTTGGCCTTGCGCACGTAGTCCACGTGGGGGATGTAGGCCGGGCACTCGTAGGAGCAGCACCCGCACTCGAAGCAGTCCAGGGCTCCCCACATCTCCGCCTTGTCCCACTGTCCCCGCTTCGCCGCCTGCACGATGAAGTTGGGAGAGAGGAACATGGGGCATGCATCCACGCACTTGCCGCAGCGCACGCACTCTCCCTCCTCCCCCAGGTCCACCACGTCGGAGGTGAGGACCACCACTCCCGATGTGCCCTTGACCACCGCGGCGGAGGTGTCGGGCTGCGCCCAGCCGGTCATGGGGCCGCCCATGATGAGCTTCACGGGGTTGCCCACGAACCCGCCGCAGGCCTCGATCAAGGTGGCGATGGGGGTGCCGATGCGGGCCATGAGGTTTGCGGGCTCCCGGACGCCGGGGCCGGTCACGGTGAGCACCCGCTCGTAGAGGGGCTTGCCCCAGGCGGCGGCCTCGTAGAGGGCTAAGGCGGTGCCCACGTTCTGCACCAGGCAGCCCACCTCGCTGGGCAGCTTCCCGGGGGGGACCTTCCTTCCGGTGAGGGCGAAGATGAGCATCTTCTCCGCCCCTTCCGGGTACTTGACCTCCAGTATTTCCACCTCCACGTCGGGATAGGAGGAGGCGCGGGAGCGCAGGGCGTCGGCCGCGTCCATCTTGTTGGCCTCCACCCCGAAGATGACCTTGGAGGCTCCCACCGCCGCCTTGAGCAGGCGGGCGCCCGCCACCAGGTCGTCGGTCCTCTCCAGCATGAGCCGGTGGTCGCAGGTGAGGAAGGGCTCGCACTCGCACGCGTTTATGATCACCGTGTCCACGGGCTTATCGGCGGGCGGTGAGAGTTTCACGTGGGTGGGGAAGGCGGCGCCTCCCATGCCCACCAACCCCGCCTCCTTGGCGATCTCCCGGATCTCCTCCGCCGTGAGGGCTTCCAGGTCCTTGCCGGGCTTCTTGGAGAACTCCGGCTGGGAGGGGTCGGCCTCTATGACCACGCTTTTCACCTTGGCCCCGGTGAAGTTGGCCACCTCCGTGATGGCCTTCACCGTGCCCGCCACCGAGGAGTGCACGGGGGCGGAGACGAAGGCCTGCGCCTCGCCTATCTTCTGGCCCAGCTCCACGCGGTCGCCCTCGGAGACCAGCGGCTCGCAGGGGGCGCCTATGTGCTGCTGCAGGGGGATGACCACCTCCCTGGGAACGGGGGCCTCCTTGATGGCCTTGCCCGAGGCCAGTTCCTTGTTGTAGGGGGGGTGTATTCCTCCCTTGAAGGTCTTGAGCTCCGCCATCTCACTCACCCCCTCCCGCCGCCTGGCGCTCCAACCCTTCGTTGCGCTTGTTGACCACGTAGCCGATGCCCGCGGCCGCCACCAGGCCCACCAGGGCCAGGCCGCCCCAGGGGGCGCCCGGCTTGATGAGGGTCTCCCAGATGGTCACGCCGGCGGGAACGGTGGGCTTTTCCGGCAGGCCGTACTTCTCCGGGGCGTCCTCGAGGACGTAGATGTAATGCAGCCCGTCCAGCTCGCTCTCGCCGTAGACCTGGGCCTTTTCCTTGCCCCGCTCGGACTTGAGGAACTCCACCCGCTCCTTGGCCTTCGCCAGCATCTCCTCGCGGGTGCCGAAATCCAGCGCACCCGTGGTGCAGGTCTGCACGCAGGCCGGGCGGTTGCGCATGGGGTAGGGGTCCTTGGCGTTCTTCGCCAGGTCCGGGGAGGCCTGCTCCGGGGTGGGGAACGCATCGGGCTCCTGGCTGATGCGGTCCAGGCACATGACGCAGCGGAAGATGCCCTTCTCCTTCTCGTCGTAGCGGCATGCCTGGAAGGGGCAGGTGGCCACGCAGTAGTTGCAGCCGATGCACTGCTTGGGATCGGTCTTCACTACGTAGGCCTCGCTGTCCCCGTCGCTCACCTTGTATTTCTTGGTGGCCCCGCTGGGGCACACCTTGACACAGGTGGCGTCGCTGCAGTGCATGCACTGGTACTTGGTGAAGTACCAATAGAGCTCGTCGTCGCTCTTCGGACGCTCCTCCGGTTCGTTGAAGAGGATGCGCATCCATGCCTGGGACGTCAACTGGAGGGGATTCTCATAGGTGCCGTCGCAGTGGGTCTCCGTGTATTCCCGCTGGTTCCAGTTCTTGCAGGCCACCTGGCAGGCCCGGCATCCCGTGCACTTGCTGGCGTCGAAGAGGATAGCCATGTCTGTCGGGGTAGCCATCTTACTTCACCTTCCTTAGGTTGACAAGGAATGCCTTGTATTCGGGGATGGTGGTGTTGGGGTCTCCAACGTGCGGCGTGATCTGGTTAGCGGCGTAGTTCTTCTTGGATATGCCGTTACGCTCCGGCCCGCCGGTGGCGAGGCCGATGAAACCATAATGCCAGGTCATGCCGACGACGTGGACCTTTTTCATGCTGCCGTTGTCCCCGATCTCCAGGGGCTTCAGGCGCACGGTCACCACGGCCACGCCCTGGACCTTGCCGCGCTTGCTCTCCACCTCCACCAGGTCGCCGCTCTCGATGCCCAGCTCGTCGGCGAGCTCCTTGGAGATCTCGATGAAATGCTCCGGCATGGCCTCGCACAGCCAGGAGTTGTTGCGGGTCATCTGGCCCGCCTGCCAGTGCTCGGTTACCCGGTAGGTGCTGCATACGTAGGGGAAATTCTCGTCCCCCACCTCGGCGAATCCCCACCTGTCTGGCTCGTTCTTGGCCGAAGTCCATTCCAGGACGATGGCGGGGTTGTTCTGCACGCTGGAGAGCATGTTGCGCACCGGGCTCTCACGGGGCTCGTAGTGCTCGGGGAAGGGCCCCTCCACCAGGGAGTTGGAGAATAGGCGCGCCACCAGGGCCCCCTGCTCCTTGTTCATGAAGAAGGAGGAGGAGCCGGAGCGGGTGCGCATGGTGGCTCCCTTCGCCTTGAGATCCGCGGGGAAGGCGGGGTCGGTGCTGGCCTGCGTGTAGAAGTCGGGCACGTCGTTCTTCATCCCCAGTGTGTCGTCGTCCTTGAAGGTGAAGAGGGCCTTGTCCGGTGCGAAAGGCTTTCCCGACCAGTCAACCGAGTTGCGGTTGTAGATGATCCTCCGGTTGAGCGGCCAAGCCCAGGACCAGTTCGGCGTGGTCCCCAGGTCGATCATCCTGGCGTCGGCGGGCGGGTTCTCCGTGTAGATGGTCACCCCGTCCTTGCCCAGCCAGTACACCGGGGTCTTCTGGAAATGCCACTGGGCCTTGTTGAAGGGGATGCCGTTCCACGCCGTGGCCTGCTTGTCCCTAGGGATCTTGGTCTTGCCGTCCTCTCCCTTGGGGAGCTGGCCTTCTATGCCCAGGATCTTGGCCGCCGTCTCCACGTCGGTGTCGCTCGCCCACTGTCCGCAGTAGATCCAGGTCCCGCTGGCCGTGGAGCCGTCGTCCTTGAGGTTGGCGAAGCCGTAGACGGGTTTCTTGAAGGCCGCCTCCCATGAGAACTCGCCGTCCGGCCAGGTGAAGCCGCCGATCTCCATCTGGATCTGGTCCAGGTTGGGTTCGCCGTGCTCGTCCTCGTCGTAGGCCCAGAAGAGTTCGGTGATGCTCTCCTTGCCCTTGCCTCCCTCGGCCTTGTAGAGTTCCTTCACCGCCTTCATGACCTGGTGGATCATGAAGGCGTCCGACTTGGCGTCCCCGATGGGCTCCACCGCCTTCCAGCGGTACTGCGCCATGCGCCCGGAGTTGGAGATGGAGCCGCTCTTCTCCACCGAGGATGCGGCGGGCAGCACCCAGACCTCGGTCTGGATATCCTTGGGCTCTGCCCCGGGGCGGCGCCAGAAGTTCATGGTCTCCGTCTCCCAGAGGTCGGAGGCCACCATCCACTCCAGCTTGTCCATGGCAGCGCATTCTAGGTTGCTGTTGGGCCCCGCCACCGCCGGGTTCTGCCCCCACACGATGAGGCCCTTGATGATGCCTGCGTACATGTCCTCGAAGAGGCTGATGTGGGTGTAGTTCTTGCCCTTCTTCACCTTGGGATGGAGCTCATAGGCCTTGTCCAGCCCGTTCTGCTTGGCGTAGGGGCCGTAGAAGGCCATGAGGTAGCTGTTGAAGAAGCGGGGCTGCCAGCTCCAGATGCCCACCTTGGGGGTGGTCTTTTCCAGGTACTTGGCGCGGTCCGGGTGGTCGGTGGAGTTGGGGACCGCCATGTACCCGGTAAGGATGTGGGAGAGCAGCCCGAAGTCCGTGGACCCCTGCACGTTGCCCTCTCCGCGCAGTGCGTTGATGCCCCCTCCCGGAAGCCCGGTGTTCCCCAGGATGGCCTGGAGTATGGCGAAGGCGCGTATCTTCTCCGTACCGAAGGTGAACTGGGTGAGCCCCATGGCGTACATGAGGTTGCCCACCTTATCGCGCTTGTGGGTGATGCCCACGTAGCACTCGGCTATCTCCTTGAACTTGGCGGGGTCCATGCCGCAGACCTTGGCCACCACGCTGTCCTCGCCCTCGTAGGTGTAGCGGGCCACGTGCTCCTTGAGCTTGGCCCACACCGTGCCGGCGATGGCTTCGTCCGGGTTGGGGACGTAGTTGCCGTTGGCGTCGACAGGCCCGACGGGTACTCCCCTGCCCGGGAACGTGGGATCCTCGGCGATGGGGATGAGCTGCACGCGCTTGGGCTCACCCGTGGCAGGGTCAGTCTGGTAGGTCCATGTCTTGGTGTCGTACTTCCTCTTCTCCTTGTCGTAGCCGCTGAAGTAACCGTCCAGCTCCGCGGGGCCCTTGTACTCGGGGTTAACCAGGATGGGCGCGTTGGTGTAGTTCTGGACGTACTCCCAGTTGACGTAGTTCTTGTCGATGGCGTACTTGATGAGGGCGTTGAAGAAGGCGATGTCCGTGCCCGGTCGGATGAAAGAGAAGAGGTCGGCGCGGGCAGCGGAGCGGGTGAACCTGGGGTCCACCACGATGATCTTCGCGTCGCGCTCCTCCCTGCCCCTCTCCAGCCACTTCCAGGAAACGGGATGGTTCTCAGAGGGATTGGCGCCGCAGATCATCACCACGTCCGCGTTCTTGAGGTCCACGTAGTGGTTGGTCATGGCACCCCGGCCATACGTGCCGCCGAGACCGGCGACTGTGGCGGAGTGTCATATGCGGGCCTGGTGTTCGATATACACCAGGCCGATGCCGCGGGCGAACTTGGAGGCCAGGTAGCACTCCTCGTTGTCAAGAGCGGCCCCTCCCAGCTGCGCGATGCCCTCGCAACGGTTTACCGTCACCTTGGCCCCGTCCACCTCCTCCGTCTCCACGAAGGTGGCGTCCCGGGTGTCCTTGATGAGGCGGGCGATGGCCGGGATGGCATCCTCCCAGCTTTTCTCCTCCCAGTCCGTGGCCCCGGGGGCGCGGTAAAGCACCTTGCCGAGCCTGCGGTCGTTGTTGGCCACCTGGTAGATGGACTGGCCCTTGGAGCAGAGGCTGGCGCGGTTGATAGGACTGTCGGGAAGCCCTTCCAGGCCCACCACCTTACCGTCCTGCACGCTCACGATGGCGGAACACCCCACGGAGCAGTAGGGACATACCGTGGTGGTTTCCTTCGCCTCGCGGATGCGCAGCTCTTCGCCGGCGGCGAAGGCAGGGGCGGGGAACCCGAGTTGCGAGAGGGCTACGACGCCTGCGCCGGCGCCCGACAGCTTCAGGAAACTTCTCCGCGAAAGTTCCATACTCTCCCCCCCACTTTCCTAGGTCGATTCCTGCAGTTACCGAACCATATATCTTGCATGGCATATCATCTATGATGGATAATCCCTCTCGGGAAGGGTTTTCTTGCTCGCACATTTTTCAAGGTCCGGGAAATCGCGGCTTCCACTCCACATGTCCAAATCGGCGCAATTATACTATCCTTATCCGACGTTGCGCAACAGCACCGACGGTTTCCGCGACGCACCTAAGGACCTTTCGGACTGTGCTCTTCAAAGCCTCGCCGCATCGTCCGGCAGCCGCACGCGGCGGCGGCTCACCGGCGCGGCGGCGTCCCGTTTGAGCGCTCCCGCTTTTACGCGAACACGGTGCGGCAACCCCTCCGGTACCCCTTCTCCTCCGCCGCCAGGTCCAGGTGTGCGGTGGCCAGGTCCTCGAGGGGGATGACCAGCTCCTCCTCCTTGCCGGGGAAGGAGACGGTGACCTTGATGTACTTGCCGCACCTGTCGCACAGGTATACGCGGTGTCCCGGGTCTTCCTCGGCGTAGATGTAGCTCAGTTTCTCCTGCTCGGTGGTCATGCAGAAGGGGCACATCATGCGGGGAAACCCCCATCGCGTGCCGCAGCGGGAGCATTCCAGCACCCGCAGCCCGTCCTCGGAGCGCAGGAAACCCATGATGGGGAGGTCGCCGCACACGGGGCACCTCCCCTTGGCCACCTGGTCCAGGTCCGCCCTGCGCGCCAGGGACTTCGCCGCCTTCCAGTAAAAGGGAGCCAGCGAGACGTGGAGCAGGAGGTAGAGCAGCGGCGGCTCCAGCGCCTTCCCCGCCATGATGGCGGATATCCTTTCCTCGTCGTTCTCCAGGAAAGACTCCACCAGCCCGCGCAGTTCGACATCCTCCACGCCGCGGAGGAAATCCTCCATGCCCTCCACGGGGTCCTCGCCCTTCCGGCGCAACACCGCGGCGACCTCCTCCATGATCTCCCTTAAAAGGGCGAGGTCCACCTCCATCTCCCTCGCCTCGAGGAGAAGGCGCCCCTCCTCCAGGCGGTAGGATATCTGGGCTCCCTCGATATGGGGGAGGCGGTCCGGTATGCGTTGCGAGAGCTTTCTCTGCACGGAAAAAACCCCGCGGTAGAGAGCGACGACCCCCTTCAACCTGGGATTTTTTTCCACATACTCCCGCGCCCGGCGGTTCACCAGGCTCTTGCTTATCCTGCGCTGCTTAAGTGCGAACTCGCCTATGGCGACCTACCTCCTTGCCCGCACCCGCCGCGCTCAACCCTCGAGCTTCGGCGCGCCTTTTTCCGCCGCCGCCACGCCTCTGCGCGTGCCCCCATGGGCAGTTGACCCCCCGCCAACGCAGCGTCCCAAAACATACCACAGGATAGCGTGCGCCGCCACCGCTTCCTCAGTCGCCCAACTCCGCTTCCAGCGCCTCCCTCCTCCGCTGCGCGCCCCTCTTTCCCAGCATGGCGAAGAGGATGCTCCCCTCGTAGAGGAGGAACATGGGGGCGGCCACCAGCATCATGGTGATGGGGTTCCAGTCAGGGGTGATGAGGGCTGCGAAGGCCATGATAAGGATCACCGCGTAGCGCCAGTTGCGGTGCAGCCGCTGGGGGGTAACGACGCCCAGCCTCACCACCAGCCAGATAATCAGGGGGGTCTCGAAGGTGAGCCCCAGGGCCACCATCAGCAGGGACACCAGGCCCACGTAATCCCCCGCCATGAGCACGGGGCTGATCCTTCCCTGCGCCTGCCCCACCAGCCAGTTGAGGCCCACGGGAAGGATGTAGAAATAGCAGAAGGCCGCGCCCGCCAGGAAGAAGGCGATGATGAAGAAAAGCGCGCCGTACATGAAGCGCTTCTCCCGTTTGCGCAGAGCGGGGGCGATATAGGCCAGTATCTCGTAGATGATGACCGGCAGGGCGATGACCAGGGCCGCGTACATGGCGATCTTGAAGCGCACCATGAAGGGCTCCAGCACCGTCTGGTAGTAAAGGTCGAGCGGGATGTCGGCCTTGACCGCCGGCTCCTTGAGGAAGTCGAGGATCTCCCACGAGAAGACGTACCCCACGCAGACGGCCACCAGCAGGGCCAGGAACATGACGATGATGCGCCGCCTGAGCTCCTCGAGGTGCTCGATGAAGGTCATCTTCTGGTCGGCCAAAAAACCTCCGCGGGTCTGTTCGCTTCGCTCAAGGGGAATGTCCGGCGGTTTCCGTGGCGGAGATCCGTGCGGTTCAGTCCTCTTCCTCCGCGGCCTTCTTCTTCTTGGGAGCTTCCTCCTCCTCGTCCGAACCCTCGATGCCCTCCTGGATGGCCTTGGAGACCTCCTGGCTCGAGGCCCGGAACTCCCGGATGGCCTTGCCCACGGAGCGCCCTATCTTGGGGAGCTGTGCCGGCCCGAAGATGATCAGGGCGATGAGGAGAATCACGCCCAGCTCGGGAAGACCGAAGCTCTGGAAAAGCGCGAGCATTATTTCCTTCCCTCCTTCATACGGCTCGTCATTCTCTGCGGGAACCTCGCATAGAAAGGCGCAAACCCCTTCGCGGGGTCCCGCCGATCGTTCCCCGCCTTCCTTGCGTGCCCTTCGAGGACACGGATAAAATATTAGACCTCGCTATTCCCGTAGTCAAACCTCCGAATCGACTCATAAAAAAGTGCTCCAAAAAGATTCGTTGCCTCAAAATCGAAATCTACTCGAGAAGATAGAAGGTGCTAACGTTCCCCTGGGTGCCAGAAACATCCGGGGGAGGCGGCCAATGAGGTTGGACATGAAGACGAGGAAGAGAATCGCCCAAGAGGTGGCCAAGAGGTACGGGAAGGCCACGAAGAAGGAAAGGGGCCGCATGCTGGACGAG
>CAKZMC010000035.1 GCA_937128055.1 uncultured Actinomycetes bacterium | reverse complement strand
ATGTAGCCGTCCTCGTCCACGGTGGCCAGGTCGCCGTAGTGGAACCAGCCGTCCTTCAGGGCCTCCGCCGTCTCCTCGGGCATGTTCCAGTAGCCGAGCATGACGTAGGGGCCGCGCGAGCATATCTCTCCCACCTCTCCCGATCCCGGCGCCACCTCCGTGCCGTCTTCCTTGATCACCTTGACCTCGGCGTGGAACATGGGAATGCCCGCGCTGCCTACTTTTTCCATGTTGGAGCAGGAGAGCACTATAGAGGTTTCCGTGCAACCGAAGACCTGGATGAGGAGGGGTACCTTCATCTGCTCTATGATGCGGTCCAGGAGTTCCCTGGGGGCGGGGGCGCCCCCTATGCCCACCCCCTTGAGGGAGCTCAGGTCGTACTTGTCGAAATCGGGGACGTCGAGCATCATCTGGAGCATGGTGGGCACGGCCCCGAAGTGGGTAACGCGGCGGTCGTTGATGATCTGCAGGGCTTCCCCCGGGTTCCAGAACTTCTGGAAGATAATGGTACCTCCTATGTAGAAGGTGGGCATGGTGATGATGTTCAGCCCCCCGGAGTGGAAGAGGGGGATGGAGACCAGGGATACGGCGTCTATGTCGAAGAGCAGCTCCAGAGCGTCGTTGAAGGTGTTCCAGAAGGTCTTGCGGTGGGGGAGCACCGCGCCCTTGGCCCTCCCCGTGGTCCCCGAGGTGTACATGATGAGCTGGGGATCTTCCATGTCCGGCGGCTCGGGGACATCCGGCTCCTCCTCGCCGTGAGGGGACACCCATTCCTCATAGGGTACGGCGAAATCGGGGACCGGCTCACCGGCAGTGGCCAGCACCTTGATGGGTTCCCGGTACTCCTCCAGGAGGCCAGCCGCTGTCCCGGCGAACTCCGGGTGGAAGAAGAAACCCCCGGGGTTGGTGTCGGAGAAGATGTCGGCGAGCTCGGCCGCGGTGAAGCGGAAGTTGAGGGGGATGAAGATGAAGCCGGCCTTGGCGCAGGCGAAGTAAACCTCCATGAACTCGATGCAGTTGAAGAAGAGGCCGGCCACGCGGTCGCCTTTTTTCAGCCCCGCCGCGAGCAGTCCGTTGGCCACGCGGTTGACGCGCAGGTCGAACTCCCCGTAGGTCAAGCTCCTATCCCCGCTGACGAATGCCGTCTTTTCCGCGGTGAGCGGAAAGCGCGCCCGCTTGCTTGCCCAGTTCCCCACGTTCATTTTTCTCCCTCCCCTTTTTCCCTTCGCGAAACGAGTTTCCAAGGGCGTTGCCCTGCGCGACATGGGCGGCGAACGGAGGCGACTCGCCTGCCCGCCGTGATGATTGCCGTGATGGTTGCCGTGATGGTTGCCGGAGAAAGCTCTTTCCCTGCCGTGAACAGCGCGCCCATATCTATTCCGTGACACGCATCGAGCAGCCCACGCCAAGCATTATGAAATATCGTTCACTTTTTGTAAAGTAATATCGTTCACTTGTGTTTAAATAATGGAGGGTGGTAAACTTTGTGAGGCAGGGGCGGCGCAGCCGGCGGGAAAAAGCGGATGGCGGCGCCACTTTACAGCAAGTAAACTCTTTGTTAATATCGACATGCTTCTGGCTGTCGCGGCGCATTTCGCGGCGGCTCAACGTCGCGGACGAGGGGACAAGAGCGGCTATCATCTACTGGTTTCGGGCATCGCCGCGACTTTCGCATCCGGCGTTTGCGGGACGGGAAAGGGCGGTTCGATCGTTCATCGGCTGCGAGGTGAATACCACCGCTTGGAACGGTAAGGAGGGGGTTTTCATGAACGAGTTGATGGAAGTGGCCAAGTACGTATGCGGGCTGAGCTACGACAAGATTCCCGGTGAGGTGATCGAGGCGGCCAAGCTGCCCGTCATCGATTGCCTTGGGGTCACCGTCGCCGGGCTGGAGGACGACTGCTCCCGCATCGCCGCGGAATGGGTGGATTCCATGGCCTGCAAGGAGGAGGCGACGCTTTTCTACGAGTTCCGGCGGAGCTCGCCCGCCTGGGCGGCCCTGGCCAACGGCACCGCCGCGCACGCCCTCGATTACGACGACGTCAGCTTCCGCATGATGGGGCATCCCTCCGTGGCGCTGGTGCCGGCCATCGTGGCCCTGGGGGAGGTCCTCTCCTCGTCGGGCAAGGACTGCCTGGTGGCCTACGTGGCGGGCCTGGAGGTGGCGGCCAAGGTGGGGTCGACCCTGGGGGGGAACGCCTACATGCTGGGGTGGCACCAGACCAGCACGCTGGGCGCCCTGGGAGCGGCGGCTTCCTGCGGCAAACTCCTGGGGCTGGACGAGGAGCAGATGGCGTACGCGCTGGGGATCGCGTGCTCGCTCTCCAACGGCCTGCGCGCCAACTTCGGCACCATGACCAAGCCGCTCCACGCGGGGGTGGCGGCCATGAACGGGGTCATGGCCGCCCAGCTGGCCAGCCGCGGCTTCACCTCCAACCCGGACGTCCTCTTCGGGGAGAACGGGTTTGCCCGCGCCTTCTCCTGCGACACGGAGCGGGCGGAGGAGCTGGCGAGGACCCTGGGCGAACCCTACGAGCTGCTCGACCCCGGGCTTTCCTACAAGCCGTACCCGTGCTGCCGGGGGCCCCAGGGAGCCATAGACGCGGCATTGCTGGCGAGGGAGGAATGGAAGAAGCTGGGAGATATCGACGTGGCGCAGATCGAGAAGCTGGAATGCCGGGTTCCCGCCTGGCTGCGCGGGGTGCTCATGTACCACGAGCCCAAGACGGGCACGGAGGGGAAGTTCAGCCTGGAGTTCTGCGTGTCCGCCGCCCTTTTGGAGGGGAAGGTCGGCATAGGGCAGTTCCGCGACGAGGTGGTCACCTCCCCGACCATGGTGGAGGCCATCAGCCGCTTCGAATGGAACGACCTGGAAGGCGAGATAACCAGCCCCTTCGCTTCCGAGGTGGTCGTCCACCTGAAGGGCGGGAAAAAGGCGGAGGGAAAAACGGAGAGGCCGCTGGGCGAGCCGGGAAACCCCATGAGCGACGACCAGATATTCGACAAGTACCGCGAGTGCGTGGGGAACGTCATCAGCTACCAGGTCGCGGAGGACACCCTGGGGATACTGCGGGGGATGGAGGACCTGGACGACGTGAACCGCCTCATGCGGGCTTACCAGGCCTGAGGCGCTTCGAGGCGGGGAAAAACCCGGGCCCCGCGCGGGGTCCGGGTTTTCATGCGCTTTTCATGCCATAGGGGCGAGGCGAGCACGGGACAGGCGCCGGGCAGCCGTCCGCCGCTCCGACGGGGTCGGGCGGCCCGTTCGGCTTCCGCGACTAAGAGTCCCCCACGCGCGAGCGTATGAACTCCGCCACCTGCGATATGTAGGTGCCGGACACGAAAACCTCCGCCACCCCCATCTCCTTGAGCTTGGGTATGTCTTCCGCGGGGATTATGCCCCCCACCAGCACCATCTTCTCGGCGACGCCCTTCTCCTTGAGCAGGGCCATGAGGCGGCGTACGATGCTCAGGTGGGCGCCGGAGAGGATGGAGAGCCCGATGACGTCCACGTCCTCGTCCACGGCGGCGTTGGCGATCTCCTCCGGGGTGCGGCGCAGCCCGGTGTAGATGACCTCGAACCCCTCGTCCTTGAGGCCATAGGCGATGACCTTCGCCCCCTGGTCGTGACCGTCCAGGCCGGGCTTGGCCACCAGGACCCGGATGACTTTCTTGCCCGTCGTCGTGCTCATGCTTACCTCCTCGGCTCGTTTCTACTCGCTCTCGCGTCTTGCGCGTTCGCCCTTCCTATTTTACCCTTTCCCCTTTTGCGGTCGCATTGCATCGCGGCGGTTCCCTCCCGTTTATTCCCATATAGGCCGGCACTCCAGCAGCTTCACGCTCATGCCCGTTTCGCGTGCGATGTCCAGGTACGGGCGCCCGGTCAGGTCCCTTCCCCAGCGGCTGAGCTGGAAGGGGGTGGAGGGGATGACGGCGAGGTCGGGGCGGGGCCGACCTCCCGCCGCGTACTCGCGCAAGTGGTCGATGAAGTCCTGCACCACCAAAAGGTCGCCCAGGATTATGTTGCCGCCGAAGAAGCGGTTCTCCGGCACGCTCAGCCGGAACTCCACGTCGCCGGGTAGCCCGAGGGGATGCTCCGCGAGGAGCTGTTCGAGGGTGGGGCGCACCAGGCGGGAGGTGAGGAAGAGCACGGAGCGCGCCCCGCTGGAGTTGATGATCTCCCGCAGGACCTCCAGGTAGGCGCTCCTCAGGCCCATGCCCATGAAGACCACCCCCAGGTGGCTGCCGGTTTGCGGGTCGTAGGGATAGGAGAAATCCCCGGCGCGCACACCGAGCCTCGCGGTTTCGCCGTTCCTCCTCACGGTCACGAGCACTTCCTCCTGGCCGCTTTGCTGGAAAAGGGTCAGGAGGTCGCGCGCCTGCGGCCGGTTCTTCACCTTGATGCCGTTCATCTCCAGGATGACGTCCCCCGCGCGCAGCCCGCCGCGGGCGGCGGGGGAACCGGGCACCACCCCGGTGACCTCGGGCAGGTTCTTGCGGGAGCGGGTGAGGTTCTCCTCGTACATGGAGGGGCTGACCACGATGGGGCAGGGGAGCTCGCGACGCAGCTCCTGCACGCGGTGCACCGCCCTCTCCCATACCAGCTCGCTGTCGAAGAGGGGTTGGGGGGAGAAGAAGCGCGAGTACCCGGGAAGGTTGACCTGTACCAGGCGGGCGCGGTTCTGCGCCGCGTAGCGGCACGTCTCCTCCAGGTCGTAGAGCATCTCCTGCAGGGACGGTTGCGGCCAGGCGACGATGGTCACCGCGTAGGGGATGCCCGCCGCCACCAGAAGCGGCAGGGAGCGGATAGCCGTCTCCGGGCGCCGGTCCCTCATGAGGTACGAGCGCCTTTCGGGCGAGGAGCTGTTCAGGGAGAGGTCCAGGGAAAGGGGGGCCAGCTCCGCCAAGGCGGAGATGACGGCGGGGGTCAGCTTGTTTCCGTTGGTGGCGAAGCGCAGGGGCCGGTCGCTCTTCTCCCGCAGCGCGCGCAGCAGCGCGAGGGCGTGCGGGTGGGCCAGGAGGTCGCGCGGGCTTCCGAAGCGGGGGAAGAGGCCCCGTTGCGCAAGCGGGCTGTAATGTCTCAACTGCTCTTCCAGGTATTTCCATTCAAAGTCCGGGTCGCGCCCGGGTTGCTCCAGGGAGGGTAGGGAGCCCTTGTTGTAGCAGAAGATGCAGTCGCACTGGCAGCGGGTGGCGGCGTGGTTGATGATGTCGGCGGGGCCTTCCACCGGCGCGTCCGCCCAGTCGCTGGGGCGGCGCAGGCGGAAGGCGTCCACCTCCACCGGCTTGCCCCCGCTCTCCAGCTGCACCACGGAGAGAAGGCTCTCGAGCTGGCGGGCTATGAAGGTGATGCGCGGCTCGTAAAGCGCGGCGTTGGCCATGTTTTCCATGGTGCCGCCGGGGGAGGGGGGGACGCCGGGGGCGGGCGGCCGGGAGCCGCGCCCGCCTTCCAGTCCGTGTCGGCCGCGTTCCGGTCCCAGGAAGCGGAAGCCGTCCACCTCCACCTCGCGCCCCTCCTCCAGCAGGCGCGCGATATCCAGGAGGTTGCGCAGCTGCGCGCGCACCATCTCCACCAAGGGCTCCCGGGACTCCTCGCGGCCGTTGCCCGGGGGCCGCAGGGGATATCGGAAAAAGCTTTCTTCCTCCATGGCCGGCGCGATCCTCGCTCAGAAGGGGGAGACGGCCTGGAATTCCCCGAACACCTCGCGCAGGACGTTGCAGATCTCGCCCTCGGTCGCGTAGGCCTTGACGCACTCGATGAGGTGAGGGATGAGGTTCTCCTCCTCCTTGGCGGCCAGGTCCTTCAGCTCGTTGAGGAGGCGGGCCACTTCCTTGTTGTCGCGGCTCTTCTTGATCTCGGCTAGGCGCTCCCTCTGCCTCTCCTCGGCCTGTTCCCTCTTGACCGGGTCGTAGGGATTTGGCACCAGGCGGTTGGTGGTCACCTCCAGCTCGTCCTCTCCCGTGAAGCAGTTCACGCCCACCACCAGCCGCTGGCAGGTTTCCATGGCCCGCTGCCGCTCGTAGGCGCTGCGGGAAACCTCTCGCTGCATGTACCCGTTTTCGATGGCGGCCACGGCCCCGCCCATCTTTTCGATCTTTTCCAGTTCCTCCCAGGCGGCGTTCTCGATCTCGTCGGTCATGGCTTCCATGCAGTAGGAGCCGGCGAAGGGGTCCGTGTACTCGAGCAGCTTGGCCTCGCAGGTGATGATCCTGCCGGCGTCGGTCGCCAGTTGCATCGCCTCCAGGCTCCACCCCAGCCCCAGGGGCTCGTCATAGGGGGGGAAGGGTAGCGGCCTGCCGCCGGACATGACGCTGGCCACGGCGCCGAGCACCGCGCGGGTGAGGTTGTTCAGGGGCCGCTGCAGGGTGGTGGAGGAGGGGCCGATGTGGGCGCCCAGCACCTGGCGTATGCGCATGCTGCGGTCGTCCTTGGCCCCGAACCGCTCCTTGAGTATGCGGGCGTACATGCGGCGCGCCGCACGCTGGAAAGCGATCTCCTTGAGTATCTCCATGCTCCCCCCGAAGGCGTTGAAGGTGAAGCGGGGGGCGAACTCGTCCACGTGCAGGCCCGCGTCGACGCCCACCTGCAGGTAGGCGATGGCGATGGCCATGGAGAAGGCCAGGTCCTGCTCGCGCGTGGCGCCGGCCTCACGGATGTGGTAGCCGCCGATGCTGGTGATGTTCACGTTGGGCATGTTCTTGCATATGAAGAGCAGGCTGTCGCGGAACATGCGCAGGGCGGGCTTGGGGGGGAAGATGTAGGTGCCCCTGGCCACGTACTCCTTGAGGATGTCGTTCTGGGGGGTGGCCCGCAGCTTCTCCAGCGGGACGCCCCTCTTCTCGGCGAGGGCGGCGTACATGGCGATGATGACGTTGGCGGGCGCGTTGATGGTGAAGTTGGAGGCTATGCGGTCCAGGTTCAGGTCCCCCTGGTAGGGTTCGTAGATGATCTCGAAGTCGGCCAGGCTGTCCACGCAAACCCCCACCTTGCCCACCTCGCCCTCGACCAAGGGGTCGTCCGAGTCGTACCCGCATTGCGTGGGGAGGTCGAAGGCGAGGTTGGGCCCGCCGCGCCCTCCCCGCTCGAGCAGCCCCTTGTAGTAGTCGCGGGTGTCCTCCGGGGTCCCGTACCCGGAGTAGATGGCGGCCCGCGTCGGTCCCGCTCCCGGGATCTGGCCCGTGCCTTCCCCGCTGCCGGCCATGTGGGCGAAACGGGCGAGCCCCGCCAGGGGCTCCACGGCGAAGGTCCCGGCGGTGAAGGGATAGGTGCCGGGAAAGCCCACCTTCTCCAGGAAATCGAAGTCCTCCACGTCGAGGGGAGAATAGAAGCGGCTGCTCTCCGGCGTGCAGTAGGGAAATTTCTTGATGGTCTTGGCCAGGGGACCTTCCTCCCAGGCCTTCTTCGCTTCCCTGATCTTCTCCAGGTCCTCGTTCATCTTTTCCCCCTTCCTCCTGGCATACATGCGTTGCGGTGGATCGCCTTACGGTGCTTAAGCCGTTTTACCAGAGCATGCGAGTTGCGAGATCGTCACCCCCTCCTTCGCCGTCCGCAGCCGGCCGCTTCCCCGCCGTTCCGTTCCCTTACCCACGCGCGGCAGCCGGGGTCGCGCCCGCGAGCCCGCTCCTCCCGTCCTGCCCGCGGGAGGGGAGGCGTATCGCCGGGACGGCATACCGTATCGAGTTCCCAGGGACATTTTCCGGAGCCGAAAGCGGCTTTGCCGAAGGGAAATCACGCGCTTGCCGGATAGCGCACCTTCTCGAGCCGCATTCGCCACCCGTCGATTTTACAATATCGCCGCAGCCGTCGCTCACCGCAGCCATTATTCAACCCTTGCGAGTAGTTTTGCAAGCCCCCCGCCGCCGCTCACCGCCTTCGCGGGACACGGGCGCGGGTGCCGCCGGCCAAAAATGTATACTTAAAGTAAAGTTATCCCATTCCCGCCGCGCTGGCAAGGGAGGCGGCGCGACTTCTCCCGACGGCGCGCCGCCCGTGCGGATGGGAAAGGGACGGAAAGGGGCGGTCAGTACACCCAGCCGGGGAAGGTGCAGACGTTCGCGGGTTCCCTGGCGCGGTACATCTCGATGCCGCGCCAGGGTTCCCCCAGTATGCCGTCGTGGATGGCCCAGGCGCGGCCTCGCACCGTCTTCTCCATGCCCGGCAGGCGGAAGGGGGTGCTCCCGTCCAGCCTCGCGTGCAGCTCGCCCCCGGGCTGGAAGCCGGCGTGGATCTCCTCCATCTTGCGCCGCCCCCGGATGTAATTGAACCCGTAGCTCTCGAAGATGATGGCGTTGTTGTAGGCCAGTGGCTCGGCTACGACCATGTCCTGCCCCATGGCCGCCACGAAGTCGCGCGCCAGGGGCACGAAATCCTTGAAGACGCGCAGCCCGCGCCGCACCTGGCCGGGGGCCAGCCCGGCCTCCATGGCCCGCACCTCCTCGGGAATGTTGCGGCGCACGGTGGCGAACTTGGTGCGCCGCCCCGCCTCGTCCACGTCGGTGTTGAAGCGCGGGCTGCGGGGATCGTTGACGATGAGGAAATTGATGTCGATCTTGAAGAAGGCGGTATCCTCGATCTCCAGGAAAAATACGCAGTCCTGGTCGCCGGGGTGCTCCCGCACCTCTATGATGGCGAAGGTTTCCCGGGGCGGGGCTTTCACCTCCACCACCCGCTCGCCGTCGGAGTTGCTGAAGGTTTCCCGGTCGATCCCCAGGAGGTCGTATATCTTGGCGGGGACCAGGAGGGAATAGAGCCTCAGCTTGGTATTATCTTCCAACTGGTTGAGGTCGTGTATGCTGTGGTGGCCAGCGTCGCCCACCAGGCGCCGGAATTCGCGGGCGAGGTCAAAGGAAGCGGTCCCTTCCAAGGCCCTTCAATCCCCCTGCGGTTCGCCGGCCACATCCTCCGGGCGCGGGGCGTTTTCCCCGGCTCCCGGCTTCCCCGCCGAGAGCCTCTCGTCGATGAAACCCGCGCAGCGCATGGCCATGGCCATGATGGTGAGCTGCGGGTTCACCCCGGGGGAGGAGGGGAGCACGCTCCCGTCGCAGATGTAGAGGCCTTCCACATCCCAGGTCTCGCAGGTGTGCTTCACCACCGACCATTGCGGGTCGCCGCCCATGCGGCAAGTTCCCAGGGGGTGATAGGCGCTCATGCCATAGAAGTCGGAGACGCGCACCCGGGACCTCTCCAGCCGCCTGAGGTCGCGCGCTCCCGTGAGCTCGTAATGGCCGGCGATGGTCGTGAAGACCCTGTGGGCCCCGGCGGCGAACCATATCTCGGCCATGAGCACCACGGCCGCCTTGGCCTTTGCCACGTCCTCCCCGCGCAGCAGGTAAAAGATGGTGGGACGGTACCCGCGGCGGCCCGTGTCCTTTACCGCGCCGCAGGACGCGCTTTCCGAGACCATGCCCCCGAACATGCCCATGTTGGGGTATTTTACCATGAGCTCGGCGCTGCGCCGCCCGGCGAAGGGGAGGGACAGGGCGTGTATCTCGGGAGGGACGGTGCCCCCTTCCAGCATGATCCCTTCCCCCTGGAACTCGTCCACGTAGCAGGCCTGGGGGATCCCGCGCGGCGGCCCCAGCACCTCGTCGAAGAGGGCCACGGCCTGGGTGGCGGGATGTATGGCCAGGTTCTTGCCCACCTGGCCGCTGGAGTTGGCCAGCCCCTGCCTCAGGAGGAGGTAGGGGGTGCAGATGGCGCCCGCTGCGAGGACCACCGCCCTCGCCTCCACCTCCAGCCTCCTGCCGGAAGGTTTCCCGGTGGCCTCGTCGAGGAACTGGCAGGAAATACCAACGGCTCTCCCGCCTTTCACCTCGATGCGCTCGGCGCGGCAGCAGGTGTAGACGTCCGCCCCGAAGGAGAGGGCGTCGGGGATGAAGGTGACGTCCACGCTCTGCTTGGACCCCGAGGGGCAGCCGAAGACGCACGACCCGAAGCCCTCGCACTCCTTGGCGTTGCGCGGCAGCCACCCGCAGGAGAGCCCCAGCTTCTCCGCCCCGGAAAGGAAGGTGGTGGCCACCTTCCCCGCCACCTCGGGATCGGCGCGCTTCACGAAGAGGTATTCCTCCAGGTGCCCGTAGATGAGGTTGAGTTCCTCCTCCGTGAGCTCGTCCAGGCCGTGGGTCATGCGCCACTTCTTGAGCACCGGCGGGAACATGCGCAGGGCGGTCCCCGAGTTGACGGTGGTGGTGCCCCCCACCGTCTTCCCCAGGGGGAGGAGGATGAAGGGAAGGCCCATGGTCACGGTCTGGCCCGCGTCGCGATACATGCGCATGTAGGCCTCTGCGGGCTTGAGGTTGAAGTCCTCGCGGGTGAAATGGGCGCCTTCCTCCACCACCAGAACCGAGTGCCCCGCCGAGGCGAGCTCGCGGGCCAGGGGGCCGCCCCCCGCGCCGGAGCCGATGATGGCCACGTCCACCGCGCGGCGCAGGTCCTCGCGGACATCGCGGGAGGGGATGATCATCCTCCCGCCTCCTCGGCAGGGTCGTCGCGCGGGGGCAGAGAGCGGTCCCGGCTCACCACCCGCAGGGCGGCCTCCTCCTTGAGGGCCCGGGAATCGAAGCCCAGGGGCGAGGCCACCTCGGGCCGCCGGTAATAGGAGGTGAGCACGGGAAGCGCCAGGATGGTGGCCACGCCCCGCGGCAGGGGATTGCGGGAGGAGAGGAGGCGGTTGAGGAGGTCTTCCCTGTGCCCCGGATCCAGGCGGGAGAAAGGCCTGCCCTTCATGAGCAGCGACAGCACGTTGAGGAGAAGGTACGAGGCGTGGAAGGCTCCCGGCAGTTCCGGCGCCCCCGCGCGCAGGTACTCCTCTATGAAGGGGACCTGCTCTTCGGCGTCCGGAGGCGGCAGGCCTTCGGGAATGCCCGTGAAGGCCGTCAGGAGCTCCTCCCATTGCTGCCGTGTCAGCCCTTTCACGGCGACGCCTCTCTTCCCGTGCCGGTGACGTGGCTGGTAAGATATGGTAAGAAGTGGTAAGCAGTGTGACGCATGCTCTCCTCCTCTTCCCTGCCTGTTCGCGTCCAGACTTTGCGGCGGATCCGCCGCCCGCCTCTTCCTGCCATTTCGATATTAGCATAATCGCGGCGGCGGTAGCCGATGAGGGGCTGTGCGCACGGGATGGCGGCGTTCACGAGGAGCCCGGCAAGACGCGGCGGGGGAGGGCAGGGTGCGCCGGGCAGAAAAGGCCGGTGAGGAGTTTGAAAATATGGTGGGATGGGAAAGGTTAAACTCGCGCCGGCTGCAGCGCCGTCGGGAGAGTGCCACGGCTGGCCGCCGTTGCGGAAAGGTAAGGCGGACAAGGGGAAGAGCGCTGAGGAGGTTGTACCATGTCTGGCGGAAGCAGAGAAGGCAACGGTTTCACCAGGTCCGATCACCATTTCGAGAGCGGAGGGAAGCGCTGCGCGGCATGGCTTTACCTGCCGCAGGGCAAAACGAAACCGCCGGTGGTGGTCATGGCCCACGGCTTCGGGGCGCAGCGGGATTTCGGGCTGCCGGCATACGCGGAGAGGTTCGCGGAGGAAGGAATGGCCGTCTTCCTCTTCGACTACCGCAACTTCGGGGACAGCGAGGGGGAGCCGCGTAACCTGGTGAACCCCTGGCGCCACCTGCGGGATTGGAGGAGCGCCCTGGCCTACGTGCGCTCCCTCCCGGAGGTTGACGGGGGGAGGGTGGCCTTGTGGGGTTCCTCCTACGGCGGCGGGCACGTCCTGGTGACAGCGGCGCGCGATCAAGGCGTGGCGGCCGTCTGTTCACAGGTGCCCTTCGTGGACGGTGTTTCCACGGCGCTCTATACCGGCCTCAAGCACGCCCTGCAGGCGACGGTGGCGGCGACGAGGGATATCCTGCGCGCGGCGACCTTCCGCGAGCCTTTCCGCGTGCCCATAGTCTCGGACCCGGAGACCTTCGGCATCATGAACACCCCCGAGAGCAAGCCCGGCTACCTTGCCCTGGTCCCCGAGGGAAGCGACTGGAGGAACGAGTGCCCCGCGCGCGCCGTCCTGGAGCTGCTGCTGTACAGGCCGACCATGTGGGCGGCGCGGGTGCGTTGCCCGGCGCTGGTCATCATGGGCGAGAAGGACTCCCTCATCAAGCCGGCGGCGGTGGAGAGGGCCGTTTCGCGCATGCGCCAGGCAACACTCAAGCGCTTGCCCGTGGGTCATTTCGACATCTACCAAGGGGAGTGGTTCGAGAAGGTCGTCTCCATGCAGGCGGAGTTTCTGGCGCGACACCTCGTCCGCGGAGGGTAAGACCCTACTCTCCCGGGGATGGGTTCACGGCGCTCCCTCGCTCCCGAAGCCGCGCGGCGGGCTTATCACGGAGATGACTTGGGACTAGCCGCCCCCTCCCTCGCGCGCGAAACCGTCCCGAGAAGGAGCGTGCCGGCTTGCGGGAAGGCGGCGAAAGGGGCATTGGAATGGGGCGGGGTGCGGATAGGCCGGGATTGAACGCCTCCGCATGCATGTTGACACGGATGTGGTGAGGGGATAGTATTTATACGGAATGACGTGTCATTCAGTAAGGGCAGATGAGGCAAGATGGATACCACCCTGGCGGAGAGGCGTAAGGGCGAGATAATCGACGCCGCGCTCCAGGTCTTCGCGGAGAAGGGTTACCACGCCGCGAAGATCGAGGATATCGCGGCCATTCTGGGTATCGGGCACGGCACCTTTTACCGCTACTTCAAGAGCAAGCTCGACATCTTCAACCACGTGATGGAGTGGATACTCGCCACCATAGCGGAGCTGGTCACGGACGTCGATCCCTGGAAGCCGGAAACCCTGGAGGAATACCGCGAGCAGCTGGAGGAGATCGGGGACAGGATGTTCGGCCTCTTCAAGAAGAACCCGCTGATAACGCCCATACTCTTCTACGAGGCCCACGGCATAGACGACCCGGTTGTCCAGGAAAGGATCAGGGGAGCCTTCGATGTTTTCGGGAGCTACACCGCCATGTACTTGAAGAATGGCGTGGCCAAGGGGTACCTGCGCAAGGACCTCAATATTAAGGAAACGGCCCTGGCGGTGAACGCCGCCCTCTTTGAGGCATGCCGCAAGGTGGTCTCCTCGGACGACCCGGACCGCGACGTCCGTGTGTGGAAGGACACCATCATCAGCCTGATGTTGGACGGCATGAGGGCACGTTGAGGCTTTCCCGCGAGGGTCCGCGCGGTGTCGGCAGGGAAAAGGGGTGCTTCGGGGCATGAGGCGGGGGATGAGCCCCCGCGAGATGGAGGGGGCAACCCGGTAGGGAAAGGAGAGACGAAGTCGCTTGCGGCGCGGTCGTCCGGGATGGCCCTTGGCGCGCGCCTTATGCGTGTGAGGATAAGGGGGATAGAAGGAGGTGCGGGATGGTACAGGTCGATGTCTTCTGGAGTTACGGGATCGGCTCCAGCTTTGCCCTGGCCGCCTTCCGCCAGCTGCGTAAGCTTAAGGCGGAGAACGAGATCCGCAGGTGGAAGCTGGGCTGGAAGAGGCAGCCGCAGCTGGAGGCCGGCGCGGGGGTCGGCGAGGCGCCTCCCGTGGGGCTCGAGGAAGAGCATGAGATGGCTTTCCAGGAACTGGTAAGGCAGCTCAAGGCCAACGGGTTCAAGCCGGGCGAGGCGGGGCTCAAGGACCTGGGCAAGGCGCTCAAGGTGGTCAGGAAATGGGCGGAGAAGTACAGCGACGCCTTCAACAACGAGTATTTCTTGAAAAACCTGCTCTTCCTCTCGCTGCTCTTCGTGCCCTCGGGGTCGGTGCTGCTGTGGTCCAACCCTAACTGGGAGACCATGCAGGTGGGCAGGTACGAGACCATACCACAGTGGCTGGTGGGCATCTTCACCACCACCAACGTCACCCAGGGCATACTGGGCTTCTTGGTCACCTACGACCTGCTCATGAAAGGAAAGTATTACCAGGCCGCCATGCAGACGGTCCTCGCCTACCTGGGGTTTTTCTTCATCCTGGCAAACGGGTGGGACAACAAGGGCTACCAGCGCTTCTTTTCCAGGAACCGCGAGGCCTTTGATGACTGGAAGTGGAGCAACGTGATGGGATGGGCGGTGTCCGACGTGGCGGCCATCCTTCTGGTTTACGGCGCCGCCTTCCTGCCCCTCATGTACTACTGGATCACCAAGTGGTTCATGGAGGGCGAGGAGCTGGAGAAGGGCAACGAGGGCGAGTTGGATATCTTCGAGGACCTGCCCAGGACCATCAGGAAGTTCGCGGAGATCAACGTGGGCATCTTCGGAGGCACCCTGCTGCCCGCCGTGATCGCCACCTTCCTCATCCATCACCTCGGCTGGGCCAAGGGGTTGTCCATCACCGCGGGGATAACCGGTTTGCTCATCAGCAAGTGGGGCCTGGCCAACGTGCTCCTCAAGAGGATCATGGGCATCGAGTCGCTGCAGGACGTGCCCGTGGAGGAGCTGGTGAGGCAGGCCCTGGAGAGGGAGAAGGAGCTCGCCGCCGCCCCCGCCTGAGGGGGTCGGGTTCGGGTATCGCTCGAGCCTCGGGATGGGTTCGCGGCGCTCCCTTGCTCCCGGAGCCGCGGGGCCGGCCCGCCACGGAGAGGGCCGCTGACGGGCCGTCCGCCCGCGCGCGAAGGCCGTCCCTGAGAGCGAGATGAAGGGAACCCGTGCGCTTGCCTCGCATGCGCCCGGTCCCCTTTGCCGGGCTGCGCCGGGTGCGTTCCCCCTTCTCTGCCATCGCATGCCCATGGCCTCGCCGGCGTTGCCGTAGGGTTGCGTGAGTCGATAGAATGTGGACATGAGGTAAGGGGCATGCGAGACGGAGCATCGCATGACAAGGGGGAATGCCGTGTATGCCACCTTACTGGGGGCGTTGAGGTGGATGGTGGTTTACCTTAAGTTCATCCTCATACCCCTGTACGCGGTGGCCTTTTACCTGCTCTTCCTCGAAGGGCCACTGGCGGTGAAGAAGATTTCGACCGCCGTGCCGGTCGGAGGTGAGGCGCAGATGGCGATGGCCGCGTATGTCTGCACCACGGAGGAAGGGGGTGGAGCGTCCTCCGGGGACGAAGGCGGAGGCCTCACCGGGGAGGAAAGCGGGGGCATGGCCGCTTACCTGCTGCCGGGCGATATCCTTCTCGGGCGGTGCCGCATGAGCCTGGTCCCCTCCCTCGACCCCGCCCGGGGGTGGACCCACGCTGCCATCTACGTGGGAGGCGGCGACATCATGGTCGCGTCCAACCCCTCACAGGGGGTGGTGAGGACCTCCGTCGAGGCATGGGAATATCCCGAGATGACCTGGGTGGCCTGCTTGAGGGTGGTCTCCGCCACCCGTGAGGAGAGGGAGAGGGCGGCGGAGTTCGCGGTTTCGAAAGCCGGAAGGTCGTATGACCTGAACTGGTTCTCGGAGCAGGCGGACGGCCGGAGTTGGTATTGCAGCGAGCTGGTATGGGCGGCGTACTACGCATCCACCGGAGGGAGGGTGGACCTCGAGCCAGGCCTCGGCCTCTTCGGCGTCTCCCCCGACGATATCTACCGGCACGACGGCACGGAGGTCATCGGGGGCCATTACGAGAGGAAGCCGGACACTTTGCTCTCCTTGCTCGCCAAGGCCTTCATGCTGTGTGCCGCCTTCGGTGTCGCCGCCGAGGCCTTTAAGAGCCGGTAGCGGCGGTGCGGCGCTTGGCGGGCCGTGGATTGCTCCGCGGCGACGAGCCTGTGCCCGTGTGGCCGGGGAGTGAGGGGTTGCGCGGCGTGAAATGCTGGCGGCGTGTCTTTCCGCAAGGGGAGAGGGAGGAGAAGGGAGGTGCCGTAAGTGGCGGTGAAGATGGAAAAAGATGGCAAGGTGTGCACGGTGATCATCGAACGCCCGGAGGTCAAGAACGCCATAGATTACCAGACTTCCCGGGAACTGGCGGACGCCTTCCGCGCTTTCGAGTCCGACGAGACCGCTCACGCGGCCGTGCTCTGGGGGGCGGGGGGGACCTTCTGCGCCGGCGCCGACCTCAAGGCCCTGGCCGCCAACCCCCTGCAGGAGGCCCTGCGGCTCAACGAGGACATGGCGGAGGACGGTCCGCTGGGCCCCACGCGCATGCTCCTCTCCAAGCCGGTCGTCGCCGCCATCTCCGGCTACGCGGTGGCCGGCGGTCTGGAGCTGGCGATCTGGTGCGACCTGAGGGTGGCGGAGGAGGACGCGGTGCTGGGCATCTTCGAGCGGCGCTTCGGGGTGCCGCTCATCGACGGCGGCACACAGCGCCTGCCGCGCCTCATCGGCATGAGCCGCGCCCTGGACCTCATCCTCACCGGCCGTCCCGTGGGGGCCGAGGAGGCCCTGGCCATGGGGCTGGTCAACCGGGTGGTGCCGAAGGGGAAGGCGCGGGAGGAGGCGAAGAAGCTGGCTGCGGAGCTCGCCGCGTTCCCGCAGACCTGCATGCGCAACGACCGCCTGGCAGTCTACCGCGGCATTGGGCTGGAGTTTCCCGCCGGCCTGGAGCTGGAATACCGCCTGGGGATGGAGACCCTGCGGAGCGGGGAGTCCGTCGAGGGAGCGACCCGCTTCACCGGGGGCGAGGGCAAGCACGGCGCGTTCGGTTAGGGTCGGCCTGCGCCGCTTCCCCCTGCCTTGCGAGGGAACGCGGATGGATGCGGGAAGACCGTCCTGACTCAGCCCTGATCACAGCCGCGAACGTCCCCCGGCAATGCGCGCGCGGAGAACGCTTCTAAGGAGAGGCGAACCGCATTGCCAGCTTGCGGACCTCGGTGGCCGAGCCGGCGCCGGGATTTCCGTGATAGACTTCGCTGATCCACCACGCGACGGTCTCCATCTCCGCGGCGCCCATACCCAGGCGGGTGACCTCCGCTGTGCCCAGCCTCGCCCAGGCGTCGATGAATATGCCGGCTCTTTCCAGTTGCCGGCAGAGAGCGCGCGCCGCCTCCTCGTCCAGGTACAGCAGGAGCTGGTGTGAAGCGGTGAAGCCCCGTTCCGCGAAGCGCACCGGCACTCCCCGCTCGTGCAGGGATGACGCCAGGACGCGGGCGTTCCCCACCACCCTGCGGTCGTAATCCCTGTCGGCCAGCAGTTCCTCCAGGACGATCCCCAGGGCGGCGATGCGGCTGGGGTGGGGATCGTCCACCAGGGCGACCCCCTCCTCGAGGTCGATTTCCAGGAACTTCCGCATACTGGCGGCCAGTCCGCCGTCGTTGACGAGGATGACGCCTCCCTGGGGACCGGACAGGGTCTTGTGGGTGCTGCCCATGAGCACGTCCGCCCCTTCCTTTAGGGGATCCTGGAACTCCCCGCAGGCGATGAGCCCGAGTACGTGGGAGGCGTCGTAGGCGATGAGGCAGCGCGACCCCGCCTCCTCCAGGCCCCTGCGGACCTCCGCCACCGGCTGGGGGAAGGGCAGGAAAGACGCCCCAAGGAAGGCCACGCGGACCCCCTCGCGCGCCAGCAGCTCCGCCGTCCCCGCGGCGTCCATCTCCAGGGTGGCGGAATCGGTGGGGATCCACACCCGGCGGCGGTGGAACTTCTCCACCCCGAAGGGATGACCGCCGGCGGAGAAGGGGATGGTGGCCACCGCGTCTCCGGGCGAGGTGAAGGCGAAGAACACGGCGAGCACGCACATGTTCCCGGAGATGGGCGTAACCAGGGCATGCTCCGCGGTGAAGGCCCTGCGCGCCAGCTCCTCGACGGATTCCGCCATCCGCCGGGCCACGTGTGAACCCCCGTACCCCTTCAGGAGGTAGCATCCGGCGAGGTCGCTCGAGAGGGCTTTCCGCGCCGTGGCGGAGAGCCGGCTCTCGGAGGCCAGGAGGTTGATGCCCCCCCGCCCTCAGCTCCTCGTGCTCCTCTACGAGCCGGAAGAGGGGGAGGTTCCGGGTTGCGGCGGCTCGCCCGCTCCGCCGCCCGGCTGGCCCGCGGGCGATCCTTCCGGCCCCGCGGGGGCTTCCGTCTCCCCGTACTCCAGCGACTCCAGCGATTCCTCCAGGTCCAGCACCCGCGTCCCCAGGGCGGCCAGGGTCTTGTCCGCCCTCAGTCTCTCGGCCATCCCGCGGTGGCTCCAGGCGCCGAGGCAGCGGATCCTCAGGGAGGCCTCGTTGAGGATGCCGAGGAGCGCCTCCACCGCGCCCTCGATCTCCTGCATGCACAGCGCGAGGGGAGAGGGGTCTTCGCCGCGGCGCCTGCGGTCGCGGATGCCGAGGCGGCATGCGGCATACCTCTCCAGCAGCGCGAAACAGAGTAGCGGCAGGCGGTGGAAGCCGTCGGGCAGGCCGGCGAGCTTCTCCAGCCCCGGCACATCCGCCAGGCGCGATTGCAGGGCCTCGCGGAGATGTCCCTCGAGGTCCAGGCGGGTGTGCCGGTCCAGGCGGGCTTCGTCGAAGGCCCCTCTCAGCGCGCGGGCCACGCCGTCCAAAATGCCGTTAGCGTAAAGGCCCACCGCCTCGTCCCGCACCGTGCGCCTCACCTTCAGCAGGTGCCCGAGGGCCACGGTGGCGATGCCGCCGCCCCCGAGGAAGATGCCCGCTATGGCTACCGCCGTACTCCAGTCCATCCCGCCATGCTCCTTTTGCGGCTCCCCCCGGCTCCCCGATGATTACCAAAAATCACCAGTAAGCTGCCCGCCCCTCTTTGCCTGCCATGCGGCCCTGCCTGATGAGATCCCCCCTGCATCAAGGCAACCCCGCCGGGCCGCGCAAGAATTCCCCTTCCTCTGCGCCTTCCCGCCCGTACCCGCGCCATCCCCCCGCGGGCGGGATGTTGCCGGTCCGTGACAACTCCACTTTAAACCGTGGAGGGGACAACGCGGAACTACGCGCGGGCTCCTTTCCAGCCCCGGGTGAGGGGAGGGGACGAAAGCCCCGGCCTCCGCCCGGTCATGCGGGAGGAAGAGGGCTTTGCCCGGCGGGATAATGCGGGCTCAAGCCCAGGTCGCCCGGGCCCCTTCCTTGCTTGTCGCGGCGGGCTCAGTCTATCTTCTTGAACATCTTCCTGGGGGCGCCGCAGATGGGGCACTTCTCCGGCGCCTCGCCCTCAACGGTGTTGCCGCACACCTGGCAGACGTAGTAGTCCACTTCCTCGTTCTTGCCCAGGTTTTCCAGGGCCTTCTTGTAAAGGCCGGCGTGGATCTCCTCCACGGCGTTGGCGTTGGCGAAGGACATGTAGGCCGCGTCGTCCCCCTCCGCCTTGGCCTCCTCCATCATCCTCGGGTACATGGAGCGGAACTCTTCGGTCTCCCCCTCGATGGCCTGGCGCAGGTTCTCCTCCGTGCTCCCGATCGCCTTCATCACCCGCAGGTGGGCGTGGGCGTGCACCGTCTCCGCGTCCGCCGCGGCGCGGAAGAGCCTGGCCACCTGGGCGTAGCCCTCCTCGTCCGCCTTCTTGGCGAAAGCCAGGTACTTGCGGTTGGCCTGCGATTCGCCCGCGAATGCCTCCTTCAGGTTGTCCAGAGTGCTCATGGCTTACCTCCCGTTATTCCTTGCTCTGCCCTCATACGGTCACACGGCGTGTTTTCCGCCGCTATGATTGATAACTTATACCCGCGAGCAGGGGAAATGATGCATATCACTTTTCCGCACCACGTTCTTACCACGGAACGCCCCGTTGGCGAAAGGGGTGATGCGGGCGCCGTGACCGCGCACAGAACGGGACGACGGCGCGGGCTCGCCGCGCCTCCGCGCTTGCTCCGCATGATCCAACTCCTGGTTCGGCCGGCGGGCGGTGGGTATAAAGTAAGGGAGGTTGGACGGAGGAGCGGGCGTTGCCCGCGCAGGGCGAGAAAGGAGAGCGAAGATGCTTTCGGAGAAGATGCAGGAGGCGTTGAACGACCAGATGAAGTGGGAGTTCTACTCCGAGTTCCTCTACCTGGCCATGGCGGGGTACCTGAAGTCGCGCAGCCTGGACGGCTTCGCCAACTGGATGATGGTGCAGGCGGAGGAGGAGAGGTCTCACGCCATCATGTTCTTGAATTACATTGCGGACGCGGGCGGCAGGCCCGAGATCCGCGCCTTCGACCAGATGGAAAACGAGTACCCCTCGGTCACGGAGGTCTTCCGGGCCACGTTGGAGCACGAGAAGCTGGTCACCCGGCGCATCAATGACCTCATGACCCTGGCCCTGGAGGAGAGGGACCACGCCACCGCGGGCTTCCTGGACTGGTTCGTGAAGGAGCAGGTGGAGGAGGTGGCGTCCCCACAGAAGATCCTTGACCAGTTAGAGATGGTGAAGGAGGAGGGGCACGCGCTCATGATGCTCGACCGCGAGCTGGCACAGCGCGTATTCCGCCCCCCCGCCGCCGCGGCCGAGTGACCGGGGCGCGGGGACGGAGGAAGGCCGGCAGGCGGAGGCAGGCTGCCGCTCCAAGGCGGCGCTCGCGCGTCCGTTGCAGGGGTAAGGATAGCGGCGCGTGCCATTCGTGAGATGAAAAACAAGGGCGGCAGGCTGCAATCATATCAATAATCCTTTCTTTCTGGTAAGCTCCAATGGTAGAGAGTCTTGTCTTGCATATGGTATTCCGCACTCGGTGGTCTTCGGGCAAGAAAGGGGTATGGAAAATGGTCAATGCTTTCAGGAGAACGTCGGTCCTGTGCGCGTTGCTGATCGCATGCGCCATGCTCGTTCCCGCGGGAGCCATGGCGCCAGCAGGGCTGGCCGCGGGTTTCGAGGGCGCGAACGGGGAGGAGTTCGTGCAGTACTTGGCCGAGGGCTGCACCGCGGGGGGCATGGAGACCTGGCTGGTGCTGCAGAACCCGACCGAGGAGCCCGCCACCGTCGACGTGGATTTCCTCACCGCCGGCGGGCGCGTGCAGGGCCCGCACGGGGTGGTGGTGTCCCCGCTCTCCCGCTGCACCCTGCTCCTCAACAGCTTTCTCGCCGACTGTTACGACCTCTCCACGGTGGTTACCTGCACCTCGGGTATGGTGTTCTCCGAGCGGGCCATGTACGGGCCTCGCAGGGTGTGGGGGCACTGCAGCGGCTCGGCCCTGTGGTCTATGTTCTTGACGAGTGACGGCAACCCCACCTTGTTCTTCCCCGAGGGCTGCACCGCGGGGGGCATGGAGACCTGGCTGGTGCTGCAGAACCCGACCGAGGAGCCCGCCACCGTCGACGTGGATTTCCTCACCGCCGGCGGGCGCGTGCAGGGCCCGCACGACGTGGTGGTGTCCCCGCTCTCCCGCCGCTCCCTGCTCCTCAACAGCTTTCTCGCCGACTGTTACGACCTCTCCACGACGGTGACCTGCACCTCGGGTGCTGTGCTCTGCGAGAGGGCCATGTACGGGCCCGGCAGGGCGTGGGGGCACTGCAACTACGCGGCCTTTGCCGCCGTGTTGGAAGCCCAGGACGAGTTTTGGGAATGGTACTTCCCCGAGGGCTGCACCGCGGGGGGCGTGGAGACCTGGCTGGTCATACAGAACCCGCTGGAGGAGCCCGCCACCGTCGACGTGGACTTCTACACCGCCGGCGGGCGCGTGCAGGGGCCGCACGA
>CAKZMC010000034.1 GCA_937128055.1 uncultured Actinomycetes bacterium | reverse complement strand
CCCGAACAGAAGCCGGCACCGCCGCGTCTTTGCTGTTTTGCGCCGTAAACGTCATGGACAAAGCCGGAGGTCCTCGCCCGAACAGAAGCCGGCACCGCCCGGGGAACGCCGGCTCTCACGCGTGGGTGCCGGCTCCCCCGCGGCAACGCCGGCCCCAGCGCGGGGGTGCCGGCCCCAGCGCGGGGGTGCCGACTCCTCCGCGGGGTGATAACATCAAGGAAACCCGAGTCTCCACGACGCGGGCACCAAGGATCTCGCACATGAGGAGGTGATGGAGGTGGCTTTCAAGGCGGCTTTCATAGCCCACGCGCCCGACGGCGACGCCGCCACTCACCGGGCTGTGATCGAGACGCCGAAGTACAAGCTCCTGGTGGTGGTGGCGAGGGACCAAGGACAGGCCGTGGCGGAGTGCCGGAGGATGGTGGACGAGGAGGGCATCCACGCCGTGATGCTCTGCCCGGGGTTCACGCACCGGGACGTAGCGGAGATCGCGGAGACCGTGGGCCCGAACGTGGGCGTGAACGTCGCCCGGGGCGACGGTCCGGGCAACAGGATCGCCATGGAAGTGATTGCCAGGGAGTGGGCCTGAGCGCGGGAGGGCGTGGTGGCATTGAAGCGGGAATACGAACAGATAGACGCCATCATCAACGCCCGCTCCCTGGCCATCGTGGGCGCTACCGCCAAGCCTTTCAAGTTCGGTTCCTATTTCACCTCGTCACAGCTGTCCTTCGGGTTCAAGGGCCCCGTCTACCTGGTGAACCCCAAGGAAAGAGAGATCAACGGCATGCCCTGCCACCCCGATCTCCGCTCCCTGCCCGAGGTGCCTGACCTCGTCTACCTGGCCGTTCCCGCCCACCTCTCCATGGATATCCTCAAGGACTGCGCCGACCTGAAGGTAAAGGGGGTGGTGATGCTGGCCTCCGGTTTCCGTGAGGTCGGGGAGGAAGGGGCGCGCCTGGAAAGGGAGGCCCTCTCCCTGGCCCGCCGGGGAGGTTTCCGCATCATAGGCCCCAACTGCTTCGGGATCTATAACCCGCGCAACCGCCTGGCCCTCTTGCCCGGGCCCGACTTCTCCCGGCGCACGGGCGACGTCGCCTTCATCTCCCAGAGCGGCGGGTTCTCGGTCCACGTGGGGCGCATGGGCAAGGACCTGGGAATCGACTTCAGCGCCATCGTCAGCTACGGGAACGGCGCCGACCTGGACGAAAGCGGGCTGCTGCGCTACTTTTCCCGCGACCCGCAAACCCGCATCATCGGCGGCTACCTGGAGGGCTGCCGGGACGGCAGGGAATTCTTCCACGCCCTGAAGGAGGCGGGCGCGCGCAAGACGGTGGTCATGTGGAAGGTGGGGAAGAGCGGACCCTCGCAACGGGCAACCCTCTCCCATACCGGCTCCCTCGGGGGATCCGCCAGGATCTGGGAGGGGATGTTCCGCCAGTGCAGGGTGATCGAGGTTTCGGGGGTGGAGGAGATGTGCGACGTGCTCCTCGCCCTCAAGCACCTCGGCCGCAAGCCCGGAAGGCGCCTCCTCCTCTGCGGGGGAGGTGGAGGCCTGGGGGCACACGGTGGCGACCTCGCCGAGGCGGAGGGCATGCAGGTCCCCCCTCTCGGCGAGGAAACCGCGTCGCGCCTGCGCGACGTGCTCAACTACCCGGGAGCGGCGGTGGGGAACCCTCTGGATATCGGCACCCCCCTCACCCCCATCCCCGTCTTCGCCGCCGCCATGCGCGAGGCCGCCCTCGATACGGGTACGGATATCCTCGTCTTCGACATGGCCTTGAACTTCGCGCACGGCCTCTTCGGGGACGCGGGGCTGGAGGCCGCGGCGGAGGCGCTGCTCGCAGTGCGGCGGGAGACGGGAAAAGCCGTGGTGCTGGTGCTCTATTCCCGGGCCATCGGCGGCGGCGACCTCGCCTTGGAGGGGACCCTGCGCGGGCTGCGCGAGAAGCTGCTCGCGGGGGGCGTGCCGGTCTACCCGTCCATGGCCCGCGCCCTGCGCGCCCTGCGCCTGGCAAACGCCTGAAAACACCTGCCCGTCGGCGGAAAACAGGGCCAAGAACTTCTAACATTAAACAACTTCAAATAGTATTGACATATATCTTAAATATATCTATTATAACGCAAAACAACGTATATATACCTATGGAGGCATGATGCATGGCTACATGAGCACCTACCAGGTCGCCAAGACGTTGGGCGTGAACATCCAGACGGTCAGGCATTACATACGCAAGGGGGAGTTGAAGGCGGCTCGCGTCGGGAAGAAATACATCATCTGCCAGGAGGACCTCGACGCTTTCCTGGCGGGCAGGAAGGAGGTGAGAACCCTCGAGAAGATAGGCCTTACCGAGAAGGGGAGCCAGAAAGTTCACGAGATAAAGAAGAACGCGGAGAGCATCCTGACCTATCTCGAGGAGTGTCCGGGGGCGGACGTGAACGAATTGGCGGAATCCCTCGGCTTGGGCCGCAGGGAAATCCTGCGGGCGCTGCGGCGCCTGGAGGAGAAAGACCTCGCGTACTGCGAGGCGAGCGGAGAGAAGGTGGACAGGCAAAGCGACCCGTGGTTCGCCACGCCGAGGCGGAGAAGTTGAGGGGATCACCCGACGTATGCCATAATTTACCAATATGCCTGTCCGGAAAAGATGAAAGGGGGGATTGTCGATGGCAGAAAACGCCACCGACCTGAAGGAATATCTCGAATCCTACATTCCTTCGCTGATCTCGAAACGGCTGGAGGAAAAGCCCCTGCCGAACATGGAGGGGACCAACTTCACCGTGCAGTTGACCATCCAGGGAGAGAAGACCCTGGTGTACGGCTTCGCCGTCAAGGACGCCCGGGAGATAAGCGTCACGCCCGGGGGCATAGCCAACCCCATGCTGGACGTGGTCGTCCCCGATGACGTCATCCGTCCCCTGGTGGACATGGTGGCATCCTTCACCGGGCGCAAGCAGTACGACGCGGCGAGCTCGTCCAGGGGCCTGTTGAAGCTGGAGGTGGCGATGCCGGGCGACTGGACCCTGCCGGTGACCGTCAAGTTCAACGGCGCGGACAGCCCCAGCGTGACCATCTCGGCTCCCGCGGAAGTCTTCGCGAAGATGGCCGCCGGGGAGATGAGCGGGCCCACCGCCTTCATGCAGGGAAAGATCAAGATGGACGGCGACATGTCCTTCGCCCTTTCCCTGACCAACCTCATGCCTTGAGGAAAGAGACGGGCCGGTCCTCCGTCTTCACGGCCTCCATGCGCGGCGAGGCCTCCGCCTGCGGCGCACGGAAAACAGCAGGGGGACCGGCCCTTTCATACGGCGAAGGCCGCCGGCTCGCATCGCACCGGTCCAGGCATGCGTGCCGCCGCTTTCAGAGGTCGCGCAGGCGCTCCTTGACGATCTTGCCCCCGGGGTTCATGGGCAGGGGCACGTCGGAGACCTCCACGTAGTCCGGCACCTTGTAGTCGGCTATCTTTCCCCGGCAGTACTCCACGACCTCCTGCGGGGTTATGGAATGCCCGGGCATGGGAAAAATCACGGCCTTTATCTTCTCCCCCATCACCTGGTCGGGAACCCCCACCACCGCCGCCTGCAGCACCTTGGGGTTCATCATGATGAGGTTCTCCACCTCCACGCAATAGACGTTCTCCCCGCCGCGCAGGATCATGTCCTTCTTGCGGTCAACGATGGTGTAGAAGCCCTCCTCGTCCTTTACCACCACGTCCCCTGAGCGGTGCCACCGGCGCCCCTCCGCATCCACCACGAAGCTCTCGCTCGTCTTGTCGGGCAGGTTCCAGTAACCGCGGCACACCCCCGCGCCGCTGATGAGCAGCTCCCCCGGCTCTCCCACCGGCACTTCCTGCAGGCGGTCGTCCACCACCTTGAAGAGCGTGGGCGGGGTAGGCCAGCCTATGGACGATCCCCTCCTGATGACCTCCTCCGGCGGCAGGAGGGAACCCGCCCCCACGCTGGTGGTCTCGGTCATGCCGAAGCCATTCCCTATCTTGGCGTGGGGAAAGTCCTTGAGCATCAATTCCCCCAATTCGGGGGGCATGGGAGAGCCTCCCTGGAACATCACCTCTATGTTGCCGGCTTCTACCAGTTTATGGTAATTAGGCTGCATGCGCAGGAGCCAGAACATGGCGGTCACGCCCACGAAGAAATTTACCTCCTCCTCGACCATGCTCTCGATGACCTGGTCCGCCTGGAAGACCGGGAGCACCACCGCGCCGGCTCCCAGCAAGCACAGGTTGAACAGGGTATGCAGGGCGGTAACGTGAAAGAGGGGTACGGAGATCATCTGCTTGATGCGGTAGATGTCGTCCATGGTGTACTTTTCGGGGATGAGATAAGGCATGGTGCTCAGGAGGGCCTGGGCGTTGGTGGCCACGTTGCGGTGGGTGATGACGCTTCCCTTGGGCCGCCCCGTGGTCCCCGAGGTGTAGCATATGCTGCATATGTCCTTCTCGCCCACCTCCACGTCGATGTGGCGTGGCGCTTCCCTGGCCATGAGGCTGGTGAAGGGCGTCGTTCCCTCCATGCCCTCGTCGCCGGTGGTGATGAACGCTTCCAGGTTTTCCAGCTTGCCGCGCAGGGGCTGCACCCTCTCGTAAAGGTCGTGCTCCACGATCACCACCTTGGAGCCCGAGTCGCGCAGCTGAAAGGCGAGCTCCTCCGTTTCCAGGCGCGCGTTGATGACCACGGATATGGCGCCCACGGCGGCGATGGCCAGGTAGCTCACGCAGAATTCCGGGTTGTTGAGGAGGATCATGGCCACCCGGTCGCCCTTCTTCACGCCGCAATCTTCCTTGAGCGACGCGGCTACCTTTCTCACCGCCTCGTCCAAGCGGCGGCGCGTGTACCTCTGCCCCAGGGCCGGAAAGACGAAGATCTCCTCGTCGGGAAACCTGGCCAGTCCCTCCTTGAAGATGGCGTAGAGGTTGGGGTACCTGCGGGCGTAAGCGGTCTCCAGCGCCCCTTCAAACCATTCGTCGATCACGCCCTCGCGCGGCCAGCCTCCCCTGAGCATATATCATCCCCCCTCGTCCGGCTTCGCCCGCCGTCACGCGGCGCTGATGCTCCTCGATCCCCCCAACAATATAGCTTAATCCTGGGAAGTCCGCGAAGGCAATGGAGCGGAGGGCCTTTCGCCGGCGGGAAAGGCGGGTAGGGTGGGCGGCGAGGCCGCGCTGCGCGGTCAGGAATCCTTTTCCTTCCAGGCGATCCCCTCGGGGGCTATGATGCTTATGATCTCCTGGATCAGCTCGGACATGAGCCGTTTGCCATCATTTTCCATCCAAATCCTCCGCGCCGTCGTCCAGGCGGCCACGGCCACGGCGGCGATGATGCGCGGTCGGGGGTCCGAGGCTGGATCCGCATGCATCCTCTGGCCGAGCGCATCCGCCACGACTCGCTCGAACTCAGGGAAGATCACGTTGCGCTCGTAGTCCCCCAGCCTCCGCGAGCTCTTGGCGAGCTTGCGGATGAGCATCAGCCTCTGCTCGCTGCCCCTGTCCAGCTCCGTCAACAGCCGCGCGCACTCGTACAGGGTAGCCAGCAGTGGCTCGTCCGGCGGCCGGGAAAGGATCAGTTCGTGAACGGCAGCGAGCTCCCCCCGCCAATCTCCGAAGAGGACCGCCTCTTTGGAATCGAAGTAGCGGAAGAAGGTGCGCAGCGAAACGTCGATGGTTTCCGTGATCTCCTTGATGGTAGTCTGGTCGTAACCCTTTTTCCTGAAGAGTTTGAGGGCGGTCGCCTCCAGGGCCTCGCGGGTCTGTTTCTTCTTGCGTTCCCGCCTGCTCAGCGTTTTCTGTTCCTGCTTTTCCATGCGTTGATTATAGCAAACGAGCCGGCAGCGATTAAGGTTGCGGGAAGGGGCCGGCACCCGCGGCCCTGACGCTGGCCGGGGCGGGTGAGGTCCGCCGTGCCGCCACAGGAGCGTTAACGGGAAGCCGTCACTCTGCAAGTGCGCTTGCTTGCGAACCTCCTCGGGACGCGGCCACGCGGCCGAGTCCTCCCTCATGCCTCCCCGCGCATCCGCCGCCTGATATCCAGGTACCGCAGGAGGGCTCGCATGGCCCGTGCGCACCGCGCGGCGGAAGGATAGACCGGGACGCCGTTCTCGACGAGGGCGCGGATGGAATCGCTCTGCGCCCCGAAGAAGGACATGACCGCCAGGGGCTTGCGGCTGCGGCGCGGCACCTCCGCCAGCTCGGCCAGAAAGCGGTGGTAAACCTCGCCCCAATCCTTCTCCATCGCCCGCAGCTCCGGGAAGCGCTTGTTCAGGTTGACCATGAAATCCGGGGCTCCGAAGATGCCGTAGATGAAGGCGCCGTCCACCTCCCCCGAGGTAAAAACCATCTCCAGGAGGTCCTTGAAGATGAAGACGTTGGTCTCGAAGGTGAGGTCTATGGGGTTGCCCGTGTAGGTGAGGGGGCCGGTTATCCCGTCCAGCTTCTCGCGCAGGCTGGAGGAAAAAAGCGGCACGGAAAGGCCTGCCTTCTCCAGGTGGTAGGCCAGCGAGGACCCTGGGCCGCCGGAATTGGTGATCACCGCCATGCGCGGCCCGGGACACAGGGGCTGCAGGGAGAGGATCCACAGCATGTCTATCATCTCGTCCATGTCCGCGGCCCTGATGATCCCCGCCTGCCGGAAGAGTCCATTGTAAAGCTCGTCGGGACCGGCGACGGCCCCGGTATGGGAAAGGGAGGAGCGGGCTCCCGCCTCCGTCCCCCCCACGTACACGGCGACGACGGGCTTTTCCGCGGCCGTTTTGCGGGCGGCCGCGACGAACTCGCGCGGCCGGCGCACCGTCTCCACGTACATGCCGACGGCCCGCACCTCCTCCTGGAGGCGGAAGTATTCCAGGCAATCAACGAGGTCTATGTCTGCCTCGTTGCCCACGCTGATGGTCTGGCACATCTTCACCCCCTGGGAGCGCAGGTAGGGGTTGATCATGGCCGTGTAGGCCCCCGACTGCGAGGCCAGGGCTATGCCGCCGCCCATGGGGGGCTCTGCTATGGTCGTGGTGTTCAGGGAGCAGAGGCTGTTCATGATGCCCACGCAATTGGGCCCCAGGAAGCGCATGCCGTACCGGGCCGCGATCTCCTTCAGGTCTTTTTCCCTCCTCTCGCCCTCCGTGCCCTGCGCCTCCTTGAAGCCGCCGGAGATGACGATGGCGTGCTTCACCCCCGCCCTGCCACATTCTTCCAAGATGCCCGGCACCGCGTCGGTGGGAAGCACGAGTTGCGCCATGTCCACCGGCTTCCCCACCTCGAGAATGCTCCGGTAGGCGGGAATTCCCATGACCGTCTCCTCGCTGCGGTGAATGGGATAGACCTCTCCCCGGTAACCGCATTCCAGGATGTTGGCCAGCTGGATAGTCCCCATCTTCAGGGGGTTGTTGGAAGCGCCGAAGACGGCTATGGATGAGGGGTTCATCAACTCCTGCAAAGGGTGCATGGCTGTCCCTTTCTCCTGCTGTAATCCCTGCGTCGTTTCCGCCAACATTCTACTCCATGCGGGGAGCAGGCCAAAGGTGCCGGCGCTGGCCTGTTGGCCTGCCGGATGCGTGCCGCATGATCCTCCGCGGCCCCGCCATCCCGTTCGGGCGGCCATGATATGGGCGGCAAGCCCCTTGTGATAGAATCTAAACGCCCGGCGGTGCGAGAAGGAGGTGCGGAATGAGGACCCTGGTGGCTTATTTCAGCCAGACCGGCAAGACCAAGCTGGTCGCGGAGGCCATCTACGAGAGCATTGAAGGCGAGAGGGAGCTGAAGGAGCTGGGGCAGGTGGAGAGCCTGGAAGGCTACGACCTTTCCTTCATCGGCTTTCCCATCATTGCCTTCGGCCCCGCCAAGGAGGGGAAGGAATTCCTGGAGCAGAAGGCCGCGGGCAGGAAAGTGGCGCTCTTCATCACCCATGCCGCGCCGGAGGACATGGCGGGCATCGAAGCGTGGCTGGACAAGTGCAGGGCAGCGGCGGCTTCCGCGGACCTGGTGGGGTTCTTCGACTGCCAGGGGGAGCTCTCCGAGGCCATCGCCGCCGCCCTTTTGAAGAGCGACGACCCCGCGCTGCGCTCCTTCGGCGAGCGCCGCCCGGAAACCGTCGGCCAGCCGGACGAGACGCGCCTGCAACGCGCCCGCGATTTCGCCCGCGAGGTCATGGCCAGGGTAGAGGGCTGACCTTACGCCGGCTGACCCCAAGCGCTGACGCCGTACGGCCTCAGGGTTTGTAGCGTATGGTGAGTCTCCGGGTGACCACGTTGCCGGGCATGGCCGCGTCGCGGAACTGCACGTATACCTGCCTCATTCCCCCTGGCCCTTCGGCCAGTCTCCAGGGAAGGGTGATGGCCTCTCCGTCCCGGCAGGGGATCCACTCGGCGCCGGCGAAGCCGCGCCGGTTGGAAACGCGCATGTCCATGAGCCCGGCCCCTTCGTCGTGGGCGCGCAGGTTGAGCGTGACTTCCAGGGACGACGTCACAGGCGCGCCACCGTTGATGGAGGCCTCGTCCATGACCGGCTTCACCCTGTCGCTGCCCGCGACGTAAACCCGCACCGGGAGCACGCTCCCGCCGGGCAGGTCCGCCTTCACCACCACCATGCGCTGCCCGGAATCGGTGTCGTACTGCTCCAGGACGGCGCCGTTCTGGACGGCGTAATACCTCCCGCCTGCGAGCCTGCGCATGGGGAACTCGATGCGGCAGCCCGGCAGGTCCAACACCGCCCCGGGCTGGTTGAGGGCGTTCTTCACCTTGCAGGTGACGTCGTCGTAGGGACCGGTCCCGTCCAGGGGCAGCGGCTGGCTGAAGGCGCCTTCCCCGTCGACGATATGCGGGCGCAGGTAACCGGGGCTGCAGGAGTCCTCCTGTTCCATCCACTGCAGCACGGGGCGGTGGGTGCGGTAAACGGTGTAATCGTTCACGGCGCCCGCCCCCACCTGAAGGCCTTCCCACCCGGGTATGGACCACTGGCAGCCGGCATCGCCTTCCGCGCCGGCGAAACCCCATTCCTCGAGTTCGCCGTTCTCGATGGAGATAAGGCGGTACCCGCCGTAGCTCTCGGAGGTCTTGTCCATGAGCAGGGATTTGCCGTCGACCGGCGGCTCGGAAGCCGTGGTGTTTATGGAAACCACCCGCCCGTGGCCGTCCCCCAAAGGCTCCCAGTCCACCGCATTGATGGCATCGCTGTGGGTATGCCCGGAGGCTACGAAGGCGACCTCGTGCCTGCGCAGCAAGTACATGAGGGCCTGGGAACCCTCCCCGCGCCCCGCCGCCAGCTCCAGGAGGCCGAATTCCTTGGCGTTGTCCCAGCTTTCCGGCGGCGTCCCGGCCGGGCGCAGGGGATCGTGGTGCAGGAAGACGCCCTTGAGCCGCTTTCCCTCCGCCTCGGCTCGCACCAGCTCGTCTTCTATCCAGGACATCTGCCCGTAGAACCCGTCGCCCTCCGGGTCGGCCCCCCACGGCCATGCCTGCCAACCCCAGGGGTCGCCGTCACCCCGCACCTGCCCGTGCCACTTGTGGGGCGTGATGATCCGGAGCGGCAGGAGTATCTTGTGGAGATCCACCAGGAAACCATTGCGGTCATCGTAGTCCAGGGCCATTTCCGGGTAAAGGTTCACGGCCACCGCCCACAGCAGGGGGTTCACGTCCTCCGGCGTAAAGGTTACCGGGCCATCCTCATCCATTTTTTCCCAGTCCATGGTGTTCACCGCCAAAAAGGTCATGTCCCCGTAATCCCAGGAATAGTAGAGGGGCCCGAAGAGGTCCTGCCACATCTCCTGCCCGTCGTCGTGGGCGACCGCGTGCCCGTCCCAGCAGTAGCTGTCGTGGTTGCCGGGCACGCAGAAGACGGGCACGTTGAGCGCCAGGAGCTCGTCGTACCACCACGTGTACTCGAAGCGGTACTCCGTTCCCAGGTCGCCGTTCACGTCGCCCCAGAGCAGCGTGTCCTTGGGGTAGGTGTTGAAGTTCTTCTGCGCGTATACTGCGTCGCCGGTGAAGACCACGAAATCGGGGTCGATGAGGTTGATGGCCTGCAGCTCCTCCTGCAGGTAGATGGCTCCCTCGTTGCGCTTGCCGTCCCCGTCCAGGTCCATGGGAAAACCCGGGTACCCCAGGAAAGAGAGGTCGATGCGCGCCGGGGTGCCGGGGCGGGGTTCCCGCAACTCGAAGGAGTTGTAATCGAGGTTCAAGCCGTTTCTGATCTCCGGCCCGTAGACGTGGGTGTCCGTGATGTGCACGATCCTCAGATCGTCCCCGAAGGAAGCGATGACCTGCAGGGCGTGGGGCTGCGCGTCCTCCAGCAGAAACTCGGCGCTTACGCGGCCGGACACGCAGCGCACGTGCAGGTCGTAGAGGTCGAGGGGGACGCTCATGGGGACCTCCACCGCGATGTGGTCGACCTCGAAAGCGGCCTGGCCGAAAATCTCGGGCCAGCGCCGGCTGGGGCCGCGGCTAACCCCTTTTACCGCCAGGCGGCGGGTGTTGACCACCTTGTGCACCGGTTGGGCATAAGTCCCGTACGAGGGCCCGCCATGGCGGTACCATGCATCGGGAGGATTCTCCGCGCTTCCGGGCGCCGACCCGTCGTAGTTCTGCACGTTGGCCGCGACGGAGGTCGTGATCCATACTTCCCAGTCCTGCGGGCGGTCCACCTGCGCGAGCTCCGGCCGGGGATTCGCGGCCACGCTCTTGCGCCAGTCCCACTCGATGACCATCTCCGACCCGCGGGGCAGTATGGCCGGATAGCCGAAAGTGGGGTAGATGAGCTGGTTGATCCTCTTAGCCACTTCCGGCAGGGAGCCCTCGGGATGGAAGGAGGCTTCCGTGTCCTCCCCCGCCCCCGGGGCCGGAAAACAGCCGCACAGCAAGGATAACGCCACGAAAAGCACTGCAAGGCAGCGGCACGAAAAGGCAGAAAAACCGCTCGCGGGCCTGCGGCCCGCCGTCCCCCGATAACGCATCCCCCATCACTCCCTGCTCTTTGCCGGTATCCCAACGTCCACGCCAAGAGATTCTATTACAGGCCGCGTGATTTCACAAAATGCGCCGCGCTTTCCGGGCCGCGGGAAGCCATACCGCCCCCGCGAATGTCTTCTCCGCCCGCGGGACGCCACACCGCCCCGGCGACCGTCTTCCCCACCCGCGGTCACCGAGGCGGCGATGCGAGCGCCTTTTCCACCGCCTTCAGGGCCACTTTCTGGCTGGCGGAAGCCCCGCTGACCAGGTCCACCCGCAGGGACTGCCGTTCCACCACGCGGGCCAGGGTTTCCTGCACCCGGGCCGCATCGGCCCGCTGCATCTTCTCCACGTTTACCAGCTCTATGCCCACGATCTCTCCCCCGCTCACCTGCACCCGCACTCTGGCGAAGACGTGGAACACGCGGTGTTCGCCCTCGTACTCCCCATCCGCGAGATCGCCCACCGCTATCTCCCCCAGGGCCAGCCCCCGCACGGCGCTGGTGAAGCGCCAGGAATAGATGGCGCACCCGGCCAGGGAGGTCACGAGCAAGGACAGGAGCAGGTAGGTGGCTATCCTGGTCTTCCTCATCCGTTTCTCGCGCCGCGGAGAAAGGGGAACAAAAGGAGCCTTTCCGCTTGCTTCCCTCCTCTTGAGGCGTGGGAAGCGGGGGTGCGGTTTCTTCGCGGTCATCTCCACCCTCCTTTGTATTTGCTGAGTTCGGGCAAGAGACCCTTGAATGAGACCCATTAACCCTTGAATGAGACCCATTAATTATAATGCCGGCGCCGCCATGCGGCCACGACCTTGCGCCGTAGCCCATCTTTTCGGCCAGGCGCAGCTCGGAGATCCCTCCCCGCCTTCCCTCCCCGCTCGAACCCGGAAGGAAACGGGGCATGCTCCTTTGAAGTATTGTAGGAGGGGAGGCGCGTTTGCCTTCGCCTCCGAAGGTCAGGCGAAGCGCGGAGACCCCGGTTGCCTATGCGAGGAGGGGGATATGGAACGGGAAGAGGAACACGCGGTTTACGGCTTCCGCTGGGTGGTCCTGGCCGCCTTCATGTTCGTGGCCGCCGTCACCCAGTTGATGTGGCTCAACTACGCACCCATCACCTCGCAGACCCAGGAGCTCATGGGGGCGAGCGAGTTCAGGGTAGTCCTTCTGGCCACCATGTTCCCCCTCGTATACATCCCCGTCTCCATCCCGGCCGGCTTCATCATCGACCGCAAGGGCTTCCGCTTCGCCGTGATCATCGGCGCCCTGCTGACCACCGCCTTCTCCTTCCTGCGCCTCTTCGCGGGCAATTATGCCCTGGTGCTGGTGGGCATGATCGGCATCTCGCTGGGACAGCCCTTCGTGCTCAACAGCATCACCAAGATGGTGAGCACCTGGTTCCCCACCGAGGAATCGGCGCTGGCCAACGGCTTGGCTTCCCTCTCGCTCTTCTTGGGGATGATCATCGCCCTGGCCGCCACGCCTCCCCTGCTCAAGGCCTTCGGCGAAACGGAGATCGGCTCGCTCCGCTGGGTGGTGCTCATTTACAGCCTCGTCTCCCTGGCCAGCCTGGTGCTCTTTGCACTCCTGGGCAAAGCCCGTCCCCCCAAGCCTCCCAAGCGCACGGAGAGGGAGGCGCTCGGGGAGGAGGCGGCTATCAACCTGAAAAGCCTGCGCTCCCTCTTCGCCCTGCATGACTTCCGACTCCTCTGCGTGATCATCTTCATCGGCAACGGGTCCTTCGTGGGCCTCATGCAGCTCATCGAGAAGATCCTCAACCCGAAGGGCATCGAGACGGGGACGGCAGGAAACATAGGCGCGGTCATCGTATTGGCGGGCGTGGTCGGATGCGTCGTCCTGCCTTCCATATCCGACAGGATCATGCGCCGCAAGCCCTTCATCGTCCTGGCGGCGCTGGCGGCGGCGCCCACCCTTTTCCTCATCGGCGCGCTGGAAAACGCCGCCCTCCTGTTTATAGTGGGGGGCACGCTCGGCTTTTTCCTCTTAAGCGCCCTTCCGGTGCTCCTCGCCCTCTGCGAAGAGACCACCGGGTCCACGCTCACGGGAACGGCCACCAGCATGCTCCTGCTGCTGGGGAACGCGGGCGGCGTGGTCATCACCCTGATCATGGAAGGCATCAAGGGGGCCACGGGCGGCGCCGCGGAGTCTTTCTTCTGGGCCATGGTGTTCCTCGCCCTCCTCTTCGTGGCCTCTCTGGTGATAGCGCTCCGCCTGCGGGAAGGCACCGAGGCCTGAAATCGCAAGGAGGCTGCGCCGCTATGCAGCGCCTCACTCCCTGCGGCGCGCGAGGAAGCGCAGGGCGCCGTCCATGGCCAGGGCGGCGCCGCGCGTGTACCAGAAATTGAGGAACCCGTGGTAGGTGAGGGGGTGTTCCTTCCTGGTAAGATTTAACAGCTCGCTCTCCACGCCCCTCTCCTCGAGGATGCGGGCGAATTCCAGGGTCTGGGAGTGCAGCTGGTCTATCTCGCTGGTGGCAAGAAAGCAGGGAGGGAAATCCGGCGTGATATAGCGCACGGGCGAGGCCAGCTCGGCCCCTTCCCGGAAAAGCTCCGGGTCGCGGCCCAGGAACCCCGTGATGAGCATGCGCCCGAAGGGGAACCCGCAATCCCCCACCGTCACCAGGTCGTATACCCCGTAGAAGAGCAGTAGCCCACGGATGCACGCGGGAGGGATGCAGGAAGGGACACCCAGGGCTTGCCCCACCTCGGGATGAAGCGCCTCCGCCGCGTACATGGCCGCATGGTAGGCGCCGGCGGAATCTCCCGCCAGGAAAACGCGTTCCGCGTCACCGCCGTAACCCTGCGCATGGGCGCGCGCCCAGCTCACAGCCGCCGCCGCGTCCTGCAGTTGCTCACGGTACCCGCAGCGCGGCGCCATGCGGTAATTGGCGTTGCATACCAGGTACCCGTGAGAGGCGAAGGTACGGCAGATGCGGTCGTAGGTCCGCTTGTCGCCCACGTGATTCCCTCCCCCGTGTATGTAGACCAGCACTGGATAGGGGGGTTCGGAGGGCGGCACGAAGACGTCCAGTTTCTGGAGGCGCCCTCCTCTCTCGACGTAGCTGACGTTGCGCTCTATATCACCCACCTCCGGGGCACGCCGGTTGAGGAGGAGCACGCGCAGGATCCTTTCCCCCGCCGCCCAATGCAGCTTGAAAAGGTAGGCGAAAACGGTGCTGTAGGGGATCTTCTCCTCGCCCATGGTGATATCTTAGAGCCCCGTGGCCACGAGGGCAAATATCGCCGGGAAACGCCGCCACCCCGCGCCCGGCCACAGCCGTGAGAACCGTCGAGGAAAGTCCGGGCCGTCTCATGCGCCGCCATTGCGCGCGCCGCGCCGGCGCGCCAGCGGCGCGTCAAGCCCCCAGGACCGGAGGCGCCGGCATTCAGGCGATCGCCGTCTCCCGCCCCGCCTTTCCCACGGGGTTGAGGGAGATCTCCAGTTCCCCATCCTCGGAGAGATTCCACTCCAGGTGGGTGTCGATATCGTAGGTCATCTCGTAGAGGCCCTGCACCAAGCCGACCACGATGAGGTGCAGGAAGGCGTTCTCGATGCGGAAGTAAAGCCCCTTCTCGTTCGATCTCAGTTCCCTGAGGTTGCCCAGGCCGCGCATGGCGAGCTGGTCGCGCATATCCAGCCGTCCCATGCCCTCTATGCTGTAGAACCCGGCCCGCACGAAACGGCGCTGGGCCTCGATGACCACCTGGGGGAGGGTTTCGCCCAGCTCGTTCTCCAGCTCGCCGAAGACGGCGTCCACCTCCATGCCGGTCAGGATCATGCGCCTGCCGGTGGTGGCGCCCAGGATGATCCCGCGCTCCGGGTACCAGCGGTAATGGGAGAGGGCTCGCGGGCCCCCGCAGCTCGCGCACCTCTCCAGCTCGATGTCCCCCTCGCGCAGCGGGTAGTGGCGGAAACGCATCCTTCCTTTGAGCTCCTGGGGATGGGAGGAGACGTAACAGGTCAGCTCGTAGAGGCCCGGGGAAAGCTCCTTGTACTCGGCGGCCAGCTCGCAACCGAAGAGGATCTCGAAAGCTCCCGCCATGTCGCCGGCCGCCAGGGGCACGGAATAGGGCTCGGAGATTGTCTCCACGACGTAATCGTTCACGTCCTTCTCGAAACGGTAGCCGACCAACTCGTACTTCCCGTAGCCGGCAAGTGCCGCGTTCAGCCGCAGGCCGTCATTCACCGGGCGCCAGTCGATCTCCCGCCGGCGCAGCAGTTCCTTGGTGACGCCGGGGATGAGGCTGTCCAGGTAGGAGCGCACCGCGCGCCGCTTGGCCGCCACCAGGGCGTGCCCCAGGGGCATGCCGATCAGCTCCTGTACGCCCCCGAAGAGAGGGTCGATGTTCTCGCCCTCCACGAAGACCATGCGGTTGCGGCTGTCCCGGCTCTGCACGATGACGCCGTTGTTGAGCCACACGTGTTCGGCGGTGATATGCCTGGGGACCCCGCACTCGGGGCAGAGCTCCACCTGGTTCATGCTCGTACCTGCCTTTCTCGTCTCCTTCAACCAGATATTATTAGGCCCTCCCCTTCCGGAGCCCCGAGACTTTCCCGCATACCTCGACACCAGGAATTTTCTCGACAGTACACGACGAGAAGTGAAGACGATTTTTCCGCGCGTGTTCACCCGCGGTCAATGCTTTTTCGCAGGCAAAGCCGCTCCGGCGCGCATCCTGCATCCTCACGCCCGCGGCCGTCAGGGTCTTGCAGCCTGTCCCCGCCGCATCCCTCGGGGCGCCTAAAGGGAATATTCGTCCTTGAGGAACTGCACCCAGGGCTTGAAGGCCTCGACCTCCTCGGGGGACATCTCATCGAGATATATGGTGTCGATCATGCCCACCAGCTCCGTCAGGCGGGTGGCCGCCTTCGCGTAGCGCACGATGGTGGGAAGGTCTCCCTTCAGCTTGATCTTGCCCTGGATCATGCCCTTGGTGGCGTCCAGCTCCCCCGTCATCACCTGCTTCCAGCGGACATAGGGGGCGGTGAGCACGTAGTCCCCGTTCTCCCCCACCTCTCCGGGAACCAGGCGCACCGAGTGGCATTCGCCGTCCCAGAGGTCGAGCATGAGGTACATGTCATCCTCCAAGCCCACCTCGGGTTCTGGAAGGATATGGATGATCACCGACCCCTCCCAGCCCTTGCCGAGCTTGCGGTAGGTCTCGTCTTCCTGGATGAGCTTCTGGTAGGCGCCGATCCACGCGGGGGTGCCCATGATGTAGGGCTTCTTCTCCACCTCGAGCAGGTCCTCGACCAGGGCGGCGAAGGATTCCTCCCACTCCCTGGTCCCGTAGGTGTAAGCCATCGTTTAACCTCCTCTCACATCCGAAAGCCGGCGTAACCCTTACCGACAAGAGATAGAGGCTCCCCGACGCGAGATTCGCTTGATATAAACGATGACGCCATCCACCGGCAGATTATACCACGAGGGGGTCATATATCCTATCCCACCCGCGGCCGCGCCCCAGGCTACCCGTGACCATCCTGCGCCCCGCCGCTAAAATCGGGGTATGCGGGCCGACCTCTCACGGAGAGGAGGATCATGTTCGACGTGGTCGTCCGCGGGGGCGAGGTGGTGGACGGCACGGGCGCGCCGGCGGTGGCGGCCGACGTGGCGGTGCGCGACGGGAGAATAGCCGCGGTGGGAGACCTGCGCGACGCCGCTGCCGCAAGCGAGATCGACGCCGCGGGGAAGGTGGTGTGCCCCGGCTTCATAGACATCCACAGCCACAACGACCTGTATGTCATCCGCGAAGATTACCGCGCGCTCTTCGAGCCCTACGTGCGGCAGGGGATCACCACCAGCGTGGTCTCCAACTGCGGCTGGTCACTGGCCCCCTGGCCCGCGGAGCGCAGCGACCTCTTCCGCTCCACCCTGCAGACCATGGGGGTCTCCGCGGATTTCCGGCCGGATTGGGAAACCCAGGAGGAATTCCAGGACTGGCTGCGCAGGCGAGGCCTCCCCATCAACTCCGTGCCCCTCTCCGCGCACGGGCCTGTGCGCATGGCGGTGATGGGCCCCGAGGCCCGCTTCTGCACCGCAGGGGAGCTGGAGAGGATGAAGGCGCTGGTGCGCCGGGACATGGAGGCGGGATGCCGGGGGTTTTCCACCGGCCTCACCTATTTCCCCGGCATGTACGCCCACACCGACGAGATCGCGGCGCTCGCCGGGGTCTGCGGCGAATACGGCGGACGCTACGTGACCCACGTGCGCAGCCTCACCAACACCTTCGACCGCGCGGTGGAGGAAGCCGTGGAGATCGCCAGGCGCAGCGGCTGCGCCCTGCAGGTGAGCCACTTCATGTGCGTCCCCCGCCTGGGACGGCTGGCGGGAGCCGCCTACGCCGCCACCGAGGTCATGGAAAGGATAAACGGCGTCCTGCCGCTGCCGGGGTTTCCCAATCCCGTGCTCAAGAAGGCCTACGGGATCGTCGACCGCGCCATCGAGGAAGGGCTGGACGTGGGCTTGGACTTCATACCCTACGTTATGGGCAACACCACCGTCACGCAGCTCTATCCCCCCTGGGCCCTGGAGGGGGGCACGGAGGCGCTGCTGCGCCGCCTGGCGGATCCCGCCGCACGCGCGAGGATCAGGCACGACGTGGAGACGGTCACCGCGCGCTGGCCCCACTGGGAACGGGGGTCCTGGGCCACCAACTATATCAAGTGCCTGGGTTGGAAGATGCTCTCCATCCTCTCCGTGGGCAGCGAGAGAAACCGGCGCCTGGAGGGGAGGCGAATCGTGGACCTGGCCGCGGAGGCGGGAAAGGACCCTTTCGACTTCCTCGCCGACCTGGCCATAGAGGAGGAGGGGGCGGTGGTCTTCCTCATGGGCATCCCGCCACGCCCCTGGTCCGAAAAGGTCTTCCTCCAGGGCCAGGACCACCCCCAGCTCTCGGTGGGCGCGGACGTGCTCTTCCCCGAGAAAGGCGCGCCTCCCCAGACCGCCTACGGCACCTTCCCCCGCATCCTGCAGCATTATGTGAGAGAACTCGCTCTCTATACCCTGGAGGACGCGGTGCACCGCTGCACGGGGCTCGCCGCCTCGCGCTACCGCCTTGACGGCCGCGGGGTGATCAGGGAAGGGGCCGCGGCGGACCTGGTGATCTTCGACCCCGCCGCGGTGCGGGATAATTCCACCTTCGACCGCCCCCGCCAATACCCTTCCGGCATCCGATACGTTCTCATCAACGGGCGGGTGGTCCTGGAAGAAGACGTCTACCACGGGGATATCCTTCCCGGAGAAGTGCTCTCCCCGTGACAGCCAAGGGGCCACGCGATCGCCGTAAGGACCCCGCGCCGGTTTAGCGCTGCGTAGCGAGGGGCTTCGCCGGGAAGAATATATTCATGCACCGAGAAGGCCGGGACGACAAGGAGGTAGGGATGGACAGGTGGCAGGACATGTATCGCCGCAAGCTGACCACACCCGAGGAAGCGGTCAAGGGCATCGTGGACGGCGACAAGGTTTTCTGCAGCGGCGCTTCCTCCACGCCGGTGGCCCTGCTGGATGCGCTCTGCAAGCGGGCGCTCGCGGACGAGATAAGGGGGGTGCAGATGGGCAGTTTCATCATCCTCGCCCCCATCTTCGACGTCCTCAAGCCGGAGCTGCAGCGCAACCTCCTCATCGACAACTATTATGCCTCCCCCCTGGACCGTTCCGCCCTGGCGCAGGGGCTCATGACCCACACCCCCTACCATTTCCACCAGGTCACCCGCCTGGCCACGGAGGACGTGGGCTACCGCAAGCTCATAGTGCAGGCCGGGCCCATGGACAAGAACGGCTACCTCAACCTGGGGCTTTTTGCCAACTACCTCGACGTGGTGGACCGCCTGGACGAGATCTACGTGGAGGTCAACGAGAAGCAGCCGGTCGTGCACGGCCCCAACTGGCTGCATGTCAGCCAGGTCTCCCACATCGTGGAGAACCACCACCCCGTCTTCGCCCTGCCGCCGGAGCCGGTGAGCGAGGTGGACCGCGCCATCGCTCAGAACATCATCGGCCTCATCGAGGACGGCTCCACCGTTCAGCTGGGCATCGGCGGGACCACCAACGCCATCGGTGAGCTCCTGCTGGAGAAGAAGCACCTGGGCTGCCATACGGAGATGATGGGCGATGCCTACATGAAGCTCTTCGAGTCGGGAGCCCTGGACAATACCAGGAAGAACTTCCACCGCTACCAGATGCTCTGCTACTTCGGCCTGGGCTCGCAGGAGCTCTACGACTGGATGGACGACAATCCCATGATCTACCTCTCCCCCATCAGCTACAACAACGACCCCCGCATCGTAGGGAGGAACGACAACCTCATCTCCATCAACACCACCCTGGAGATCGACATCACCGGCCAGTGCGCCTCCGAGTCCTTCGGCCCCATCCAGTACACGGCCACCGGCGGCCAGGTGGACTTCACCCGCGGCGCCTGGCTCTCCCGCGGCGGCAAGGCCTTCATCGTCACCCCGTCCACGGTCCAGGATAAGGAAAGCGGGGAGGGGGTCTCCAAGATCGTGCCCCGCCTGCGCCCGGGGGCGGTGGTCACCCTCACCCGCACCGACGTCATGTACGTGGCCACGGAATACGGCTGCGTGCAGCTCAAGGGGAGGTCGTTGCGCGAGAGGGCGCGGGCTCTCATCAGCGTGGCCCATCCCGACTTCCGCGGCGAGCTGCGCGACTACGCCAAGGAAGTCAGGTATTTCATCCTCCCCGAGCACGACCCCCTCGGCGGGGAATGAGCTTCGCCGCCTCGAACCAGAGGATGCCCAGGGCGGCTGCCCCCAGGCAAATCCCCAGGTCCAGGAGGGACAGGGGCGCGAAGGCGAAGAGGTCGCGCAGGAAGGGCACGTAGAGGGCCAGGGCCAGGAGGACCACCGTCCCCGCCAGGATCCACCAGAGGGCCGGGTTGCGGCGCCTGCGGGTCCTCCAGACGGTCAGCTTCCAGGAGCGGTTGACGAGGATGAGGGCCAGGTTGGCGATGACCAGGGTGGTGAAGGTGAGGGCGCGCACCTCTTCTTCCTCCATCCCGCGCAGTCGGGCAAAGGAAAAGACGCCGCTGACCACGATAAGGATACTCAGGCCCTGCAGGACGCTGAGCAGCAGCGTGCGCCCGTCGAGGATGCGTTCCCGCGGGGAACGCGGGGGCCGTTCCATGATATCCTCCTCCTCGGGCTCCGCCTCGAAGGCCAGGGAGCAGGCGGGATCGATGACGATCTCCAGCAGTGCTATGTGCGCGGGGGCGAAGACCAGGGGCAGCTTGAAGAGCACGGGGATGAGGGACAAGCCGGCTATGGGGATGTGCACGGCCACGATATAGGTCATGGCCTTCTTGAGGTTGTCGAACACCCTCCTTCCCGCCCTCACCGCCCTCACGATGGACGAGAAATCGTCGTCCAGGAGGACGAGGTCGGCGGATTCCCTGGCCACGTCCGCCCCCCTTCCCCCCATGGCCACGCCGATGTGCGCCGCCTTGAGGGCGGGCGCGTCGTTCACCCCGTCCCCGGTCATGGCCACCACTTCCCCGTTCTCCTTGAGGGCCTCCACCAGGCGCAGCTTCTGGCGGGGAACCACGCGGGCGAAAATGTTGCTGTGCCTTATGCGCTCCCTGAGCTCCTCCTCCTCCATCCCCTCAAGGTCCGGGCCGCCGATGACCTCCCGGCCGGGGTCGAGCCCTATCTCCCCCGCCACGTGCAGCGCCGTCCCCGCGTAATCGCCGGTGATCATGATCAACCGTATGCCCGCCTCGCGGCATTCGCGCACGGAAGCCGGCACGGAGGGTCTCACCGGGTCCTCCAGGCCCAAGAGGCCCAGGAAGGAGAAGACGAAATCGTGCTGGTTGCTGGGAAGTTCTTCCATGTGAAAGGAGGCCTTGGCCACCCCGAGCAGGCGCAGCCCCTGCCCGGCGAGCTCCCCGACCTGCCTTTCCAGGCGTCTCCTCCGCGCGGGATCCAGGTGACAAAGGTCGGCCACCGCCTCCGGAGCCCCCTTGGCCGCGATGACGTATTCCTTTCCGTCCGGCGACCTCCAGACGTGGGAGACGGCGAGAAGCTCGGGTGAAAGGGGATATTCCCTCTCCAGGACCCAGTCGAAGTGCAGGTGCTCGGTGCCGTCGAGAGCGTCGCCGCCCAGCCCGGCGATGGCCACCTCGACGGGATCGTAGGGGTCCTTCTGGGAGGCGAGGACCCCGAACTCGAGAAGCTCGTGGAATTCCTCGGGGAGGACGTGCCAGGTGTTGCCGCGCAGGTCGTAATATTCTCCGTCCGCAGCGAGCCGGCTGACGGTCATGCGGTTCTCGGTGATGGTCCCCGTCTTGTCCACGCAGAGCACGGTGGCCGCGCCCAGGGTCTCCACGGCGGGAATGCGCCTGGTGAGCACCTTGTGGCGGGACATGCGCCACGCGCCCATGGTGAGGAAGACGGTGAGCACCACGGGGAATTCCTC
>CAKZMC010000033.1 GCA_937128055.1 uncultured Actinomycetes bacterium | reverse complement strand
TGGAAGCCCTGGATCTCTTCGTCCTCAGCTCCCTTGAAAAGGCGGTGGGCACGTGAACGCGGCCTGCCTGGCGTGCGCATGCCGCGCTCGCCTTTCCGGCGCATCGACAGCCCCGGCGGAGCGGGCGGGGTTACTCGCGCCGGAGGCGGCTGGACCTGTTCCAGGCGCGGCGGGAGTGCGTGAGCCGCGGGAGGCGGATAAAATATGGAGAGGAAAAGGGATTGCCTGAAGGCCCCGTATAAGGGTGGGATCGCACGGGGGGATTCCCGGATCTGGTACGTGCGGCAGCGCGGCGCGCGGCGGAGAAACCGCGCGTGACGTCGCGAGCGGACAAGGGGGTTTGCGTTGCGTTGTCCCAACTGCGGGTACGATAACCCGGAAGGGCGCCGTTACTGCGAGGAGTGCGGAGAGAGGATACTGGATTTCGAAGCGATGAAGGCCCGCGCCCGCAGGCGCGCCCAGCGCGAGGCGGCACGTCACCGCCGCGAGGCTCGCCGTGAAGGCCTGGATGCAGAGGAGGCCGAGAGGAGGAGGCGGCGCGCGCGGCGCCGCACAAGCCCCCTGGTCGGGCTGCTGCTCCTGGCGGCGCTGGCGGCAGTGGCGGTGATCGTGGTGGTGCTGGTGAAGGACGGCGAGAGCGGGCCGGAAAGAGCGGTGAAGGAGTTCTTCGGCGCCATTCGGGACAAGGACGTCATGCTCTATCTGAAACACACCGATCTGGAGCTGTACAAGATGGCGCAGCGGGGTGAATACGAGCCCGATCCCTATACCGAGGGGATCGATTACGATTACTACTCCCTTGAGGGCCTCAAGACCCGCCTGGTGAAGGAGGAGGGGGATTACGCGGAGGTGGAGCTGGTCGGGGGGACCTTCAAGGGATTCTACAACTCCGGCGGAGACAGCGGCGGCATAGACTTCGCGCAGTACCCGAGGACGGTCCGCCTGGTAAAGGTGGAGGGCATTTGGGTGGTGCAGGACTACCAGCTGGCCAAGCTGCCCTATTACTACGAGGACATCGCTCCCGGGGGGTCGGAGTATCCGGAGGCTGAGGAGGGCGCGCAGGGGCCCGGCTGACAGGGGCAGGCCCGTGCAATATACTTAGACGGTCGAGATGGACGATCGCTAGCGAGGAGGTCGGATTTGCGCTCATCGAGGTTGTTGGCATATGCCGCGGTGGCGGTCTTTCTCCTCGCCTGCGCGGGATGCGGGTGGACCAGCGGAGCTTCCTTCCAGGACGAGTTCGACCCCGGGGACAGGAGCCCGGTGACGGTGGTGAAGAAATGGTTCAAATCCATGGAGT
>CAKZMC010000032.1 GCA_937128055.1 uncultured Actinomycetes bacterium | reverse complement strand
TTGTTTGTCGGGATGATAGGGTGGTCTCTCAATCTTTTTCAACCCGGAAAGCGCCTACTGAGACGATACAGCATCCTTCTTTTCGTCGTTTGACATGACACAAACGGGTGCCTAACCGAAAATATTGGGAAGTCCGTGGGTGACAAGCAAGGGATCGAGGGGCGGGGGAACGAGCTTGCCCTGGTGGCTGAAGTCAACGGGGCGTGGCGGTCGCCGTTTTCCCGTTTCCTTCACCCATAACACTCTGCTCGGAGGAGGTTCCGCTTAAGGCACAAGGAGGGATTGTGATGTTAAAGAAACGTGTTGGGCGCTGTCTTAACGTTTCCTTCATCCTTGTCCCCATGTTCCTGCTGCTTGGGGGCTTCCTGTTCCCCGGATGTAGCTGCACCCTGTTCTCCGACATGCAAGAAAACCGCGCACACCGAGGCTTGGGGGTTTCCTGTTCCCCGGATGCAGCTGCACCGGCGCAAAAACGCAGGCTGAACGGGCGGAAGAAGCGGCAGAGGAAAAAGAGAGCCTCGTGATCACCGGTAAGGAGATTGGTGAAGCGGGTAGGGAGTCGGCGGAAGAGGAAGGCGGCGAGACGGCCGCCGAAGAGACTGGATTCAGTTCGCGCCGCCAGGAGATTGGCAGCATGGAACCCGTCAACTATCTAAAGCTGGTGGACCTGCGGTGGTCGGATCAAGGGGATTACTTCCGGGTAGTGGCCGAACTCAAGCGCGGCGATATGTATGACACCACGGAGGTCCCCTATTGCTTCGCCGACTACTTGGTGGGTGATTACGAGGAGGTGGACGTGGAGGAAATCATGCTCTTCATAAGAGGCATCCGCAGAGAAGATGTCTTCGGGCCGTACCTCGGGGGTTCCGCGAGGGAAACCGCCAACGACGACGTCTTCCAGATCCTTTACGTCACTTCCCACTCCATAGACCCCGTGCCCGGTGTGACCATCCTCTGTTCCACCAACGGCCAGATTATGTTCCGCCTCAGCTGCTCTACCTCCCCCATGCGCATCATCCTGGACATAAAAAAACGATTATGACATCTTCTCAGGAAGCCACAATATATTGTCATACCCTCCCGCTACGGTATAAGCAGGAGGGT
>CAKZMC010000031.1 GCA_937128055.1 uncultured Actinomycetes bacterium | reverse complement strand
CGTTCCGCCTTTTCGGCCCCTATTTTAATGGCCACGATATGTCAAGGCAATGCGACGGCCTCCTCAGGAGGTTATTCCTCCTGCTGTTTCGGGTATGTGGGGGTGGAAGGCGCGGCTGTCAACGCGGGCGTCGTAAATACAGACGCGGTTCCGCCCCGTAAGCTTCGCGCGGTAGAGGGCCCTGTCTGCGTTGTCGATCAGCCCCTCACTATCCCCAGCGTCCTCCGGGAAACCCGCTATCCCCATGCTTACCGTGAGGTTCCTCCCGGGTTGGTCCTCCTCGAAGGGGAAGACGTGGTCCTGGACCACGCGCCGGATACGCTCGGCCATGGTGAAGGCCTCCTGCTTGGAGACCTCGGGGATGATCACAGAGAACTCCTCGCCGCCGTAGCGGAAGACGATATCCACGTCGCGGATGTTCTGCAGGAGCAAACCCGCGAGGATCCTCAAGACCTCGTCGCCCCTGAGGTGGCCGTGCTGGTCGTTGTATATCTTGAAGAAGTCGATGTCCAGCATGATGAAGGAGAAGGACCTTCCGTAACGGGACGAACGCTTCACCTCCTCACCCAGCATGCGCTTGAGATGCCTGCTGTTGTAGAGGCCCGTCAGGTCGTCGGTGATCGCCAGCTGGCTGATGTCGGCAAACAATTTCGCGCGTTCCACCGCCATGCCGATCTGCTCGCCGATGGCCTTGGCCAGAGCCACGTCCTCGTCATCGAAGGCCTCGGCGTAACGGCTGGACATGTGCAGTACGCCAAAGACGGTTTTCCCGGAGCGTATGGGCACGCAGAGGACGGACTTCACGTCTTTTCCCACTACCATGTTCGGACAGCGGTTGTCCAGGGCGATGTTCCCGCTGATGAAGGTCTCGTCGTGCTCGAGCACCAAGCAGCCCTCGACCCGTTCAAACGGATGGCTGAGATGCCTCTCGGCGTATTCCGTGCTGTAACCGAAGTTGCGCACCGCCTCCATCATTCCCGTTTGCGGGTCTATAAGGTTAATGAGAGCCTTGTCTGCCGCGAAGAGGCCCCGTATGACATCGAGGGCCAGGTTATATAGCTGATCGAGGTTGGAGACGGTGTTGATGGCGTCCACCACCCTTATTATGCTTGTGAGCTGCGCCACCTTTTCCTCGCTGCGGCGGAAGAGGAGGGCGTTGTCGAGGATCACGGAAATGTGCGGCACCAGGAGCTCAGCCAGTTTAAGGTCCCGGCGGCCGAAGCCCTTCCTGGTCAGCTTGTTCGCCAGGACCAGGATGCCGATGTTCTTCCCGCGAGCTTCCAGGGGGCAAACCAGAAGGTCGAGGATGTGGGTGCCCGGGAGGATAAAGGAGGTGTCCATCTCGCGGCAGGTGCGTCGCGTCAGCAAGAGCGCCCGGTTGTTGTTGAAGACCGCGCTTAAAATCCCTTCCTTTCCCAGGGGGACCCTCAGCTGCGCGGCCGCCTGGTAATCGATGCCCAGGGCCGGCTGCTGCGCGACCAGGCAATCGTTCATCTCGTCGTGGATGAAGACCACCGCTACCTCCGCGTGCATGGTATTCGCCACGCTCTGGGTTATCTCGTCGAGCACGTGGTAGAGGGCCGGGCTCTTGCTCGAGCTCTGGCTGATATCGTAGAAGTCGCGCAGCCTCCTGCGGCCCTTGAGAACGGTGTCCAGCAGGCAGGTCACCAGCAGAGAGGCGACCACGATGAAGGCGTAACGCAGCGCCAGGGCTCGTGCAAGGCTGTACCCCGGCGGAATGTCGCCGTCGAAGACCACCACCAGGCTGTATCCCAGCAACGCCAGCAGTCCCGCCAGAAGGGCTCCCCTGGTTTCGCCGTAGGCGCCGCCGATAAGGGCCGCCAGTCCCAGGAAGAGGAAAGTGTAGCTCTCTACCCCGCCGCTGAAGTGAACGGCCAGGCAGAGGGCGGCGATGTCCACGGCCGCGGGCAACCAGCGCAGGATGCCCCTGCCGCCTAGGGTGCCGTGGTACATGTAGATTGCCAAAGCGTAGAGGAAATAGGCAGCGAACAACACGTATAGCGGGAAGAAGCCGATTTTTCCGCCCAGGTCCACGCCGAGGTAGTCCAGGTGCACCAGCGCCAGGAAGCACAGGGCGAAGGAGACGCGCAAGACCAGCTCCCGTCCGCGGGCATCGCCGTTTAAACCCGCTGCGGGCCTCCCGGTTTCTCCCCCGTCGTAAGCGTGCATTATCCCATCCCCCGCGCTTTTCGCCTCATTTATTGATTTTATTACATTATCACCCGGTAAGGACATGCGGCCACCACAGGGGACGAGCGAAGCCCCGCCATGCCATTCGCTCTCGAGAGCGGCGGGAGCGGGAAGCTTCCTTGCCTTAATCCCCTTTCACGAAAGGGAGGAAGTGGTGGAATATCTCCTCCGGGATCTCGGCCGTCAGGCGGTAGACCCCGTCTTCCACATGCATGTCGATTACCTGGCCACGCCGATAGAGCAGGGAGAGCAGGGTTCCCTTATCGGCGGGCAGTTGCAGGTAGACCAGGCGGGATGCAGCCAGCAAGGCCGACATCCTCTCCAGCAGTTCTTCCAGCCCCTCTCCCGTGACCGTGGAAGTGAGGACGGCGCCTCGAAAATCCTTTCTCAGCTGCGACCTCTCCCCGCCATCCAGCAGGTCCACCTTGTTGAGGACGAATATGGCAGGGATCCTTTCCGCCTTCAACTCCTCGAGGACCTCCTCGACGGCGCACAATCTCCGTTCGATACCGGGGTAGGAAGCGTCGATCACGTGCAGGAGGAAGTCGGCTTCCCTCACCTCTTCCAGGGTGGATTTGAAGGCTTCCACGAGCTGGTGCGGCAGGTGGTTGATGAAGCCCACGGTGTCGGTGATCACCGCCCTGCGGTTTCCTGGAAGCACGAGGCGGCGCGTGGTGGGGTCCAGGGTTGAAAAGAGTTGGTCTTCCACCCTGACGCTGGCGTTGGTGAGCGCGTTCAGGAGGGATGATTTGCCTGCATTGGTGTAGCCTACCAGGGAAAAAGTGGGCACCTTCAGCCGCTGGCGCCGTTTCCTCTTTACCCTGCGCACGCGCGTGAGTTCCCGCAGCTCCCTGTCGAGGGTCCTGATGCGCGCGTTGATCCTGCGCCGGTCCACCTCCAGCTTCGTCTCGCCCGGGCCGCGGGTGCCGATGCCGCCCCCCAGGCGGCTGAGCTCCACTCCCCTGCCGGTAAGGTGGCTGAGCTGGTAGCGGAGCTGCGCCATTTCGACCTGTGCCTTGCCCTCCTTTGAGTGGGCGTGCTGGGCGAAGATGTCGAGGATGAGGGCCGTGCGGTCAATGACCTTGACCCCCGTCTCCCTTTCCAGGTTGCGCTGCTGCGAGGGCGTGAGGTCCTGGTCGAATACGACCATGTCGGCGCCCGCGGAGGCGATCAGCTCGCGCAACTCGGCGATCTTCCCCTTGCCCAGGAGGGTCGCCGGGTCGGGCCGGGAACGCGCTTGCAGGAAGGTCGCTCGCACGTCGGCGCCCGCAGTCTCGCTCAGCGAAGCGAGCTCCCGCAGGCTGTCCTCCGCTTCTCTCTCCTCCGTGCTGCCCCAACGCACGCTGACCAGGACGGCCTTTTCGCGGTCCGTCTCCCCGCTTGCCCTCGTTCCGTCGCCTTTCTCATGCATGGTCGCCGTTGCCGTCCCGCGTGAATCAGGAAAATGCACGCCTGATGCGTTCCGCGCCCTCCTGCAGGCGGTCGTCTGGAAGGGTCAGGGAGAAGCGCACGTATCCCTCGCCGTGGGCGCCGTACGCGGTTCCCGGCACCACCACCACGTCGGCCTTTTCCAGCAGCTCCCCGGTAAAGGACTCCGCATCGTAGCCTCGAGGCACCCGCATCCACAGATAGAGGGTGGCCTTGGGAGGATGCACCTCCCAGCCCAGGGAACGCAGGGAAGAAACCAGTATGTCCCGGCGGCGGCGGTAAGCCTCGCAGCTTTCGCGCACGCACTCCTGCGGCCCTTCCAGGGCGGCAACCGCCGCCAGCTGGATGGCATTGAAGACCCCCGAATCCACGTTGGTCTTCACTTTGCCCAGCGCGGAAATGAGCTCCTCTCCCCCCACGGCGAAGCCCACCCTCCACCCGGTCATGTTGTAGGTCTTGGAGAGGGAATGGAACTCCACCGAGATCTCCTTGGCGCCCTTCACCTCCAGCAGGGAGGGTGCTTGGTAGCCATCGTAGGTGATCTCCGAATACGCGTTGTCGTGGGCTATTATCAGGTCGTATTTCCGGGCGTAATGTACGAGCTCCTCGAAGTGAGCGATGTCAGCCACCGCGGCGGTGGGATTGTTGGGGTAATTGAGGAACAAGAGGCGTGCCCTCTCCAGAAGGGAGGCACCCAGCGCTCCCAGGTCCGGGAGATAGCCCCTTTCCTCGTCCAGGGGCAGTACGACCGGCAATCCACCGCAGAGGATGGTGGCATTGCGGTAGACGGGATAGCCGGGATCGGGAACGAGTGCCGTGTCGCCTTGATCGAGGAAGGCCACGGGAAAGTGAGCTATCCCCTCCTTTGAGCCGATGAGCGCGAGCACCTCCCTGCCGGGGTCCAAAGAGACCCCGAAGCGCCCCTGGAACCATTGCGCGGCGGCCTCCCTAAAACGGGCCATGCCTCGATAGGATGGATAACGGTGGTTCTCGGGCCGGCGGGACTCCTCGCAGAGCCGCTCCACTATGTGCGGAGGGGTGGGAAGGTCGGGATCGCCTATGCCGAAGTTGATGACGTCAACCCCCTGACGCCTTTTCTCTTCCACCCTGCGGTCGATCTCCGCGAAGGGGTAGGGCGGGAGTTCGCCCAGCCTCCTGGAGATCCTCAATTTGCGACTGCACCCCGTTTCCGGCACGCCGCCCTCGCCCCCGTCTTTTCCACGCTTGACCTTCTCCGCCATATCCTCTTCTCCCCCGTGTCTTGCCGGAACCCTCTTCCTCGTGACGCTTCCCGCGGCGAGGCCGCATCAGCGGGGAGGCGGTGTCCCCCTCCAACCGGGACTCAATTCGCCGGCGAAAACCTCCACGGCAGGTCCCGCAAGATGCACGTGGCCTGCCTCGTCGGTGCTTATAGCCAGATCGCCTCCCTTAAGGCTGATGGTCATGGCCCGGTTTCCCTTGCCCAGGTGGAGGGCGGCGGCGAAGGCCGCGCAGGCCCCCGTTCCGCAGGCCTGGGTCTCCCCCACCCCCCTTTCCCATACCCTCACCGACAGGCTGCGGGGCCCCGTTACCTGTACGAACTCCACGTTGGTGCGGTTGGGAAACAGGGCATGGTGTTCCAGGGCAGTACCCCATCGCGCTACCGGAGCCGCTTCCACGTCCGGGACGAAAAGCACGCAATGCGGGTTTCCCATGGACAGGCAGAAGGCCGTCGCCACCTCCCCGCCCGGCAGGTCGATTTCTCTCGTTCCCGGCAGCGTGGGGTCGTCGGGCGGCGGGATATCGGGCCCCAGCAGGTCTGGCAGGCCCATGTCCACCTCGACCTCCACGACCTCCCCTTCTCTTACGGTCAGGCGCAGCTCCTTGGTGCCCGCCAGCGTCTCAATGAACATGCTTTCCTTGCGCATCCCTTCCCTCTCGTAAAGGTATTTTGCCAGGCAGCGGATGCCGTTTCCGCACATCTCCGCCTCGGAGCCATCGGCGTTGAAGATACGCATGCGGGCGTCGCCGCCTCCTTGGGGCTGGCAGGCGAGGATCACGCCGTCCGCTCCCACCCCGGTCTGCCGCCGGCATAGGGCCTGGATGTCCTGCCTCGCGCGGGAAAGCGTCTCCCCTTCCCGCGCGGGAAGGATGATGAAATCATTGCCCGTGCCTTGATACTTGTAGAATCTCATGTCATCCGACCCCCGACAGCTCCCGCTCCAGCATCTCCCTTACCAGCGGCCACGCCTGCGGCGGACGTTCGTACAGTTCGGACTCGCTCAGCTTGAACCAGCTCAGACCCGGGACCCGTCTGAACCAGGTGAGCTGCCTCTTGGCATAGCGGCGGGAGCGGCGCTTTATTTCAGAGATAGTCTCCTCGAGAGGGGTGCCCCTGTCAAGGTGGGCCAGGATTTCCTTATAGCCCAGGGCCTGTCGCGCGGTGCGCGAGAGCGCTCCCGCCGCCGCGAGGGCACGTACTTCCTTTAGCAAGCCGGCCTGCATCATCTCGTCTACGCGCCTCTCGATGGCGCGGTAGAGCGCCTGGCGGGGGGCATCGAGGACCACCCCCGCGAAATGGAAATAGGGCTCCTGCGTCCCCCTGCGCGAGTGAAAGGAGGACATGGGCTGGCCCGTCCGCCGGTACACCTCCATGGCTCTGACCACGCGCCGCATGTTCGCGAATTCCTCGCGCTGAGCGAAGGCCGGGTCGACCTCGCACAGGCTTCTTCGCAGCCCCTCGGGATCTTCTTCCGCCCATCTCTCGATATCCTTTCTCAGGTCGTCCGCCTGGGAACCGGGCGGAAAACGCAGGTCGAAGACCACGGCCTCGAAATAGAGTCCGCTGCCCCCCACCAGGAGGGGCAACCTTCCCCGCGCCGCTATGTCCTCCACCGCCCGCCGCGCTTCCTCCTGGAAGCGGGAGACCGAGAATTCCTCGCCGGGGTCCGCCACGTCGACCATGTGATGCGGGACCAGGGAACGCAGCTCGGATGACGGTTTTGCCGTCCCGATGTCCATGCCTCGGTAAACCTGCATGGAGTCCACGGAGACGATCTCCGCACCCAACGCCAGGGCCAGTTCCACGGCGGTGGCGCTCTTGCCCACGGCCGTGGGCCCCAGGATCGCGGCCACCTTTATCCCGTGCCCCGCACGGGCCGCATTTCCGCTTCCTTCCATCATGCCTGCACCGCTCTCGACGATCTCGAAAACCTGCGGTTTTTCCGCATATTTTGAGCATAACATATCGTGACCCCCTCCCATGCGTCGGGTGACTAATAAGCGCGGATGAAGCACCGGGCACATGGAGAGCAGACGGATCTTCGCCGCAGCCGCCTCCCGGTCCATGCGCAACGGCTCGAAGGCCGCCTGGGGGACAGGTACGCCTCTTGCGGCGTGGCTCGCGGGAGGCGGGATGCATGCAGGGCTTCAGTGATGCCTTTCCACCGTGAAACGGTAGATCTGTATGGGCTCATGCTGGCCTATGCCCGCCTTGCGCCGGGCGATATCCAGCTGCTCCTCCACCGTGTCCACGCCCTCCAGGTCGGGGAGAAGAAGCCCTATCCTCCCTCCCCTCTGGACGATGACCCCGTAGCGGCGGGGGTCAAGTTGGGAGATATCGTCCACCGCCTCCGGATTGCTGAGCACGTCGACGCTTATCTCCAACTCCTCGAGTTCTTCGGGGCTCACGGGCGGAAAGCGCGGGTCGCGGGTCGCGGCGCTTATCGCGTTGGAAACGATTTCCTCCGCCATGGTCTCGCGCGTGGGCTGGAAGGTGCCTATGCATCCCCTGAGCTCCCCGTGCTTCTTGAGGCTCACGAATGTGCCCGCCCTCGCCTGCAGGTCCGCCCCGAGCTCCCCCTTCTCCCCGGGGTCCAGGATCTTCCTGTTCCTGACCCAGGCCTCGATGGCTGCCCTGGCCAGCTCCACATGCGGGCTGCTCTTCCCGGTACCTCCGGCCATGGCATCCCTCCTCAATCGGCGCGCAGGTGCATGGAAACCATGTAACCCACCCCGAAGGGGCCCTCGTAGGAGAGGACCTGGTTCTGCAAGGCGCCGTTACGCAAGGCTCCCCACAGGGCGTATATGGAGCGGAGTCCGCATTCTCCCGCCGCCTCGACCAGGTCCTCCCCCATTTCGTGGAGCCTGGAAAAGTCGCCGCTCTTAGCGATTTCCACGATGTGCTCGTCGAACTCCTGCCCGCGAGGATGGTAGCCGGCGGGAGCACCCTTGATAAGCCGATGCGAGAGATCCCCACTGGCGACGAAGAAGGCCTGCCGCCCCAGGCGGCGGCAGGCCTCCGCCACCAGCCGGCCCAGCCGCACGTGGCTCTCGTAGTCCAGGCCGGCGATGGAGAGAGACACAATGGGCGTTTCCAGGTACTGGTCGAGGTAATAGAGGGGGACCAGCAGGCCGTGGTCGAGGTCCTCGCCGCGTTCGTACCAGCGTCCCGTGGACGATTCCACCGGCACCAGGGGGAACCGCTCCTCGCCGGCGCCCTTTACCATCGTCGCTACGAGGTCGACGTCGTTCCTCTTGGAGATACGCACCTGGGGGCGCCCGAAAGAGGCGAAGCTCCCCTCCAGGGCGGGGGCTGTCTTGACCGTAAAGGCGTCGCGGAAGATGGGGGTATGGGGGGAGATCATGACCAGCACCTCGGGGCGTAGCTCGGCCAGCCGGTTACCCAGGTTGCGCATCGCTTCCTGGGTGGCGCGCACTCTTTCCACGTCCTTTCCCCCGATGTCCGGTACCAGCAAGGGAGGATGGGGCACGATGCAGCCCCCGAGGATCCCGCCCGCAGCGTTCATCACCTCACCCCCTCCGAATCCTTTTCCGCTGTCCGTGCGGAGCCTTTTCAGTAATAGGATACCCCCACGCCGCCGGGCGGAAACTTCTATCCCAGCACCTCGAGCAATCTCCCGTGCAGGCACCAGCTGCCGCAAGCGGTGATGGCCACGCGGGCGAACTTACCGGCAATATCCTGTTCCTCGCGCGGGAAGTGGACCACTTGGTTGCCGCGCGTGCGGGCACGCCAGCACGCGGGGTCGCGGAAGCTTTCCCCTTCCACCAGCACCACCTCCTCCCCTCCCACTCTCGATCGCAGGCTCTCCGCCGTGAGCCTCCGGGTGACGTGCAGCAGTCGCTCCATCCTCGCGTGCTTTTCCTCCGGCGTTACGTCGTCGGGAAGGCGCGCAGCCGCCGTCCCCGGACGCGGGTTATAGATAAAGGTAAAGGCGGCGTCGAAACGGCAGCTTTCCACCATTTCCAGGGTGGCTAAGAAGTCCTCCTCCCTTTCGCCGGGAAAACCGACGATGATGTCGGTGGAGAGCACCACCCCTTTGAGCGAGCTGCGCAAGCTCTCCGCCTTGCGGAGGTAGGCGGCGCGGGTATATCCACGGTTCATGGCCGCAAGTATGCGGTCCGAGCCGGACTGCAGAGGAAGGTGGACGTATTCGCATACGTTGGGAGTGTCCGCGATGGCCCTTATCACGCTCTCGTCGAAATCTCGCGGGTGCGAAGTGATGAAGCGGATCCACACGCCGGGAAACGCGGAGCCCACTTGCCTTAAAAGGTCGACGAAGCGGCTGGCGCCCTCCTCGCGCCGGCGGTAGGAGTTGACGTTCTGTCCCAGGAGGACGATCTCCCGCGCCCCTCCCTCCACCTGCCGGGACGCCTCCGCGAGGATTTCCGGCGCCGGCCTGCTTGCCTCTCGCCCCCGCACGAACGGCACTACGCAGTAGCTGCAGAAGTTGTCGCAGCCGTGGGTTATGGTGATCCAGGCGCGGAAGTCCTCCTTCCGTTTGACGGGAATATTATCCAGGTGAAGTCCATCCATACCCGTGGCACACGTGGCCCCCTCAGCCGCCCTAGCGAGAAGTTCGGCGATGCGCGGGTACTGTTGAGTGCCGAAAACCAGGTCTACATATGGGGCCCTTTCCAGCAGCCGTAACCCCTCTTTCTGGGCCAAGCAACCTCCTACCGCTATGAGAATACCTTTCCTGTCTTTAAGCGGTTTGAGGGAGGAGAGGCGTCCGTAAAAGCGCCTCTCGGCGCTTCCGCGGACGCAGCAGGTGAGGAAGATGACCGCGTCCGCATCCTTCAATGAGGCTTCCCTCCATCCCGCGGATTCCAGTACTCCGCTGATGCGCTCGCCGTCGTGCACGTTCATCTGGCAGCCGAGGGTCACCACGGCGTAGTTCTTCTTCATTCCCGTCTCCAAAGGCGCGTGCCCTCTTTTCCACGAACCCGGGCCCGGCCGGCTTCGCGTGGCCGTCTCGCCGTAGCCCGCGAAATATCCATAACATCCATTACTCATTGTAGCGAAGGACAGGAACCTGCTGGAGACCTACGTGCGGTGACTGCACACCGAGGTACGCCCGGCCTGTGGCCTTTGCGCTTCTGCGCCTGCGATGCCGGCACAAGCTAGAGGGCGGCAGGTGCAACGCCCGGTGGTGGGAGCGTGCATGGAAATGAGAAGCAATGTCGAGACATGCCGTCGCTCAGCGTGGCTTCCCCAACTCGCTGGCCTCAACGCAGAATTCCAAGCTGCGGCGCAGGTTCTGCACTACGCGTTCTTCTCCCAGGCGCGCTTCCAGGGGGCCTGGCCCCAGCTCAAGGGCCACCTTTCCGGAGTAACCTTCCTGCGAGAGAAGGGCTATGAAGCGGCGCAGGGGAAGGCGTCCCTCGAAGGGGAGGGCATGGTCGTCGAAACCCTTGAGATAATTGTTGGAGAGGTGGACGTGGCAGACGCGGCTTTTCAACTCGTCCCAGGCATGGAAGATGTCCGTGCCGGCTATGGCGAAATGGCTGGTATCGAAGACCAGGTTCTGGAAGCGCTGCAATTCGTGCAGCGAGTTGAAACGGCTGAAGTTCAAGGGTCGGCGCACTTTCAGGAGCATGGCGTTTTCCACTGCAATCAGGACGTCGTCACGTTCGCTGGGGCGGGTGAGATGGCGGCGGCTCCAGCGTGAGTAACTCCACTGCCAGAAATAGGGAAGGTGCACGACCACCACCTTGGCCCCCAATTGTTCCGCCATTTCCAGTGATCTTTCTATCTTTCCCAGGTAGTTGCCCCAGACCTTCTTCGCTGCCATGAGAAAGGGTGCGTGCACGCTTTCCACGGCCAGGCCGTATTTTTCCGCGAGGCCTCCTACGAGCGCAGCGGAATGGGTTTCCTCCCGCTTGGTCACCATGAGCTCTATGCCCCGGAAGCCCGCCTCCCGGGCTAGGCGCATGATGTCCTCCAGGTCCATGTTGAAGAGAGAGGCGGTGGAGAGTAGGAAATCTATCTCACTACCTCCTCAGCTTCCTTCCTCGCTCCACAGGCGGCGCTTCAGCATCCGGAAAAGGAAGGCGGTGGTGGCGAAACCGGCCAGCATGCCTCCCAGCCTTGCTAAGGGAGAGCGCAGGGCGCCCTCCACCGAGCGCAGGCCCGCGTCCGCAGACTGGAGCATCTCCCCGGCTTCCCTGGTCATCTGGAGCACGTTGTCCAGCTCGAGGTTTACTTCCTCCATGGTGCGGTTGAGGCTGGCGAGGAAGACGACCAGCTGCGGGCGCGCGTCGTCGAGGGTGCGGTTTAAATGATCCACCACCCGTGCGAGCTTGAGGGTCAGGCGTATTAGAAAGAGGGTCAGGACGGGAAACAGGATGATGGCAATGACCAGCAATATTCCCTTCAATATCTGCATGAACCCTCCAGGGTACTTGAGCCGCCTTGCTCCTGCGGCAGGCGACGCGGTGCAGCAAGGCTTTTCTCTATTCTATACGCGGGAAGCCGCGGGCAAAACCTCCTCCATGGGGCCTGAGGGGCTCGTAGACGCGGGACGACCTAAAACCACGGGCATTACTGCCTTGGATAAACAAGGGAGTTCAACGCGATTCCACGGAAAGGCGGATCGCCGTCCTCTCCTCTCCGTCGATGATGATATCCGTAAAGGCCGGTATGCAGACCAAGTCGATGCCGCTGGGGGCCACGAACCCCCTGGCGATGGCGATGGCCTTGATCGCCTGGTTCAGGGCGCCTGCCCCTATTACCTGGATTTCCGCGCTCCCAGACTCGCGAAGCACACCCGCTAATGCACCAGCCACCGAGTTGGGATTTGACTTCGAGGAAACCTTAAGCACTTCCATCTCTCTACTCCTCCCCTTGCTGCCTTTCTGCGATGAAACCGACACCCCAAGGTACCAAGCTCTTTCAAGCTTATATTATATATTCTGAACTCAACAAGAAGAAGACGATTTAGTGCAAAAAAATATCACCTGCGGCCCGGAAATGCAAATCTCTGCGCCGGGCCGGCATCCCCCTCAGTCTTCCTCCTTCTCGTGCAGCTTGAGGGAGATGATGAGGCGGTCCTTGCGCCTCTTTATCACCGGGCTCTCCGCCGTCAACCAGCAGCGGTCCCCTATCTCTCCGAAGACGTCGCGCAGCCTGTCGCCGAGCGTCCTGAGGTCCTGTGTTGAAAGCCGGCGGGCAAGCTGGTCTCCCCAGAAAGGCTTCGGCTGATGGTGGAGGTCCGAGCGGCGGGCGCATTTCTCCCCACCGCTCTTGCCCAGCAGCTCGTTTATGCTCATGAGTGGCGGTATCTCGAACTCAAGTATGCGGAAGGCGTTGCGCTCCGATACCGCGAGCCCGAGATTTTCCGTGGCGAAACGGTGCAGGCTCTTTCCTTCCTTGATGCCCCCCAGCTCGAACCACAAGGGTCGCCCGGCCTCCTCGCCGCCGGCAGCCCAGCGTTTCCGCAAATCCGTGGAATGATGGTAGAGGGTGGAGAGTATCTCGGAGTTGGAGCCGAGGTATATCTCTATCCCCTCCGTATCGAGTGCGAACTCGCTGAGGACGCGCGGCACGTTGTGTGGTCCCCCCGCGACCACCAGCCCTTCCTCCTCGCTCTCCTCCAGGCGCGGGAAAGTCGACTGGTCTTTCTTCTCGGGAAGGCGATGCGTGTCGATGCGCGCGTGGATGATGGTCCCCCTCCCGACCGCCGATTCCACGAGGCGTATCTCCTCCACCACGCGCTTGATGGAAAAAAGAGCCATCCCCCTCCCGTGAACCCCGAAATAGTCCTCGACGACATCGTCGACCTTGGAGGTCACGCGGGCCTCGAAGATTTTCTGGTGCAGCTCGCGAGGGATCCCCCTTCCGTTGTCCAGCACGTGAAGGTTGCGCCAGCGGCCCCTCTCTTTTTGAAAAGACACGTAGATGTGGTCTGCGCCGGCATCCCGTGCGTTGCGCACGAGTTCCTTGACCACGTCTTCAACGCTGCGGATATCTTGCAGTGCCTGGCGCCGCTCCGCCTCCGTCACACGCAGCCTCACGTAGCCGTGCCCCAGGTCTTCCTCCACGGCGACGGTCTCAGGGTTCGCGAATTTCTTCACGAACGCCAGCAAATCCTCGCCGTCTTTCCTCACCGCCGACATGAGCTCTCGTCCCCCGTCAAGGAAATAAACTACGACCCTATACTCCATCTCGGCAAGCTGGGGGGATACCTGAAACCCCCTTGCCGCTTACCGTCGCAGGCCTGGAGGGCTCCGATCGCACCCCGTCACCAGACAAGTATATGACCCGGTTCAGATAATTTCACGGTCCGGCGAGGGGCGGCCCGGGAAAGCGGCGAAGGGGGCATCACGAGGGGAGACTCCGGAAGAAACCTCACGGAAGGCCTCGCTCACGCTTGCCAAGGGGCGCAGGGGCAAGCGCGCCGCAATCTACCTATGCGCGATGCCGTGGCGCGGCTCAAGGATCACGGGAGAGAGCATGCGCTACTTTGCGTAATCCACGACCCGCTTTTCCCTGACCACCGTTATCTTGATCTGGCCGGGGTACTCCAGCTCGTCCTCGATCTGCCGGGCTATCTCGCGAGAGAGGGTCACGCAGCCGAGATCGTCGATGACGTCGGATTTTACCATGACCCTTATCTCGCGGCCGGCCTGCAGGGCGTACGAACTCTCCACCCCTTCGAAGGAATCGGCGATGGTTTCCAGTTTCTCCAGGCGCTTGATGTAGCTTTCCAGCGTCTCTCTCCTGGCACCCGGGCGGGCGGCGCTTATGGCGTCGGCGGCCTGCACCAGTACCGCCTCTATGGTCTGGGCCTCCACCTCGCCGTGGTGCGCCTCGATGGCATGCACCACCGCGTCGCCTTCCTTAAGCCGCTTGGCCAGCTCGGCCCCTATGATGGCGTGGGACCCCTCGACCTCGTGGTCTATGGCCTTTCCGATGTCGTGGAGGAGGCCGGCCCGCTTGGCAAGCTTGATGTCGGTGCCCAATTCCGCGGCCATCAGACCGGCCAGGTGAGCCACCTCGAGGGAATGCTTGAGGACATTCTGGCCATAGCTGGTACGGTATTTAAGGCGCCCGAGCACCTTCATCAGCTCATGGTTGACGCCGTGAAGGCCAACCTCGAAGACGGCCTGCTCGCCCAGTTCCTTGATCTCGGCCTCCACCTCCGCCTTGGCCTTCTCGTACATCTCCTCGATACGGGCCGGCTGAATACGCCCGTCCGCTATCAACCTCTCAAGGGTTAGGCGGGCTATCTCCCTTCTGACCGGGTCGAAGCTGGAAAGGATCACCGCCTCCGGGGTATCGTCGATGATGAGGTTTATGCCCGTGAGGGTCTCGAAGGTTCGGATGTTCCTTCCCTCACGCCCGATGATCCTCCCCTTCATCTCGTCGTTGGGCAGGGGCACCACGGAAACGGTGGTCTCCGCCACATGGTCGGAGGCGCATCTCTGGATGGCGTTGGCGATGATGTGCTTGGCTTTCCTTTCCGCTTCCTCGCGCACCCGCAACTCCATTTTCTTGATGATCTGCGCCGCCTCCCTTTTCGTCTCCTCCTCCACCTGCGAGAGAAGGAGTTGCTTCGCCTCTTCCTTGGACAACCCGGCAACTTTCTCCAGCCTGTCCTTCTGCTCGGCGAGCAGCCTGCCGACCTCGCTGCGCATCGCGTTTAACTCGCTCTCCTTTGCCGCCAGGTCCCTCTCGCGCTTCTCCAGGTTCTCGGAGCGGTTGTCGATCTGCTCCTCGCGCTGCAATAGCCTGCGCTCCAGTCTCTGCAGTTCGCTGCGGCGGTTCTTGATCTCCCTTTCCGCCTCGCTGCGCATAGCGAATATCTCATCTTTAGCTTCAACTAAAGCTTCACGTTTCTTGCCTTCCGAGACTTTCTCCGCCTCCTGGATGATCCTCCTTGCCTCCTCCTCGGCGGAGGATATCCTGGCTTCCGCCATGAATTTCCTGGTTAAATAGCCTCCGATGCATCCGATAAGCAGCGCTGCTATCCCGATGACTATAGCAAGTACCATCTTACTTCCTCCCTTCTATATCAACCCGGGGAGTATTCCCGGATAGGTAACGAAAAATGCCGAGCGCTTACTCTCGGCATAAGGTTAATCTGCTATTTAGGTTTACCGTAAGTTTATTCTGTCTCGCTCATCCATCGCTTACGGTTTATCCTCAAAGCGGACGTTGTCATCCGCCAGGATATCTCCAATGACTTCGTTAACCTTAGGCCAATTTCAATTCTATGAAAGCCGCTAACCGGTGTCAAGGAAAGGTGTCAGAACAGGGGCCCCCGCGCCCTCTTTCCCAGCCTTCTACGGAAGGATGAAAGGCATGCCTTATGCCACGGACAGGAGGCACAAACCGCCTGTAGCGTGATGGTCCGAAGGGTTTCAACCGCCCTGACCCCGGCAGCCCGTGAGCGTTCCATCCTTCACGGGCGGGGGTACGGGCCGCCCCCTTAGCCCTCCTTGCCGGCGCCTCCCTCCCCCTTCTTGCCGTTGCCGGCTTTTACCTCCTCCTCGTGGATGTAAACTACGCCCTCATCGGGGGGAAGGCTGAGTTTCTCCCTCAGCTCGCGGTCGAGCCTCTGCAGGAGCTCCGGGTGGTCGACCAGGAACTGCTTCGCGTTTTCCCTTCCCTGTCCGAGCTGCTCCTCCCCGCAGGTGTACCAGGCCCCGCTCTTTTTCACCAGGCCGTGTTCCACGGCGAGATCAAGGACATTCCCCTCGCTGGAAATCCCCCTCCCGTACATGATGTCGAACTCGGCTTTCCTGAAGGGCGGGGCCATCTTGTTCTTGACGACCTTGACCCTCACCTGGTTGCCTATTATCTCCGCACCCTGCTTGATGCTGTCCAGCTTGCGTATATCCAGGCGCACCGATGCGTAGAACTTCAGCGCCTTCCCCCCGGGGGTCGTTTCCGGGCTGCCGAACATGACGCCTATCTTCTCCCGCAGCTGGTTGATGAAGACGGCCGTGGTGTTGGACTTGCTTATGGTGCCAGCAAGCTTGCGCAGGGCCTGCGACATCAGCCTCGCCTGCAGGCCCACGTGCGCGTCACCCATCTCCCCCTCTATCTCCATGCGGGGGACCAGGGCAGCCACGGAATCGATGACCACGACGTCGAGGGCCCCGCTTCTTACCAGCATTTCCGCGATCTCGAGCGCCTGTTCTCCTGTGTCTGGCTGGGAGATGAGCAGCTCGTCCACGTCCACGCCGAGCGCCCTCGCGTAACTGGGGTCAAGAGCGTGTTCGGCGTCGATGAAGGCGGCGATGCCCCCTCGCTTCTGGGCCTCGGCGATGATGTGCAGGCCCACCGTCGTCTTGCCCGAGGACTCGGGGCCGAATATCTCCACGATGCGTCCCCGCGGTACCCCTCCGATGCCCAGCGCCAGGTCGAGGGAGAGGGCTCCCGTGGGTATCACGCCGACCTGGAAACGGTGGTTGTCCTGGCCCAGTTTCATTATCGATCCCTTGCCAAACTGGCGCTCGATCTGCATGAGGGCCATCTCCAATGCCTTTTCTTTTTCCACTTTCATCCTCCTGCCTTCTCCGGAACCGCGGCCTGCAACGGAAACCGCCCGAGCGCGAGAAGCCTCTCCTTTCGTTCCTCCCTGATTATATTTCTGCGCAGTGACAAGATGACCTCCGCCGGATGCGGCCAGCGGCGGAAGCCCGCCGCAACCTAACCATGCCGACAGGCGCGGTCGCGTGCCACGGGAAGCGTGGAAAGCACGGATTTCGACCGCAAGGGCCTATGCGCGCCGTCGCAGGCGGGCGACGAACATGCCCTCCATGCCGTGCCGGTGGGGCATGAGTTGCAGGCAGTCCTCCGGCATGACGGCGGAGGAGAGGCTCTGGGGGATGTAGGGGGCGAGGTCCTCGCAGTGGAAATCGCTGTTCTCGCGCAGGAAGTCCCTCACCACCTGCAGGGTCTCTCCCCTCGTGAAGGTGCACACGGAGTAGACAAGGGCCCCTCCCGGCTTCACCGCCCCGGCGCAGCCCCGGATCAGCTTGGCCTGCACGGCCGACAGGTTGGCGATGTCCCCGGGGAACCTCCGCCACTTGAGCTCCGGGTTCCTTTGCAGCGTCCCCAGGCCGCTGCATGGGGCGTCGAGGAGAACGGCGTCTGACTCTCCGCCCACCACCTCGCGCAGCACGGTGGCGTCGCCTTCCAGTATTTCCACCCCACGCACTCCAAGCCTTTCCACCACCTTGCGCAGCGCTTTCAGGCGCCGTTTGTTGCGGTCCACGGCGATCACCCTGCACGCACCCCCTCCCAGCTGTGCGAGGTGGGTGGTCTTTCCGCCGGGGGCGGCACAGGCGTCGACCACGGTTTCGCCCTCCTGGGGGTGCACCACGTGGCTGACCACCATGGAGCTCTCGTCCTGGACCACGCACAGCCCTTTCTGCAGCCATTTCATCAGGGCGTCGTAAGGCATCCCCACCCCTACCAGCGCCTCGTGTAGGTGCTGGGATCCCCTTCCCGCCCAGCCGTTGGACTCTATCTCCTCCAGCAAGGCGGAGGGCTCTACCCTTTCCAGGTTGACGCGGAGGGAGAGGGTGGGAACCTGGTTGTCTGCGAGGCAGAATGCCTCCGCCTCCTCCTCCCCCAAGTGCTTGATGAGGTACTCCACGAGCCAGCGGGGATGGGAATGCACTATCTCCAGGTAGCGTGGCAAGTCATTGCGGGACGGCCACTCCACCTCGTCCCAGGCGTCAACCGCCCTGCGCATAACTGCGTTGACGAAACCGGCACCTTTGCCCAGGTGGCGCTTGGCGAGCTCCACCGTCTCGTTGACGGCCGCGTGGGGAGGGGTTCCCATCTCCGAAAGCTGGTAGAATCCCAGGCGTAGGATATCCAGCACTTCCGGGTCCATGTCATCCATATCCCGTTTAGAGAAAGAAGCTATCAGGTGATCGATCTTGTTACGGTGCCTCTGCGTGCCGTAGCAGAGCTCCGCGACCAACGAGCGGTCGCGGGCGGAGAGGCCGCCTTTTCCCGCGCCGTAACGTATCAGCAGCCCAAGGTAGCCGCCCTTGCTGTGTACCCTGCGCGTGATCTGGTACGCGATTTCCCTCGCGTCCGGCTTGATGTAATCTTCTCCCTTCTTCTTGCTGGCCAGGATATCAACCTCCCTTTCTCGCTCGGAAATCAAGCGCTCCCTTCTCATCCATAGAGAACGTCTCCCCGCTTTCAGGCCTGTAGCCACGCAGGAATTCGGCGGCCGTCATCTTCTTTCTGCCCTCCGGCTGCACTACAAGCAGCTCCAGGTCTCCCTCCCCGGTTCCGATCACCAGCCTCCTGGCGTCGATGCTGCGAAGTTCGCCCGCCCGCAGTCCCCGTGCTTCTGGGAGCAGCCGCGTGCGGAACACCTTGATCCTCTTGCCCCGCCAGCAAGTCCAAGCCCCCAAATCCGGCGCAAGGGCGCGTACCTGATTGTGGACCGAGACGGCGGGGAGTGTCCAGTCGATCCGTAAATCCTCCTTGCGTAGGGGGGCGGCATAGGTTGCGGAGCTTTCGTCCTGCGGCTCGGCGGCCAGCTCTCCATCGAGGTACAAAGGCAGTCTGTCGACGACCAGGGAAGCCCCGAGAAGCGCGAGCCTGTTTCGCAGCGCAAGCGCATCCTCGTCGGGCAGCACGGGTGTCTCCTCCCGGGCGATCACGGGACCCGTGTCCAGGCCCTCCTCCATCACCATCAGGGACACGCCGGTGGTCTCGGCCCCCTCGAGCAGCGCCCGGCGTATGGGTGCCGCGCCGCGGTAGCGGGGCAGCAGCGAGGGGTGTACGTTGAGGAACCTCTGCGGAAGGATGCGCAAAACGTCGCCGGGGATGAGGTGGCCGTAATCCGCCACCAGCACGGCCTGCAACCCGGGTCTCGAAATAACCTCGCGCAGGGCGCGGTCGCGGGGCCCACCGAGCTTGTGAACCTCAAGGCCGCCGGTTTCGGCAAGGGAGGCCACGGGGGTGGGGCGCTTGCGGAGCCCCCTGCCCGCTGGCCGGTCCTCGCCGCTAATCACGGCACGTGGGCGGAGGCCGCTTTTCATAACGGATCCCAGCAGCTCCCTGGCGAAACCTCCACTGCCCAGGAAGACGATGTTCAAGGAATATAGCCCCCTTTTGGTCGCCGCAGCGACCGTCAAAGTTCTTCCGCCGGGTGCAAGCCGCCCTGCAGGATCTGCAGCGCCTCGACCCTGCTGTCCCGGTCCGTGCGGTCCAGGATCAATACCCCGTCAAGGTGGTCCAGCTCGTGCTGGAAAACTCTCGCCAGCCATCCCTCCGCCAGCAGCCGCCTCGGCTCGCCCCGCAGGTCGATGAACGACAGCTCCAGCGCGGCATGGCGCGCTACCGGGACTATTGCGCCCGGCAGGCTCAGGCACCCCTCCATCTCCTCCACCATCTCCTCGGAAGCGGAGACAAGGCGCGGGTTGATGCAGGCCTCCATCTCGCCCTCGTTCTCATATATGAAGACCCTCTTGAGAATGCCTATCTGGTTGGCGGAAAGTCCCGCTCCCCCCGGCTTGGGGATGGTATCAATTAGGTCGTTGACCAGGCGTTCTATGTCCTCGTCGACCGCCTCTACCTCTGCGCATCTTTCCCTCAGAACGGGATCTCCGAAGGTCCTGATGGGCAACATGGCCACGCTTTCATCACCTCCGTCCGGGCCTCTCGCCCGGCGGCTTCCGTCCACGGCGCTCCTTCGGTCTCCCGGACGGGTCCTGCGCGGCGTCTATGTGTCGCGACCCGCAGCCTCTGGCGCGCCATGAATATTATGACAGCTTGCCGGCTTATGGGCTATGGCGCCCCTCATGCCAGGCCGGCTTCGCGCCGCAGGGCTTCCGCCTTGTCCGTCCGCTCCCAGGTGAAATCCTTATCAACGCGGCCGAAGTGCCCGTAGGCGGCCGTCTTCTTGTAGATGGGACGGCGCAGGTTGAGGTCACGTATGATGGCCGCCGGCCGCAGGTCGAAATGCTCGTTTATGAGGTCGCTTATG
>CAKZMC010000030.1 GCA_937128055.1 uncultured Actinomycetes bacterium | reverse complement strand
CCGGGACGCCGAGTAATGGTCTCGCTCCGCAGGCTGCGCTGCGACCAACTCGGCCGTTCCCGGGCAAGTCGGGTGGAGATCCGTCCTTCTTCCGGCCCGGAGCCTTGGGGTAACGGTCTCGCTCGGCGCCACCTGCCTCCGGCGCCACCTGCCTCGCTCAAAGGAAGGAACGCCCGGAAGGCGCCCTCGCTGCGGTCGACCCCATGGTTGCCCGGGCTTGCTGGGCGCAATTCCGTCATGCCCTTGACCGCCATCAATATACATCGCGTCTTAACCGAATATTAACAGCGGTTTCATCGGCGTTTAAAGGATGGCTGGGATATATATGGTGTTGGTTACAAGACATGGGCTTCGACCCCGAGCAAGGAGAAAGCGAATGGCTGAGAAGAAAGGAAAGCGGTGGAGCACAGCCAGGGTGTTGGCTATCGTCATCCCCGTCTGCCTGGCGGTGGCTGTCGCCGTGGTGCTCATCCTGGTGCTGGGCAATGGCGAGGCGCCGGAGAAGGGATCCGGTGACGCCATGAGCCAGGAGGAGATGCTTGAAGCCTACGAGGCGATAAGGAAGGAGGCGGAGGAGGCCATGGCCGAGATGGAGGATCTCGCGTCGGAGGAGGCCGCCTCCGACCCCGAAACCTACGAACAGGAGCTGGAGGAGGCCGAGGACGCCTACAAGGAACTCTACCAGGACCTGGAGGAAGTCACCAGCTACGTGGTGGAGGTCGCGGAGGACTACGAGGAACTTTACGGCTATATCTATGACTACTACGATTACCTCTACGAGCTGACCGAGCAGGCGGTGGAGGAGATCGACTACCTGCTGTCGCTGGTGCCCACCCTCGATGAAATGCAGGGAATGGAGGTATTGCTGGAGCGCCTGGAGAGCCTGCCCAAGGGCGGCAAGTACGGCGAGCTCCCCTCGCAGCTCTCGCAGTACGCACAGCGGGCGCTGTCCGGGATGGCAAGCGCGCAGCCCCCTTCCGGCACGGAAGCCTACGGAAAAGAGATGGAGGCGCTGGCCCAGGAGCTCGCGTCCCTGGCCCAGGAGCTGGCGCAATCCATCTCCTCGGGTGACCAGGCGGCCTTCAGCGCCCTCGCGGGCGAGATGAACGCGGCCATCGCCCAGGTGCAGCACCAGCTCTGCGCCGGCGTAGACTCCCTCTTGGGCAGTTATGCCTCGGCGCTTACCCAACTGGAGGCGGCCATCGAGTCGGCCCTGCCGTGATCTGACGACCCCGTGATTTATCGATCAGGCGGGATCCAACGATCCCGTGATCCAACCATCAGGCGTGATCCTACCATCAGGCGTGATCCTACCATCAGGCGTGATCCAACCATCAGGCGTGATCCAACCAACATGCGGGAAACGCCATAAGGCGGAAAAGTCGAAAGCTCGAGGGCTTTTGCCGGCATCCATCGTGTCCCTCGAGCCTTCAACCGGTAAGGGGGGCTCCCGTAAGGGTCAGGCACCCAATACCTTGAGTACGGGGCTCTCCTGTCTTATTCCCAGTATTCCTTTGATGTATTGCAGGAGCGACTCCAGGTCGAAGGGCTTGGTGCAATAGTGGATCACTCCCGCCTGGGCCGCTTTTTCCTTCACTTCCTCGGATGGGAGGGCGCTGAGGAACATGATGGGGATGGCGAAGGTCTTGGTCGACGCCCGCAGCTTCTCCACCACGCTCAACCCGCTCCCTGCGGGCATCTTGATGTCCAGGATGATGAGGTCCGGCTGCTCCTTATGCGCGCGCATGACCGCGGACATGCCGTCGAAAGCGGCGCAGACCTCGAAACCCTCCATGGCGAGGTTCACGCTCAGGATGCGCACCAGCTCCTCGTCATCGTCCACTATCAGTATCTTCTTCTTCTCTCCGCTCTTCTCTCCCATCTCGAGCCCCTTTCCTTTTCCCTTACCGGCAGTTCGTTTATCGAGGAAAGGGGGTACGGGCGATATAGTACGGTTGGGGGATTGTACCTCTCCGGCGGTCTGAGGCGGTTTTCCTGGAAACAGCGGCGTTGGGCCGCTGGTGCCGTCACGGTTTGGAGGTCTTCAACGCGCGGGGACGATCTCCATGCGCAGGTCGCCATCCCCTTCCAGCCGCCAGTCGCAACGTCCCTTCTGCCCCGTGGCCAGCTCGAAGACCCCCAGGGCAAGCCCCACAAGGTACTCCGGAATGGCGGGGTTGGCCATCACCGCCTCCATCCTCTCCGGGGCCATGGAGAGGGAAGTGAGCAGCCCCAGGCCACGGATGGCAGCGAGGAAGCGCAACCTCTCCAGGCCGCTGCGTGCCTCCTCCACCCCCATGGCTTCCACGGTGTTCTCGCGCTCCGCGTCGATGATGGTCGGCGTGACCCTCTCTCCGAGCTCGTGGACCAGCTCGTCGAAGACCTCGCGCATGCCGGCGGTCCCGAAAAAGGCCAGCCTCCTGCCGCTCTCGTTGTCGCGTATGATGCCTCGCCCCAGGTCCCAGGAGAACTGCGCCAGCTCCCGCGGGGCGCCGCAGGAGGGACAGGTCACGTAGGAGATTTCGCCCCGCTTGCGGGCGGCTCCGTCCCGTACGTGAAAATATTCCTCCTCCAGCCTCTCCTTGCTCACCGTGACGTCGATCTGGTGGCGCCTCTCGTCAAGGGCCTGGTAGGTGAGGGATGACCGGCGCCGCTCCAACACCTCCGCCGAGCCCTTGAAATCGCCGCAGAAGAGCGGGAGGGAGTAGGGGTCCTCGATGAAGACGGTGACCCTTTCCGGGCGGCCACGCCGCGGGTACTGGCCACCCAAGGTTATCTTGCCGTATCCCATCACCAACCCCTGGGCCTCGATGGTGGACATGAGCGTGCGGTAACCCACGAGGTGGGCTGCCGTGTTCACGTACCAGGGCAGCGTGTGGCGGAGGAAAGCGCGCGTGGCGCGGCTTTTGGAAGATATTACCAATTCCCATATGTGCTCCTGCGTCACGGCAAGTTCCCGGGAAAGGCGGCGCCACATGCGGTCAAGGTTGTCCGACTCGAAGAAGATCATGCGGTGCGCGGGATCGCTTACCTGGGTGATGGTCCCATCGCTGTTCCAGCGCATGGTGCGCGAAATCCCCAGGGGGACCCCGCATTCCCGGCAGGTCTTGGTAATTTTCATCGTCAACCCCCCGTCTACCGGCTTTCCTCAGGCGCCTATATAGGCCTTCTTTACCTCCTCGTTTCCGGCCAACTCCTCCGCGCTCCCCTCCAGGACTATGCTGCCGTTCTCCAGCACGTAACCTCGCGTGGAAATGGACAGGGCCATGCTGGCGTTCTGCTCGGAGAGCATGATGGTGATCCCCCGGCGGTTTATGTCCACGATGGTCTCCATGATGCGGGTAACGACGAGCGGCGCCAGCCCCAGCGACGGCTCGTCCAGGAGCAGGAGGCGCGGCTGGGACATGAGAGCCCGCCCGATGGCCAGCATCTGCTGCTCCCCGCCGCTCAGGGTCCCCGCCTCCTGCTCGCCGCGCTCCTCGAGGATGGGAAAGAGCTCGTACACCTCTCGCAGCGCCGCGGCAACTTCCTCCTTCTCGCGGTAACGGGAATAGGCCCCCATCATGAGGTTCTTTTTCACCGAAAGCCGCGGGAAGAGCTTGCGGCCTTCGGGGCACAGGGAGATTCCCTTCCTCACGATAGCGTCCGGCCGTATGCGGCTGATGACCTCCCCCTCGAAGGTTATCGAGCCCTGCGTAGGCCTCAACAAACCGCTGATGGTGCGGAAAAGGGTGGATTTCCCGGCCCCGTTCGCTCCCAGCATGCACACGAGCTCGCCCTGCTCCATTTCCAGGGACACACCGTGAAGGACCTCGTGTTTCCCTATGTTGCAGTATACGCCCTGCAGTTCAAGCATGTTGTTCTCCCAGGTACGCCTCGATGACCGCCCGGTCCTCGCACACCTCCTGCGGGACCCCGTCCGCTATCTTCACCCCGAAGTTCAGGGCCACGATGCGGTTCGCCAGGCTCATGATCATGCGCATCTTGTGCTCGATGACGCACACCGTGATGCCCCGCTCGCGGATGCGTGCGATGAGCTCGATGATGCCGTTGGTCTCCTCCATGCCCACCCCCCCGGTGGGCTCGTCCAGCAGGACCAGTCGCGGGTTTCCCATCAGGGCGATGCCGATGGCCAGCCTCTTCTGGGCCTCCTGGGGGATGGAGCCGGCCGGCCGGAAAGCATATTCCGCCAGGCCGGTGAAGGCCAGCACCTCCATCACCTTCTCCGCAGCCTCCTTTTTCTCCCGCCGCGCCCGCGGGGTCTGCAGCACCACGTCCCACAGCCCGGATCGCGTGCGCATGCGGTACCCGATCAACAGGTTCACGTAGACCGGCAGCTCCTCGAAGAGGGCGGTGGTCTGGAAGGTGCGGGCGATCCCCTCGCGGGCCATCCGGTAGGGTTTCCATCCCGTCACTTCCTTCCCCTGGAAGACGACACGTCCCTCGTCGGGGGGGATGATCCCGCTCACCAGGTTGAAGATGGTGGACTTGCCGGCCCCGTTGGGGCCGATGATCCCCAGGATGCTCCCTTCGGACACCTCGAAGTCCACCTTGTTCACCGCCACCAGGCCGCCGAACCTCTTGGTAAGCCCTTCCACGCGCAGGATGGTCATGGGGTCACCTCCCGCGCCCTGTAACTGGCATGGCGTCCCTTCGCCCAGTCCCACAGCCGGCTGAGGCCTCCTACCATGCCGCGTGGGAAGTAGATGATCGCCACGATCAATATGAACCCGAAGAGGACGAAACGGTACTCGCCCAGGGACTTCTCCACGTAGTCGAGGAAATAATACAGCCCCACCGCACCCAGCACGGGGCCGGAGAGGGTGGCCGCCCCGCCGATGAGCACGTAGACGAGGAGGTTGAAGGAATAGGCGTAGTTGGTCACCGTGAAGTCGAGATGCTGGTTCTCGACGGCCAGCAGCGCTCCCGCCAGCCCCACGATAAAGCAGCTCACCGTGAAGGAGAGCAGCTTGTAGCGGAAGCTGTTGATGCCCGTGGCCTCCGCCAGGTTCTCGTTGCTGCGTATGGACATGAAGGTGATCCCCAGCAGGGACTTGACTATGAAGCGCACCACCACCAGCACCAGCAAAAGTGCGCCGAGCACGAAATAATAGCGGGCCCAGCGCTGTGTCAGGAAACTCGGGCAGGGCACCTTCTGCCCCTGTATCCCCCCGGACAGCCACGTCCAGTTCTCGAAGACCTTGAAGACGATGACGTTGAAGCAGAGGGTGACGATGGCGAAATAGGGTCCCTTGGTGCGCAGGGACGGCAAGCCCACCAGGAGACCGAGGAAGGCGGTGACCAGGCCGGCGATGAGGAGCGAGGGCCAGAAGTTCAATCCCACCCTTTCCGTGAATATGCCGAAGGTGTAGGCCCCGATGCCCAGAAAAGCTCCGTGGGCCAGGGAGGCCTGCCCGGTGTATCCCAGGATCAGGTTGAGGCTCACGGCGGCTATGGCCCATGCCAAGGCCAGGGTCAGCACGCGCAGCTGGTACAGCTTCAGGCCTATCCAGGGAAGGGCAATGGCCAAAGCGAGGAGCAGGGCGAAGAAGGCTCTCTTGCCGTACTTCTCGAGCTTTTCCATAGTCTCAGTCCCTCCCCTTGAAGAGCCCGGTGGGGCGGATGGCCAGGATGAGGATGAGCACCGCGAAGGCGAAGACGTCCTTGTACGCGGAGGATACGTAGGCAATGGCCAGGGCCTCCAGGATGCCCAGCAGGTAACCTCCCACGATGGCTCCCTGCATGCTGCCCAGGCCGCCCAGAACCACGATGACGAAGGCCTTGAGGATGAGCACGCTACCCATCTCGGGGGAGATGAAGGCCAGCGGGGCCATGAGCACCGCCGCCGCGGCGGCCAGGGCGGTGGCGATGGCAAAGGTGAGCATGGAGATGCGGTTGACGTTGATGCCCACCAGGGCCGCGCCCTCGCGGTCCTGTGCCACCGCCTCGATGGCCGTGCCCATGCGGGTCCTCTTGATGAAGAGGTGCAGCAGGACCACCAGCGCCACGGCCCCGGCGATGACGATGAGCCTCTGTACCTCTATGGTGAAGCCCGCGAAGCTCAGGGTCTTATCGATGGGCTTGGAGACGCTGACCGCCCGAGGCTTGACGGCCCTTACTAGGGTCTCCAGGAAGAGGAAGAGGCCGATGGCGGCGATGAAGGTGTTTATGTGGGGCTGGTCCCGCAGGGGGCGGTAGACCAGCCGCTCCACGATCACCCCTCCCAGGGCCAGGGCGATCATGCAGAGGGGCAGGGCAAGCCAGTAATTCACCTTCGCCAGCGCCGTAAGTATGTAGAGGAGGTAGGCGCCCAACATGTACAGGTGGCCGTGGGCGAAGTGGGAGATGTCCAGGATCCCGAAGATGAGGGTGAGTCCCAGGGCCACCATCACGTACTGGCTTCCGAGCTGTATGCCGATGACCACTTGGTTCAGGAAAAAGGACAACTGGCCCTCTCTTTCTTCACCATTGAAGCTGGTGATCTCCCCTTGCTAGCCGACCATAACCTCCACGTCCAGCCGCTGCGCGCGCCTTTTTCGGTGATACCGAACGCCGCCACAGGGTTCGCGCGAGCCATCCTCGCAATATATCATTGACGGCAACCGCCGGAAGAGGTCCCGCCTCTGGCGCGGTAATCGCGCTGGCTTGTCTCTTTTATTCGGAGTATTCCAGCGATTCCTTAACGCCTCCGAGGGGAGGCCTCACGGGCCGCGCCTGCGCGGATGGCCGCACCGTCCATCTACGAAGCCGGATGCTTTAGGGGGGAAGCCCCCCACAAGAGGCCTCCCCCTTTCTAACCTTGCCCTTGCCTTCCGCTATCGCCTCACCTTACATCTTCCACCATTCCATGAGTTCCCCGGGCACAAAGGCACCGCCCTTGACCTCCACGGTGGTGCCCGGCATGAGCAGGGCCCCGGTCTGGTCGTTGATGCCGGAGAATTCCACCGGGAATTCCTCGCCCGAGGTCTTCGAGACGTCACCCTTGGCGAAGGCGGCCCGTATGGCGGCCACGTCGTCCACGCTGCCCGCCTCCTTCATGGCCTCCACCAGGATGTGGAAGCCCGTGTAGCAGATGGCGGCCTCCCAGGTGAAGCGCATGCCGGTTTCCTTCTCGAATCTCTCCAACATGTTGATGGTGCCCGGCCAGACCGACTGATCGATGGGGAGCACGCCGATTGCCCCCTCCAGCTTATCCATACCCGCCTCGTCGACGATGATGTCCAGCTTGGCCTGGTCGATGACGATGAACCCGCCCTTGAAGCCCATGTTGCGCGCCTGCTCGATGACCAGCGCCGTGGGCTCGGAGGGACCGCCGCAGAAGATGACGTCCGGGTTGGCGGCGAGCACCGTGGTCACGTAGGGAGTGAAGTCCGTCTCCGTGTAGTAGCTGGCCGGTGAATCGGCCACGATGGTGCCTCCCGCCTTGGTCCAGGCATCCTTCATGGTCTTGCCCCAGAGCTCGCCGTAGGCGCCGGTGGTCTGGAGCATGCCCATCTTCTTCCACCCGTGGCCCATGGCCCTGGGGATCCAGTCCTTGAGGTAGATGGAGAAGGGCGGCGGCAGGGTGACCATGTACTTGTTGGGCGACTGAGCATAGAGGGGGACGCTGGAGTAGGCCATCATCAGGAACTCCTCCCCCGCCTTGGTGTTGATGCCCAGCTGCGGGATGATGGTGTTGGCGGTGGGGTCCCAGATGACCTTTATGCCCTCCTCGAGCACGAAGCGCTGGGCGTTGCTCAACGCCTTCTCGGGCACCATCTCGTCGTCGGCAGACACCAGCTCGAAGATGTAGGTGGTGTCCCCGATGGTAACGCCCCCCTTGGCGTTGATGTCCGTTATGGCCATTTCCAGCCCAGCCTTGATATCCTGCCCGTAGCCGGCAGCTATGCCGCTCAGGGGAGCGTTGAGGCCGATCTTCACCGTCACCTTCTCCCCCCCGGCTTCCCCGCACCCGGAAAAGCCCATTGCGACCATTAGCGCTGCTGCGATAAGGCAGATGGTTACCTTCAAACGCATGTCTTTCAACCCCCCTTTTCTCAAGTTACTTTCCCCGTTCGCATATCGCTTTCGACCATCGACGCTATCCCTTCACATCCACGGGTCCCTTTCCCCTCCCGTCGCAACTTTTTTATTTACCTTGCCACCCTCGACAGGGAAAGCGCCCCCTTCACCAGACATGGAAAACGGGCGTTTTCACCGTTTCCCCACGTCGCCGCTCGGCTACGCGTCTGAGGACTGGGTGGTCAGCGGATGTGTTTGCCGATCGGTGTCCTGCTTGTCGTGGTGAAGTCCTTGCTCATGCATGGATGTGACCAGTGGAAGCCTTCATCTATCACCCCCCCCTGCGGTCCCCCTCCGATGAGGGTGAAAATCCGAGTACGGCTACCATCATATTATTTCCCCATTCTCGAGAAATATTATACCTTACGCTTAACAATTCAGCAATTCAAACAAGAATCCTTCCTCCACGCTGCAAAAAGTCCGCTGCCTCTGCGCGCACGGACCCCGTCAACGGTACATGTGGAACACGCCCTGTTGGCCGTAGGCGAAGTAGATCTCTCCGAGGGGGACGGCCACGAAGGACCCCGTTATCTCGCGCAGCGAGGGGGAAGCCTTCCCCGTGAGCTTTATGTCCAGGGGTACGGTTTCCGTGGTTCCCATGCGCAGCGTGACGGAGAGCGTGGCCTCGAAGGAACGGTTCGCTTCCTCGTAGCGGTACTCGCTCCCGGAGATCTCGAAGACGGGGCTGTAATCGCCCGGCGAGGAGATGGTGTCGTTCTCCTCCAGTACCAGGTGGCAGTTGGAAATCCCGTAGAGCGCGCCCAGCATCTCCAGCACCCAGTGCCCCCATATGGTGTCGTAAACGCCTGAGGGCGGGGGTGCCGGGCTGCCGCCCGCGGGATCGGGGAACTTGAACACGAGCCGCGTGTGCTCGCCCGCCTGCTCCGTAACCACCTGCAGCTCTCCGCTTGGCGCGGACGTGGGGGGCTCACCAGGCTCCTCCCCGCTGGAAGTCGGCGCCGATGGTCTTTCCGCCGTTTCCTCCACCGCGGCGTCTTCCCTCCCCTCCGTAGCCTGGGGTGCGGGTTTCGCCATGATTATGAAGACCGCCGCGGCCGCGGCCAGGAGCACGGCTGTGCCCAGCAGGAACGCCCGGCGAAAGCTCACCGCTCACCCCCCGTGAGCCTGTAGCCTGGAACGACGTTGTTTCGCACTGCCAGCCTTATGCCCCCTTTTCACCGAAAACCCACGCACATGCGTCATCTTACACCTGGGGATGGGTTTCGCGCGCGAGGGCGCGGACGGCCGGTCCCCGGCGCTCTCCGCGGCAGGCCGGCTGCCCGGCTTCGGGAGCGAGGGAGCGCCGTAGACCCATCCCACAACGGATCGTATCCATGAACCGGAGAACCTAATCCAACTCCACGATGCGCCTTACCAGCTTGACCTTCTCCTCCAGGTCGGCCAGGCGCCGGATCATGATGCGCTGCGCTTGCGGAGACCCCGCGCCGTGGATGCTCTCCGTCAGGTACGCGGCCGCCCCGCACCCCAAGGTCATGTTCTCGATGAACTTGAGCACCCTGATGCGGTCGAGGGTGGGGATGTCCCCCGAGCCCTTGAGATATTTCTCCAGGTAAGGAGCGGTTTCCGGGTTCTCGAAATCCCTCTGGGAGGGCATGGTCACCACCAGCCCGCCGGCGATGTCCTGCAGCAGCCGGGAGATCTCGAAGGGGAAGCGGGTGACGTTCTGCTTGCAGACGTTGGCCAAAAGGATGTCCACCAGGTAACAACCGGAGGGGGTGGGCACTCCGCGGGCGCTGCACGCGATGCCGCAGGAGAAGATGGTCTCGTTGAGGTGGATCATCTCCGTGATCTTGTCCCGCACGTGGCTCGCACCCTCCACCCCCTGGTAGAGGGAGGCCAGCTGCGCCGCTCCCACCAGCACGTCTCCCACGCCCACCTTGCAGCCGCCGTAGCTCTGGCGGTGGTAGGCGGCGAAGCGTTCCACCACCTTGCCGCTCTGGTCGTGCTCCCCGCACATGAAAACCCGCTCCCAGGGCACGAAAACGTCGTCGAGGATGACCAGCGCCTCCTGGCTACCGTACTTGGGGTTTCCCACGTCCAGCGGGCTCCCCTCCAGCTTGCGCGTGTCCGAGGGCTGGCGACCCAGGATGAAGGTGATGCCCTCGGCGTCCGCGGGCACGGCGAAGGACACGGCGAAATCCGCTTCCTCCTTGCGCATGGCGGCAGTGGGCATGACCAGGATCTCGTGGGAATTGAGGGCTCCGGTCTGGTGCGCCTTGGCCCCCCGCACCACGATGCCTTCGGGTTTTCTCTCCACCACGTGGACGAAAACATCGGGGTCCAGCTGCTCCCCGGGGCGCAGGCCGCGGTCACCCTTCACGTCGGTCATCGCGCCGTCCAGCACCAGGTTCTCCTCCTGGATGAAACGCAGGTACTGCTGGAAACGTTCATGGTATTCCGTCCCGTGCTCCTGGTCGCACTCGTAGGTGACGGAATAGAGGGCGTTGATGCCGTCCATGCCCACGCAGCGCTGGAAACAGGTGGCGGTCCTGCGGCCCAGCAGGCGCTGCATGAGCACCTTCTTCACCAGGTCGTCGGTGTCCTGGTGGATGTGGGTGAAGCGGCTCACGCGAGCTCCCGTGAGATGCGAGTCGGCGAAGAGGAGGTCCTCCGCCTCCGGCTCGTCCCCGCGGTTGTAGGTCTCGGCCATGGCGTTCATGGCCGGCCTTATCATGGGGTGGTCCACGGGGTTCTCCACCCGTTCTCCCAGCAGGTAAATCCTTCTCTCCAGGCTGCGGAGGCTCTCCACGTAAGCCTCCGTGCTGTCTATCTTCATTCCGCCACACCTCCTTCACGTTGCGCAACGTGCCGGGAACGCCTTTTCTCATGCCATGTTACGGTTCCCCTTCCCCCGGTTCCGCCATGTTCATGACCATGTTGCCTTGTAAATCACCATGCCCTGAGTTTATACCATCCGCCGACACCCCTGCCATGAGATTGCTCTCAGGGAGAGGGCTCCGCCCCTTTCCTTGACCCTCCCCAGACATACTTTGGGGTCAAACCGCGTTCATGTCTGAGAGGGGTTGTTCCTGGGGATGGGGGGCGTCTCGGCCCTCTGGACGGGCCTTCGCCGCACCCATCCCCCGCAAGCGAGAGACCCTTCCTTCTTCCGGGCCGGGACGCCGAGTAATGGTCTCGCTCCGCAGGCTGCGCTGCGACCAACTCGGCCGTTCCCGGGCAAGTCGGGTGGAGATCCCTCCTTCTTCCGGGCCGGGCCGGGGGATAGGGCTCGCTCCGCGACGCGCGGCCCAGCGTGACCCTTTCCCTCTTCCACGAGGCATGCCTTATCGCCGCCTCCGCCCCGCGACATGGCCGAACAGGAGGCCGCTTGCGATGTCGCTCGCCCGACCCCCGGGCTCGGCCCGGCGTGATCCCTATAAAGCTCCCTGGACAGGGCGAGGGCATGTCCTCAAGTAACGTGGACGGAACCTTGTCCCGACCGCGTGATCCCGATTATGTCCGGGGGATGCGCAGGTTTCCTTCGGGGTCAAGCAGGGCGGGACCGATGGCGATGCGGGCGATCTTCTCCGCCGTTCCCCGGTAGGGGGTGAGCAACCTCGCGGCGGCGCCCCTCGCCTCCATTACCCGACCCAGGGACAGAGTACAGCTCTCCGCGTCGTCGAGGCCGACAAGACGCCCTTCCCGCAGCGCGTCCACGGAAGCCGCTATGCGGTGCGAAGTAGCAATAATTTCCAACTGGCCTAGATCTATCTCCAGCTCTCGGGAGGACCGGAAATATTCCCGAAAGCGCTCCCGCCGGTAAGCGGCCCTCTCTTCGCGTTTCCTCCTCCTGGCTTCGGGACACGCCTTCATCACCGCTATCTCGCCGTAAGCCGCCTCCTCAAGGCCGCGGAAAATATGCAGGGCCTCTCCCTCCCGCTCCAGGACCACAACCAGGTCCGGCTGGAGCGCCCTTATCTTGCTCCGCTTAAGAAGTGTCGCCAACCTTCCTTCCACCATGCCCGAGGTATCGATGAGCAGCGTCTCGCAGCCGCCTTCCAGGGCCTTCTTTTGCAGCCGCAGGCCGGCCTCCACCACGGAGGCCACGTCGTAGGCAGGGGAGGCGAAACCGAGGAAGACCATGGCGGTGGGGAAAAGGCGCTCGCCATCTCTCTTCCACGGAAACTGCAGCCCCACGCATCCCGGTGGGCCAACCGTGGATTGTCCCAGGTCGAAGTCGAGCAGCGCCGCCCTCCTGCCCGCGCCGCTCAAGCGGTCGGCAGCGTTCAGGGCGAAAAAGGTCTTGCCGGAATCGACCGGCCCGACGAGCATCACTTTGCGGTACGACCCGGCAAGGATGCGCTCCAGGACCATCTCGCCGGTTTCTACATCATCTTGCATCGCGCTCATCACAGGACCGAATCACAGGACCGCCCATTACCTTGCACCGCTCATCACAGGACCGCAACCCAGGGCAACGGGCGCGGGCGAAACGTGGAGGTTCGCACCACGGTTCCCACGGCGGCCATATCCATTATAGCCGCGGCAAGGCCGCGGCAAGCCTCCCCGCCGCCGCTTGCGGGATGCCTCACGTCGCACATCCGCGACGCCGCGAGCGCTGCGGCATATCCCTCGCGTGATATGATCATGAATACGGAAGCATTAAGGAGCGGCTCCGCGTTGCCCACGCACCGGTGGCACGATTTTTCCCCGCGATCCCGGCGCGGCGTCGACAGCGAGGGCCGCGGAAGATGCGCACTATGCGGGAGGCATGGACCGTGAGCAGGAACGTCCGCATCGTCACCTGGATCTGCGTGATTCTCCTAACGGCCTCGCCCGTGCTCCTCCAGTCGGGATGCGGCGGGCGGAATGGTGCCGGAAGGGACGAAGAATTGCCCGGCACGGAAGAGGTTTCCCCGGCGGATGAAGGCCGCGTGGAAGAAAGCACGGAGGCCTCCGGACAGAGCGTGCACGTCCTGCACATGTGCGGCCGTTCCGTGCTCGCGGGGTGGTTCGAGCACTGGGGATGGGACTACGACCCCGCGAACCCCGTGCGCTTCTCCGGGCATGAACTCATATACCATGAGATGGACACCCCACCCGGCATCGTGGACACCGCCCGCGAGGTGATACGCGAGGTCTCGCGAGAGGGAGCGAACGCGCTCTTCTTCAAACTCTGCTTCGCGGACTTCGAGGGAGGCGACGGGGACACCGCGCGGGCGAACCTCGAGAGAAACAAGCGCACCGTGCGCGCCGTCACTGACGCCGCTTTGGAGGAGAACCTGGTGCTCATCCTGGGAAACGCCCTCCCCATGGTGCGGGAATACACGGACGACTGGCTGACCTGGAATCACCGCGAGTACAACCGCTTCCTCCAGGAGCTGGAAGCGTCGCATCCCGGCCGTATAGTGGTCCTCGACCTCTACGGCACGCTGGCATCCCCAGGCGGCTGGCTGCGGCCCGAGTTCGCCCTGGACCCCTACGACTCCCACCTCAACGACGCCGCATACGATGCCCTGGACCCGCCCCTCGCGCAAGCGCTCGAGGGGCTCTGACTGCCCCGATTCGTAAACACGCTCGCATGCGAACGCCGCTGCATCCACACCCACTGCCTTCCGGCAAGACGGCACTTTCCTCCCGGGGATGGGTCTCGCGCGCGAGCGAGCGGACGGCCAGTCCCCAGTGCTCTCCGTGGCAAGCCGGTTGCGTGGCTTCGGCAGCGAGGGGGCGCCGTAGACCCATCCCCTGACGTAGACCGTATTCATAGACTGGAGCGCTAAGTTCCGGGGGTTTTACCTTCGGCCATGGACCCACCGCCCGTAGACCTTACCC
>CAKZMC010000029.1 GCA_937128055.1 uncultured Actinomycetes bacterium | reverse complement strand
CGGCTCCGTGACCTCCCCCGGAGAACCTATCGCAGTATGCAGGAAGGCAAGTAGCCCCCCCGTTATAAATTCCATTATGTGGTAAGAATACTCCCGCGCCTCCCCGCCCAGCTCCGCCAACCGGGGCGGGAGAGGATCCTCCAGGGCGAGGTTCTTCCATGCCGCGTACAGCGCGCCCGCAGGGGAGATCTCCCCCAGGCCGCGCAGGCAGGATTCCAGCGAGAAGGAAACGCCAAAAGCCTCCGTGGCCACGTCCTCGAGATGGTGCGCCTCGTCGATGACCAAGTGACGGTAGGCGGGAAGCGCGGGGGTGGAGGTGCCCGGCTCGTCCGCGGCGGCCTGGGAGAGAAGGAGGGCATGGTTGACCACCACCACCTCGCTGCGTGCCGCCAGCAGGCGCGCCCTCTCCATCCAGCAGCGTTCGCGCCGCGGACAGCGGGTGCGCAGGCACTCATCCGGGTCGGAGGAAAGTTCTTCCAGAAAATGGGTTAACGGGAGGCGCAGGCTCAGGGATATCTCTTCCAGGTCGCCGCTGAGGGACCTCGCCAGCCAGGAGGCCAGGAAGGCGTAAGCCTCGGCGGGAGCCAGCTCGAATAAGCGGAGGACGGGCTCCCCGCGGGAAAGCAGGTCGCACCACGCGGACCACTTGCGCAGGCAGAGGTAATTGCTCCTGCCCTTGAGGAGGGAGAAATCGAGGGAGCCCAAGGCGCGTGCGAGCAAGGGCAGGTCGCGCTGGAAGAGCTGTTCCTGCAGGTTACGGGTGTAGGTGGAGACCACCAGCGGGCTGCCGGTCGCGCGGGCATAGAGCGCTCCGGGGACCAGGTATGCCAGGGATTTACCCACCCCGGTGCCCGCTTCCGCCACCAGGAAGGCGGAGTCGTTGAGCGCCTCGGCCACGGCACTGGCCATGGCCGTCTGTTGAGGGCGGGCCTCGTGGCCGGGATGGTGCTGGGAAAGGGCGCCGCCGGGGGCGAAAAAGCGCGCGACCTCCCGCGGGTCGACTCTTTCTTCGCCCGTCTCGGTGGCGTTAGGGGAGGTGGGCCGGTCGGGGGCGGATGGGCGGTCCCTTGCGGCGCGAGCCTTTCCCGGGCCGGGGACCAGGTCGATCAGGTCGGGGAAGGTGGGAGAGGCGGCCGTGTCGCTGCTGGAGCGGTTCCCGGCAAGGTAATGGTACCAGGGGTTCCCGGCAAGCCGCAGGGCGGCGAGTACCGCTGCCCTCACCTTCGGGTGGCCTTCCTTCCAGACCTTGCGGCAGGCCGCGATCAGGCGGTAGACGAGGCGCGCCTCCTCCAGGGCTCTCCAGGGCAGCTCCTCCTGCAGGAGCGAGGAAACCATCGCGTCGAGGGAATGATCGCGCAGGTAGGGCAGGGAGAGCCAGGCGAGCTGCCGGGCGTCCGCCACGCTGACCGCGGAGGAAAGCAACGGGTCGTCTTCCGGGAAGGGCGCTTCCGCCTCCTCTCTCCCGTAGACGATTACGGTAAGGCCTTCCACGCTGCGCTGTATCTGCGCCGCGGCCGCGCTTGGGGAGAGGCCGCGGCGGTACTCATCCTCGCTCCTGCCGCTGCGTTCGCGCAGCGAAGAGGGCACCGGTACCCCCGGGTCGATCAACCAGGAAGCGTGCTCCGCCTCCCGGCCCCCGCGCACGCGAAGGGCCGCCGCCTCCAGTGGTAGCGCGCTCCCGCGTTCACGCCCGGCGGCGATAACCCTCAGAATGCAGTATTCGCGGGTCCAGTCGCCCATGGCCTGCCGCCGCTTCCTCCCTCTTCCGCGCCTGGCCTCATTTCGCGCCGGCCACCCGGCGAAACTCGCCGCGCCGGGGAACGGCCGCGAAGGGCCAGCCGCAAGATGCCATGGAAATAAATCTACCAGCGCGCAGTGACGGAAGGACATCCTGAGGGATCAGGCGGGGGCAGACTTCGGGGGAGCGGTAAGGGTGGGGGGGAGAGCGCCTGCCTGAGGCAACCCGCTGGCGGGTGGAAAGGCAGACGGGCTTGGGATATGATTTTCCGAGAGGGGAAAATTACCATCTGCGGTCCGCCTGCGGCCGGAACGGAAAAGCCTTTGCGGGAGGGGTGTCTTATGAAAATCGTTGACGTGGAGGGTTATCTGTGCCACTTCCCTTTGCGAGAGCCCTTTCATCCCAGCTGGATCCCGGGCCTTCCTTCCCACAACAACAGCGCTGTCATCCTCCACGTGCTCACCGACGAAGGCATAGACGGCGCCTGCGCGGGCATCGCCTTCGCGGGGGAATGGAAAGGTTTTCCGGAACTCATCAAGCTCTTCCTGGTGGGCAGGGACCCCTTCCAGGTGGAGGATTTCGTGCAGGTACTCCGCTCGGCCAAGGTAATCGGCTTCCGGGCGTGGTTTGTCGAGATCGCTTTCTGGGACATCATAGGCAAGGCAGTCGGTCAACCGGTGTACCGCCTGCTGGGAGGGTCCCGCGAACGCGTGAAGGCCTACGCCTCCACGGGAGAGCTGCGCGACCCCGAGACGCGGGCGCAGGACGCGGTGCGCCTCGTGGAGGAGGGCTTCCGGGCCATCAAGCTGCGCATCCGCAGCGAGGACGTTCGCAGCGACCTGGCGGTGGTGGAGGCGGTGCGGGTAGCGGTGGGGGACGAGGTGGAGATCATGGTGGACGCCAACCAGGCGTGGCTCATCCACGGTTTCGCGGCCTATCCCAAGTGGGACCTGAAGCGGGCCCTTTGGGTGGCACGGGAGCTGGAGCACCTGAGGGTGGCCTGGCTGGAGGAGCCCCTGCGCATGCGGGACTACGATGGCCTGGCCCTGCTGCGGCGCTCCACCTCCATCCCCATAAGCGGCGGGGAGTTGAACGACGACCTGGATGACTTTCGCGAGCTCATCAACCGTGGCTGCTATGACATCATCCAGCCCGACGTCACCTTCGCCGGCGGCATCCTCATGGGGCGCAAGATCGCGGGCATGGCCGAGGCGGCGCACATAACCTACAGCCCTCACACCTGGACAAATGGCCTGGGCCTTGCGGCCAACCTGCAGCTCATGGGGGCCATCCCCAACTGCACCCACTGCGAGTTCCCCTACGACCCTCCCGGCTGGACGCCGGAGGGGAGGGACGCCATGCTCGCGGAGCCCATCCTCGTGGACGCGGAGGGCTACGTAGCCGTCCCGGACGGGCCCGGGCTGGGAGTGGAGTTGGACTGGGAGAAGGTGCGCGCGCACGGCGAGAGGATAGTTTAGGCACGGACGGGACCCTGCCCCCGGGGGTTGCCCTGGGTGACGTCGCCTGCGCCCATTCAGGTAAAATAATAGAATAATATGGTAATGGCGGTGATGTGATCCGTGTGTCCGTCGCCCAGGGAGGATGGCGGGGTGATGAGGTGTACGCCGTGCAGGTGCAGGTGAACCCGGTAAACATCTCGGAAATCGTGGCCATTGCGGGCTCCGGCCTGTTGGGGCTGCTGGTTCTCGCCGGCCACTGGCGCGATCGGCGCGGGCGCCTTTTCGGCCTGCTCTGCCTCCTCCTGGCCGTATGGAAATCCTTCGACTTCGCCCACCCACTGCTCACGGAGACGGTCTGGGTGGACTCGCTCAGTTGGGCCATCGGCGCTCTCTCGGTCTACCTGGCGGTGCATTTCTTCGTTTCCTACGCCTTCGAGGAAAAGGGCCGGCAGCCATTCATATACTACGTAGCCTTTCTCGTCTCGCTCGTGTTCGTGGTCGCCGCGCTCACGGGTGTCCTGGGAAGGAGCGATGCGTGGAAAGGAGCCTTCGCCGCCTTCCTCTTTCTCGCGTCGGGTTTCATCGTGGGGTTGATGGCCTGGAAATTCAGCCGCGAGAGGGATCGACGGCTGCTGGTGGCGCTGCTGGGCGCCATATTCCTCACCCTGGGGGTATGTATGCAGGTGGTGGACATCATCTGGGAATTATGGGAGTTGCGCCCCCAGACCTACGGCATGCTGGCCTTCGAGGCCTGCTTCGCATATGACATACTGGTTGCGGGCCTGATGCGCGAGCGCCGCGAACACCTGCGGGCGCTGGAAGAGCTGGGGCTGCGGGAGAAGCGGCTGGAGATGGCGGAGACGCGCTTCCGCAAAATGATGGACAACAGCTACGACGTCATCTTCACCGTGGACCGGGAGGGAAACATCCTGGCCATAAACACCGATGCCAACGAGGTTCTCGGCTTCCCGGTGGAGCGGATGCTGGGGAAGGGGTACCTCGACTTCCTGGACGAGGAGGAGCGGGGCAAGGCCTTCGACGCCCTCGCACGCGGCTTGCAGGGAGAGAAGATAAGGTTCTACGACGTGACCCTGAGGAGGCCGGACGGCAAACCAGTCATTCTCTCGCTGACAGGCACGCGCCTCTACAGCGAAAAGGAAGCGGCCCTGGTCATTGCACGAGACGTCACCGGTTCCCGCGATATGGAGAAGCAGTTGAGGGAGAGGAACCTGCTCCTGCAGGAGGCCAACCGCCGCCTGCGCGAACTCGACCAGTTGAAGACGGAGCTGGTGGGCATCGTCGGCCACGAGCTGCGTTCGCCGCTCACGGTGATCAACAGCTATGCTGCTTCCTTGCGGGACCACTGGGAAAAGATGGGAGAGGAGCGCAAGCTCGCCTGTATAGAGCACGTGCTGCGCGAGTGCGACCGCTTGAACCGCATGGTGGAGAACGTCCTGGATATGAGCCGCATCGAGTCGGAGCAGATCTTCCTCGACCGGTGCCGCGGGGACCTGGTGCTTTTTCTGGACGATGTCACCAGGGAGATGGCCATGTCCCCGGGATCCCGGCCCATGCACCTGGTGACCTCGGTGCGCAGCATCGAGCTGGAGGCGGACTGGGACAAGGTCAAGCAGGTGCTGATAAACCTGCTGGACAACGCGTTCCGCTACAGTCCCCCGGGGGGACGGGTGGTGATCACCGGCGACGTGCAGGACACCGTGGCGGTAGTGCGCGTCAAGGACCAGGGCCCCGGCATCCCACGGGAAGGCCGCGATCATCTCTTCGACAAGTTCACCCAGAGCAAGGTGGAGGGGATAGGGCGCGGGCTGGGCCTGGGGCTATACGTCGTGCGCACCTTCGTGGAGGCCCACGGGGGAGAGGTGTGGGTGGAGGACGAGGAGGGCATGGGGGCGGTGCTGGCCTTCTCGCTTCCCATGCCGGAGCAGTGAAGCGTGCCGGTGCGGGTGTTTGTGGCGGGGGCGTTTCGTCCGTATCTATCCAGGGTATATTGCGTTTGACGCCGTGTATAGGGGCAGGCGGTCGGAAGGTCGTTCGTCTGCAGGTACCTGAGGAGGAAAGATGTTCAGACGCAAGAAGAAGGCGCTGGTCGTCTACCATAGCAAGACGGGGCATACCGCCGAGGCCGCGGAGGCCGTGGCGAGGGGGCTGGAATCCGCCGGGGTGGTCGTTGACGTCAGACCGGTGTCCAAGGTGAGCGGAGACGAGATATCGGATTATTCCATTTTGGCGGTGGGCAGCCCCACGCGCGGCGCGCGGCCGGCCCGCATGGTCAAGAAGTTCATCAAGGGACTCGAAAAGAAGGCGCTCAAGGGCAAGCCCGCCACCGTTTTCACGGCCTATGCGGGATTTCGCGGGCGCGCCACCCTGCGCCGCATGCGGCGTCTCCTGAAGAAGAGGAAGGCGCGCGTGGTGTTGCGCGGGGTGGCGGTGAAGGCGGGCGCGCCGCTCAGCCTGTGGAAGGGCCCGCAGGCCTCGCCGAAGGACGTGGCGCGCCTCGAGGAGCTGGGAAAGAAGCTGGCGAAAAAGGCCTGATCGGGGCGGGTTCTTTGGAGGCCGGGCTGGGGGATGGGGCTCGCTCCGCCCCTCCCTTGACCCTCCCCAGACATACTTTGGGGTCAAACCGCGTTCATGTCTGGGAGGGGTTATTTCCGGGGATGGAGTGCGTCTCGGCCCTCTGGACGGGCCTTCGCCGCACCCATCCCCCGCGAGGGAGAGGGCTCTCCTTCTTCCGGCCCGGGACGCCGAGTAATGGTCTCGCTCCGCAGGCTGCGCTGCGACCAACTCGGCCGTTCCCGGGCAAGGTGGGTGGAAATCCTTTTTTCTTCCGGCCCGGAGCCTTGGGGTAACGGTCTCGCTCGGCGCCACCCGCCTCGCTTAAAGGAAAGAACGCCCGCAAGGGCGCCCTCGCTGCGACCAACTCGGCCGTTCCCGGGCAAGGTGGGTGGGAATCCCTCCTTCTTCCAGGCCGGGCCGCCGGGCAGTGGCCTCGCTACGCGGCCTACGCTGCCGCCAACCCGTTCTTTCCCGGCCCGAAGACCTTCGTATTAGGTTGCCGGGATGGAAAAGTTCATGTCCGGCAGAGGTCAAGGAAGAGGAGGGCATCCTCGAGCGCGTATCCATAGGCATCGTTGTTGAAGTAGGCATATACGTCGCGGCCTTCCGCGAGAAGGTCAAGGGCGTAGGAAGCCCATTCCGACAGCTCTTCCCGGGAGTACTTGGATCCGTAAAGGATCTTGCCGCCGTGAAAACGCAGGAAGGCGAAATCGGCGGTGGTGCGGCGCACCTCCGGGAATGCGGGGGAGCTGGCGGCGCACAGGGCGCAATTCGCCTCCTCGAGCACCTGGTATATCTCGGGAAGGAACCAGGAAGGGTCGCGGAACTCGAAGACGTAGCGGTACCCCCGTGGGAGGGAGCGCGCGAAGTCCCGCAACCTCTCCGGGACCGCCTGCCAGCGCGGGGGCAGCTGGAAGAGGATGGGGCCCAGTTTTTCCTCCAGGCCCGCGGCGCTCCGGAAAAAGCGCGACAGGGGTTCCTCCGGGTCCCTGAGCCTCTTCACGTGGGTGATGAAGCGGTTGGCCTTCACGGCGAAGGTGAATCCCTCGGGGGTGTTGCTTCTCCAGGTGGCGAACGTTTCCGGCGCGGGAAGGCGGTAAAAGGAGTTGTTGACCTCCACCGTTTCAAAGTGCCGGGCGTAGAAGGAGAGCCAGTCGCGGGTTTTGAGGTCGGTGGGATAGAAAACGCCCCTCCAGTGCTGGTAATGCCAGCCGGAAGTTCCCACCCGCAGCTCGGCCATGAAAGGGCCACTCCCTTCCACCTGACGGTGCGAATCGGCGATGCGACCCCGCAGGATCACCCGGCGGGACGAACCGTCGTGATGGCGATCCGAACCCCCCTTCCATCCCCATTTTAGGCAATGGGGACCGCCCGGCGGAACAGGGAGGCGCCCCATGCCGCCGCGTCCTTCGCTCGGCCCGGTGCCCATAAGGGAGCGGCGGCGGCCGCGTTCAGGGCTGTACAAGTTGGATTATAATCTACTTGACGGGATTGCGACCGGTTGCGAAAGAGAGTCGGAAATGCTCGTTCTCTCCCGCATTTTCAGCGGTTTGAAGGGCAAGACCTTTCTTGCCCTCCTCCTCATCAGCACGCTGGCCGGGGTTTCGGTGGGAAGCGCTTCCTATTACATGGCTCGTTCCATGGTCAGGGACCAGGTTTCACGCAACATCGCCAACATGGGTGAGGATGTGCGGGACGTCATCTCAAAGGTGTGGATACCCACCCTGGAGCGGGAGATGCAGGTTCTGGCCGAGGTAGCCAGGAGGCTTTACGTGGAGGGGTCCACCCCCGAGGACCTCCAGTCCGCGCTGGGGGAGGGCCAGGTCAAGGTCCCCGGGTTCAGGCGCCTCAACGTCTTCCTTCCCAACGGGCTCTTCCTGGCGAGCTCCGATCCCTCTTACCGGGGCCGGTCAGAGGAAGGGCTGGCGGTTGTGGCGCCGGGGGAGGTCGCGATCGTGCCCTTCCGTCAGGTGGGAGACCCGCCCGAGGCGGAGATACTGATGACCGTGGGGGCGCCCATCACGGTGGACGGACGCATAATCGCCGTGCTGGCGGGCGACCTCACCCCGGAAGGAGTGGGGGGCGAGCTCGCTTCGCTCTCCGTGGGACTCTCGGGGGAGGTTTACATGGTCGATGGAGAAGGGCGCCTGGTCACCCTTCCGCCGCGCGCTGGAGAGGAGGCGGGACTGGAGATCCTCGGTGAACCCCTGGACACGGAGGGCGTGCGCCGCGTGACCGCGGGAGAAAGCGGCGTTTCCGAGTACCTCAATTACGCGGGGAGAAAGGTGCTGGGAAGCTACACTCTCATCCCCGAGCTGGGTTGGGGAGTGATAGTGGAGGAGGATGCAGGGGAAGCCTTCGCCGACCTGTCCACCCTGCGCAACAGCGTGATCCTGATCGTTCTGGCCTTGGCCCTGGCCTCACTGCTGGCTTCCTTCCTCCTGGCCGGTAAGCTCACCGCGCCTTTGCTGAGACTGCAGAGAGGGGTAGAGAGGCTGGGGCTGGGGGACCTGGCCTACCGCGTCGAGGTGGCGGGGGGCGACGAGATGCGCGCCCTTGCCGCCAGCTTCAACCGCATGGCGGACGCGCTGCAGAACACCTACGGGATGCTGGAAGAGAAGGTGCGCGAGAGAACCACGGAACTGCGCACCCTCAACGAGATGGTGGCCTCGCTGCGCCGCACGATGAAACCGGAGGAGATCCTCCAGAGAGCCCTGCAGGCCTGCATGGAGACCACTGCCTACGGGACGGGGTGGTGCTACCTGATGTCGGAGGATACGCTGCAGATGCTGTACCGCCGCTGCCCCGCGGAGAAGGTGACGGATTTCCCCGAGACGGTGGACATGGGAGAGGGTTTTCTGGGAGAAATTGCCAGGAACGGCGAGGCGGTTTTCGTTGACTTGGTGCAGGAGTCGGCATCGGAGGAGCTGCGCGCCATGTCATCACGCGGCTCTTTCGCGGCTCTGCCACTGCGTTCGCCCACGCGGGTGCTGGGATTAATCTGCCTGGCGTCGGAAGAGGTGAGGCTGCTTGCGGGCGAAACGAAGCGCACCCTGAAAGCACTGGCCGACGAGGTGGGGATCGCCCTGGACAACGCCTTCCTCTACCGGGAGTTGCAGGCGCACGTCGAGGAGCTGGAGAGGGCAAACCGCGAGCTGCGCGGCCTCGACGAGATGAAGTCCAACTTCATTTCCGCCGTCACCCACGAGCTGAAACAGCCGCTTTCCCTCATCGGCGGCCACGCTCAGACCATCTACGATTATTACGACAGCCTGACACCCGAGGAGGAGATGCACTCGCTGAGGGTGATCATGGAGAGGACCCGTTTCCTTTCCTCGCTGGTGGACGACCTTCTCGACCTGTCCCTGCTGGAGATGGGGAGGATACAGCTGCAGAAGGAGACGCTGGACCTTCCCGCAATAGCGAACAAGGTGGCGGAGGAGTATGCGGGCAAGGATACCGGGCAGCCCCTGGTGGTGGATTTCCCGGAGGACTTCCCGACCATGGTCGCTGACGCGCGGCGGCTGGAGCAGGTCCTGTCCAACCTGCTCTCCAACGCGGTCAAGTTCTCCCGCGGCAAGGGGGAGATACGCATCCAGGGATTGGTACGGCGCGACCGCGTGCAGGTGAGAGTGATGGACGAGGGCATAGGGATCGACCCCGCGCAGCTGCACCGCATCTTCGACCGTTTTTACCAGGCGGATGCTTCCCCCCGCCGGCCTTACACCGGCGTGGGGCTCGGGCTCTTCATCTGCCGCCAGCTGGTGGAAGCCCACGGGGGGAAGATCTGGGCGGAGAACCGGGAGGGTGGGGGAGCGGTCTTCACCTTCGAGATCCCCGTGGGCCAGCGACATGGAGGTGATGCTGCTGATGATCGATGAGGAGACGGCGCGGAATGTGCTCGTGACGGCCCTGTCGCGGGGTGGGGATTTCGCCGAGATCTTCGCCGAGCGCAGGCTCGTCTACAACCTGCGGCTGGAGGAAGGCAGGGTGGAGGAGAACACCTCCGGTTACGAGTTGGGCGCGGGGGTGCGCGTAATGCGCGGGGAGTCGGTGGCGTATGCCTACACCAACGACCTGGATCCAGCGGCGCTGGAGGAGACGGCTCGCGTCGCCGCGGCTTCCTCGCGGGAAGGGACCACGAAGGCGGTGAGCCTGGAAAAACCCCTGCTGGCCCTGCCGCGCCGGGAGGAGGAGCATCCGGTGCTCCTGGACGTGGGCGCCTACGCGCGCGATGGGAAGATAGACCTGCTGCGCCGCGCCGACCAGGCGGCGAGGGAGGCGGGGCCGCACATCATCCAGGTGGTGGTGATGCTGGGAGACGCCCGGCAGGAGGTGTTCATCGCCAATTCCCTGGGGGAGATGGTGGAGGATACCAGGGTGCGCGTGCGTTTGGTGGTGCAGGCGGTCGCGGCAAAGGACGGGGAGATACAGACCGGGCACGAGAGCCCGGGGATGCTGGGCGGATACGAGCTCTTCCATGAATCCACACCTGAGGACGCGGGCAGGACCGCCGCCCTGCAAGCCCTCACCATGCTGGAGGCCAGGCCCGCCCCTTCCGGTCCCATGGCCGTGGTCATCGCCAACGGGACCGGGGGCGTGCTCTTCCACGAGGCTTGCGGCCACAGCCTGGAAGCGGACGCCGTCTACAAGAAAGCCTCCGTGTTCGAGGGAAAGCTGGGGCGCAAGGTGGCCTCCCCGTTGGTCAACGCCTACGACGACGCCACCCTCATAAACCGCTGGGGCTCCTTTTCCTATGATGACGAAGGGGTAAGGGCGTCGCGGACGCCGCTCATCGAGGAGGGGGAGCTGCGCGGCTTCATCAACGACCGCAAGCGCTCGCTGCGGGACGGGACGGCCCCCACCGGAAACGGTCGCAGGCAGTCCTACCGCTTCGTGCCCATTCCCCGCATGACCAATACCTACATCGAGGTCGGTAAGTCGAGCCGCGAGGATGTCATAGCCGATACCGCCCTCGGGTTTTACGCCCGCAAGCTTGGGGGCGGGGAAGTCAACCCGGTTACCGGGGACTTCATCTTCGCCGTCACCGAGGGCTACATGATCCGGAACGGCAAGATCGCGGAACCGGTGAAGGGAGCGACCCTCATCGGCAACGGCCCGCGCGTGCTCATGGACATCGACGCCGTGGCCGACGACCTGGATTTCGACACCGGGATGTGCGGCAAGGAGGGACAGGCGGTGCCGGTGTGCACCGGCCAGCCGACCCTGCGGGTAAGGGAAATGGTGATCGGGGGAACCTCGGAGGTGGTGTGATTGGATAGCGGCTCTCGTCTCCAGGCTCTCGTGGAGGAATGGCTGCAGGCGGGACGCGGGCTTGCCGGGCCGGGGGTGGAGCTGGAGGTTTTTGCGGAGGAGAAGCGGGGGCTCACCGTGAAGGCTTACGGCGGCGAGTTGGAGAGCCTGCGCTACTCCCGTTCCCGCGGCGTGGGGGTGAGGGCTTTGCGTGAAGGGCGCCTCGGCTACGCCTATTCCAGCGGTCTGGAAAGGGAGGACGGCAGGCGGGCCGTCGAGGAAGCGGTGGCCAACTCGCGCTTTAGCGAACCGGATGAGCACAACCTGTTGCCCGAGCCGACGGAGTACCCCGCGGGGGAACTGGGGATCTACCACCCAGAGGCGGAGGAAACCGGCTCGGAGAGCAAGGTGGAGATGGCCCTGCGGCTGGAGGAGCTGGCGCTGGAGCGGGACGAGCGCATCGCCAGGGTGGAGACGGCGGTCTTCGCGGACGCGGTATCGACCGTGGCGGTCGCCAATACCCGTGGAGTGTCCGGCTGCTACCGTTCCTCGCATTGCTCCTGCTACGTTTTTCCCATCGCCGGTAAGGGCGAGGAGGCCCAGACCGGTTTCTCCTTCGACGTGGGGGTAAAGCCCTCTGACCTGGACCTGGCCAGGGTGGCAGAGGAGGCCTCGGACATGGCGCTGTCCCTGCTGGGATCGCGCAGCATTTCCTCGCGGCGCACCACCCTGGTGCTGGACAGCTTCGTGGCCGCGGAGTTCCTCGCGATGCTGGCGGCGGCTCTCTCCGCGGAGGCGGTGCTCAAGGGACGTTCCTTCCTGGCAGGCAGGCTCGGAGAGACCATCGCCTCCCCCCTGGTCACCCTGGTGGATGACGGGACCCTCCCGGGCCTGCCTTCCACCTCGCCCTTCGACGACGAGGGAGTCCCGGCGCGGCGCAAGGAGCTCATCCGCGAAGGGGTCCTGCAGGGGTACTTGCACAACACTTATACGGCTTCCCGCGCCGGCGTGGCGAGCACCGGCAACGCCAGCCGGCCTTCCTTCAGGGAAAGGCCGCGCGTGGGGGCCAGCAACCTTCTCCTGGAACCGCGGCAGGGAAAGCGGGACGACATCATCGGCCAGGTGGAGGACGGGGTGCTGGTCCTGCAGGTGGTGGGGGCCCATGCAGGCGCCAACCCGGTGAGCGGCGAGATATCCCTGGGAGCCCTGGGACTGCGCATCGAGAAGGGGGAACTGCGGCAGCCACTGCGGGAGATAACCCTGGCGGGGAAGGCGCTCGATTTCCTGCGCGACACGGTGGCGGTGGGCGAGGACCTGCGCATAGTCCCCTTCGAGGGGAGCCTGGGCGCTCCCACGGTGGCCGTCGAGAACGTCATGGTCGCTGGACGCGGGTGACCCAGGCAACGAATGAGGCCTGCTCTGGGTCGTTGAGGGGACCCCGAGGTGTTGACATTGGGGTGGAGGCTGCGGCGCCGTTATCGCGCCAGCAGTTCCAGCAGGCGCTGCAGGCCGCGACGGTCGAGGAAGAACTTTCCTCGCAGGGAGCCGGCGAGGACATGGAAACGCACCCCGCCTTGCGGAGCGGCGCGCGCGCGCAAGAGGTGGGCGTCGTCCCCGCAGATCACCACCTCAAGCGGGCATTCCCCGGGGTGGAGATGTTCCCAGAAGAGGCCAGGGACCGTCCTTTCCTCGCGATTTTTCCCCCGGCCGGCGAGGCCCTTGCGCGCAGCGGGAAAGTAGGCCAGCCACAGCGATACTATCAAACCCCCCGCGAGGCCCGAAAAGACCTGCCAGCGGATGTCGAAGAACGACGTCAGCACGGCGCCCGCAGCCATACATGCCAGGGAAAACGGAATCCATATGCGGAGCGTCGACCGGAAGGCGCCTTCACGCCAAGGTTTACCTGCCAGGATGCGGCAGAGGATGTCCCAGGGGGTGTTGGAGAGGAAGGCGTCTCCCAGCAGCGCGTGGCCGGGGTCGGGCACCACGGGGGCTACGACGAGGAAGCGGCGCGGCCGGCAGGTCCTCTCGAGGTGCTCGCGGAGGCGCAGCAGCTCGTTGCCGCTCCATCCCAGCCCGAGCAGGTCGGCTCCCTGTAGGCCCGCGCCCACCCGCTCCTCGAGCTCGCGCAGCGCCCCCAGGAGCGAGGAGGCGCGTTCCCTCCCCTCCGGCTCCCCTCCACCGCCTTCTTCCCGGGGGTGGAGGGAAGCATATCCCATGTCGTGAGGGAGGTAAGGGAGGAGGCGACGCACCAGCCTCTCGCTCCCCCTCCCCGTTTCGGCGAGGATAACCAGCTTGCGGTCCGCCTTTTCCCAGGCGGGGGAAATGAGCAACTTCGCGTTGGGCGTGGCGAGCTCCTCCGGCTTGCCCGCCTCCTCCCTGGCCGTTCGCGCGCTCTCCCCGGCGGGGGGGCGGAAAAGGCGCCACAGGGATTCGCTCAGCGACGCTGCGGCCGCCGTGGCCAACAGAGCTGCCGCGACACCGAGCAGCAGGCACACCAGGCTCATGAGAGCCTCGATGTTGCGCACGTTGCGGTGCAGGGGGTCGCTGAAGTACCAGGCGTAGGAGAAAATGAGCAGGGCGGCGCCGAGGGCGTTGTTCACGCCCCGGTTCAGCCGTCTCCCGTACACGCAAAGCCCGTGCCAGCCGCGCCTCGCCGCCATGATCTGGACGATGCCCAGGGAAGCCAGGAAGCAGAAGAGAAACGTCTCCAGGATATCCTCGTGGAAGACTTCCATCACTCACTCCCTCAAGCTCAGCGCGGAGCGCAGCCTGCTTTCCAGGTTCCGGACTATGGACACGAACGGCCGGCTCAGAAAATCAAGGCGGTGCACCAGGCAGGCCGCCGCGAAGGCGAGGAGTATCCCCGCCAGCACGTCGCCTGGGTAGTGGACGCCGCACCAGATGCGGGCGAATGACATGAGCAAGGCCGGGGGAAGAAACCACCACCCGAAGCGCCGGTCCGAGAGGAGGGCGGAGAAGAAAAAGGAGAAGGTGGCGGTAGCGGGGTTGCTCGGGAAGGACCAGTCGACGGGCTTATAGAAGAGCAGGTTCACGGGGTAGTCGACGAAGGGCCGGGGCCTGTGCACCAGGGTGATCACCAGCTGCATGAGTGCCATGGAAAGGGCTATGGTGAGAAAGATGCGCACCACCGCGGCGAAATTGCGGCGGTCGTCCAGCCTGTCGCGCCCTTTCAGCATCATGACCAGGGCGAGGAAGCCGAGGGTGAAGGGGATCAGGTGGTCGTTGCAGAAGGCCTTCATGGCGGAGTCGGCCAGCATGTTACGTCCCGCGAGGCCGTTTATCCACGTAAAAAGGGTGTAATCCAGGTTAATGAGCCAGTCCAGCAAGGCACCCTCCCCTCACAGCAACCGTGTCGCCCGCGCTCATGGGGATGATGGTATCATACACGCATCTTGCCGTTGCGCGCATGCGGGCGGGGCCCTCGCGCGCCGTAACGCCCGCCCCGGGAAGGACATGGGGACGGGCGTTGAGAAATAAAAGGCGAAGGAAGGGAAGCGATGAGTCTGCGGGAAACGGGGTGACCCGGGAAGAGGAGGATGTGGCGCCAATGTCCGGGTTGAACAAAAGGAAAAAGATGGGAATGATCGCGCTTTGCGCGTCTCTTGTCCTTGCCGCGGCATGCTCCTTCTTCCTCATCGACCCCCTCGCCTGGTGGCGGGAGGAGAGCGAGGGCGACAGCCCGCAGGAGGCTTTCCCCGGCGTGGAGGAGCCGGCGCTCTACCCTCCCGGCGAGGTGCTGGGATCCCGCGCCCTCAACGTGCTTATCCTGGGCCTGGATCACGGCATGGGGAGGCCGCGGGAGGGCTATGAAAGAAGCGACGTGATCATGATCGCCCACGTGGACGGGGGGAGGAAAAAGACCTGCCTCCTATCCATCCCGCGCGATTCCTACGTGCAGATACCCGGCCACGGACGCAGCAAGATCAACGATGCCTATGCCCTGGGAGGGGTGGAGCTCGCCGTGCGCACGGTGGAGGAAGTGACCGGGATGGACATCAACCGTTACCTGGTGCTGGATTTCGACGAGATGCGCTGGCTGGTCGATCTCTTCGGCGGGGTGCAAGTGACCCTGGACAGACCCATATCGGATCCCAAGACGGGATACATACCCTCCGGCAGCTCGCTCTTGAACGGGGAGCAGGCGCTGGTCATGGCCAGGTCGCGCGACTACCCGCAGGGGGACCTGGAAAGGGTGCGGCAGCAGCAGCGGCTGATCACGCAGATCCTGTACAAGGGAAAGGACATGGCGGCGTATCCGGGCGCCGCATGGTTTCTCAGCGTGGCCCTCGACTCCCTGGAGAGCGACCTCTCCCGGGAAGAGGTGATCGGGCTGGCTCGCGAGTTCGCCGCCTTCCCGGTGGTCGACGTGCAGGGCGGCGTGGCGCCAGGAAGGACGGGGATGGCGGGAAGCGCCAGCGTCTATTTCCTGGACGATGCCAGGCTTCGCCAGCTCGTGCGTTCCATCGAGGAACAGTGCAAGGTTCCGGAGGAGTTCCGTTGAAAGGCAGGCCGGGGCCGCGATGAGGATCAAGCTCGACCTGCATGTCCACACCGTTTACTCCTTCGACAGCAGCGTTGACGCGGCGGGCCTGTTGGAGGAATGCCGGCGCAAGGGGCTGGCCGGCGTGGCGATCACCGATCACGATTCCCTGCAGGGAGGGCTGGCCTTCGCCGCGGAACTGGAGCAGCTGGTCATCATCCCCGGAGAGGAGATCAGGTCGGCGGAGGGGGAGATCATCGGGCTCTTCCTGCGGGAGGAGATACCCCCTGGCCTCCCGGCCCCGGAAACCATGGAGCTCATCCACCGCCAGGATGGCTTGGTGGTCATCCCCCACCCCTTCGATTACGTCAAGTTGAGGCGGATGACGGCAAGCCGCCTGAGCAAGCTCTCGAGACACATCGACGCCCTGGAAGCGCTCAACGGGAAACCGCGCTATTGGGGCGCGAACCGCAAGGCAGCTGCCTTCGCCGCGCGGCAGGGCATCCCCGTCTCGGCGGGGAGCGATGCCCACAGAGCGGAGGACGTGGGACGGGTCTACGTGGAGATGGATGAATTTACCAATCCGGGCGAGTTCCTCGTTGCCCTGCGCGGTGCGACCCTGCATGGTTCCCGCTACAGCCCGTGGGCCTCGCAGCTCGAGCGCTGGAAAGCACGTATGCGTTAATCGAAGAAGCCCTCGGGAGGCTCCACCCCCGGAGGAGGCTCCTCCACATCCTCCAGCGGCGGCAGCGATTCCAGCCTGTCCTCCAGCCGCGGCAGCTTCACGCCCTCCGTGGACGGCTCGATGGGAAACTCGAAGGTGATTTCCGGCGGGGCCGTGGGCTTGGCGGGCTCCGCCTCCGCCGGAGGAGGCGTGAACGCGGGAGGTTCCGGGGTGGGTTCAAAGAAGGGTGCAGGTTCGGGCATCACCGGGGCCTCCGCCTCCGCCGCGGCCCCCTTGCGGGCCATCTTCTTCTCCTGCTTCAGGCGCTTGGCCTCCTCCTTCTTGAGGCGGGCCAGCTCCTTCTTGGAAGGGGGCGCCTCCGCGATGACCTCGGCCACCTCCGCCGGGGCCTCCGCCTCCGCCGCGGCCCCCTTGCGGGCCATCTTCTTCTCCTGCTTCAGGCGCTTGGCCTCCTCCTTC
>CAKZMC010000028.1 GCA_937128055.1 uncultured Actinomycetes bacterium | reverse complement strand
ACCGGCAGCCGTCTAGGCTGTCATCATGAAGGGGATGGTACGATGGTGCCTAATACACCACTTGACGGGACTTGGCCTCGTAGAACGGATCCTTGTTGTTCCATTCAATCTCCAAGGCCACCCTGTTTTTATAGCAATCGACCTTATGGGTCGGCGTTTCCATTGTATGCTCATCGACGACCATCCTGGTATCGAAACCCCTTTCCACCCAGCCTCTTAACTCGAACATGTTATTCAATTTTTCGGCTCCTCGCTATTTACTATGGGTAGCACACAAGAAAAACACCGGCAAACTCTCGAAATCCAGCTTCCCCGCGATTAGATAGATCATGGTGATCAGATTCCTGACGTTGCGGTAACCCCTGGCCCTCCTCTTGGCAGCCTGGATGAGCCCGTTGATGGCCTCCAGCACCCCGGTGTTTAGCTTATGCCGGTGCCAGGCCAGCACCCCCTCCCAGTGATCCCTTATGGTGTGGGCCGCTCGTCGCATGGGCTCGAGCCGGGAGTGGGTGGCCCGCCAGAACCACCGGTAGAGGTATTCCTCCGCCAGATCCTCCTCCACCTCGAAAAAGGCGTCGAAGGAGAGGGAGAGCTGGTAGGCCCGAGCGGTCTCGAGGCCGGAGCAAAGCAGGACTTCGAGCTTCTGCCGCTGTCTCTCCCTCAAGTTCTCCGGCCGCTTGAGCCACAGGTAGCGGGTGCCCCGGAGCTCTTTCCTCTCCTTTACCTCAGCCCTCCTTGTCTCGTCCACCGCCCGGGATACGGCCTGTTTTAAGTGGAAGCGGTCGAAGATGATCTCCGCATGCGGGAAGCTCTCCCGGATGCCCGCGATGTAGGCGGGGCTCATGTCACAGCAGAAACGCTCGATGGAGGAGGGATCCCCCCCGCGTTCTTTGAGCTCCTCTGAGAGGGAGGCGACCGTTTCCGCATCCTTGCCCGGGCAGGCGTAGACCACGCGGCGCCTTTCTGAGTCCAGGTCCAAAAAGACGGTGACGTAGCGGTGTCCCCTTGCCGAGGAGGTCTCGTCCACTCCTACCTCGGCAAGCGAGGAGAGGTCGAGTGCGGCGCGGGATCTGTCCACCCAGTGTCCCACCACCCTCCAGATGCGCGTGTCGTGCTCTCCGGTCAGGCGGGAGACGGCCTTGGGCGGCATCTCGGAGCAAAGAAGCAGGAGGTAGGCCTCAAAGAGCAGGGTGAAGCCGGAGCCGGGCCTGGCCCAGGGGACCTCGGCCGTCTTCACCCCGCAGGAGGCGCATTCCACGCGGGGCAGACGGGCATGGATATAGGTGCGGTGCTCGAAGAAGTTGAGGTGCCTCCAGGTCTTCTCCTGAGTGTCGTAGGCCTTCTTGCCGCCTTCCCCGCAGCCGGGGCAGGAGAAGGGGCCCCCCGGGGGAAATCCAGCCAGATGTCCAGCCTTCCCTCCCCGAGGTCGAATCTCACCTCTCTCGCCATCCAGGGATCTTCCAGGCCCAGGGCCAGCTTGAAGAGGTCTTTCTGCCTCATTTATCTTCCCTCCTCCCGTGCTCGATCACCGCCTCTTCTTTCATTAATCACGGGAGAAGGGTTATCCTTTGTTCAGTTGAAACTACCCACAGTATTTAGCGAAGAGCCCTTTTTTTCACATGCCGGCACATACGAAACCGCCAGACGATGAATACGGAACCGAAGCGCGCATGCCGTACCGTTTGCCCTCGGGGATCGGACCGGCCGTCCACGGATCGCGGCGTCGACACGGGAGGGGACAAGTGGGCCCTGGCGCAATCCCCCATATCGGCGACCTAGCTCTTCCCGGGCGGGCTTTCCTCTGCCGGGAGGCGGGCTGTGCGGAATGCTTCAGAGCCGGCCGCCACACAGCCTTTTTACGACGCCGTCCGGAGTTCTGGGGTTTGAACGACGGCCGCCAGGTGTGTTCATTGACTGTGCGGTAACATAAAGATATAGTATTGACGTGTCAGTTCCAAACCTTGAAGCCGATGATGGCCATGGCTCTGTGGCCCG
>CAKZMC010000027.1 GCA_937128055.1 uncultured Actinomycetes bacterium | reverse complement strand
ATGGAGTTTCTTAATAGCTGGTATGATTCGAACAAGCATAGGGATAATGTGTCCACCATGTAGTGAACCAGCGCAGGGCGTTGCCTCGCATTGCTGCCTGTGGTAATATCTAACTTACTTTTCCCCCGGCTCTCCGGGGAGTAAGCGGATATTCCAGCGGCAGCAACCTACGTTTTCATCAAGGCTTGAGCGTTAAGGGAAGGAGAATCCCGCTGGTTCCGTCCCCGGAAAGCCCTTGGGGTGGTAGGGGAATGGCGGGGGAAGGCGATGCCGGACAACCGCCTTGTTGGGAGCTGGAACCGGCGAAGGCAGGCTGGCTGAGGGGGTTTTGACATGCGTGGGATCCCGAGGACCATGGCGACGCAGCACCCGGATAACGCCGCGAGCGCCTTCTGGTTGGGCAGGAGCTTCATCGACAGCCGCGATGAGGTGCGGGAATGCGTTACGGCCTTCGCGGAGCTGGGGTGCGGGGAGTTCATGTGGGACTGGGAGGGGAAGTACGTCGACGAGGCGGTCATCGAGCGCATATTCGAGGAAAACTTCCCCTTTTTCAAGAAAAAAGCCCTGGGTAAGGACATCTTCCTCACCTACCGCCTTCCCAATATCTGGGTGGAGAAGGGAAGCTACCGCGTGCTGCGGGCCTTTGCCAACATCCTCACGGCATATGACATCGCCAAGGACATCGGCCTGCACTGCCCCCCCATATTCGAGATCATCCTGCCCATGACCACCTCCGCCGAGCAGTTGGTGTACCTTCAGTCGACCTTCGCGGGCTTCGCGAGCATGGTGAGGAGGGACCCGGAACGGAGGATAGGGAGCGGCAACCCGCCGCTCATAGAGATCATACCCCTGGTGGAGGACCTTCCGGACATGATGAAGATAGGGGACCTCATCCGCAAGTACGTGGCCCTCTACCGGAAAAAGGGGCTGAGCAGGATCAAGGGGCTGGAGTACCTGAGGCCTTTTGTCGCCCGTTCCGACCCGGCCCTGAACTACGGGTTGGTGCCGGCGGTGCTGGGCGCCAAGCTGGCTCTCCACCACGGCCTCAAGGCGGCGGAGGATTGCGGGATAGACGCATACCCTATCATCGGTTGCGGGGGCGTCCCCTTCCGCGGGAATCTCAACCCGCAAAACATCGGGAATTTCCTCGCGGAATACCCCGGCGTGAGCACGGCGACGGTGCAGTCCTCCTTCCGCTACGATTATCCGCTCGAGGCGGTGGTCAAGGCGGTGAAAGCCATCAACCGTGGCCTGGCCCGGAGGCGAGAGATGCCCGAGATGGAAAGCAAGGATCTCGAAAGGGTAGAAAAGCTCATCGGGATCTTTAAGAAACACTACCGCGCCACCATCATCGACATTGCCCCCCTCATCATCGAGGCCTCCAAGTACGTCCCGCGGAGGAGGGAAAGGAGACTGCACACCGGCCTCTTCGGATATTCCCGGGAAATAACCAGGGGGGTGAGCTTACCGCGCGCCATCACCTTCACCGCCTCGCTCTATTCGCTGGGCCTCCCCCCGGAGGTCATAGGGACGGGGAGGGCCCTGAGGGAGGCGTATGACCGGGGGTTGAACGAGGTACTCGGCCGGTTTTACCTCAATCTCAAGCATGATCTGCTGGCCGCCTGTGCCTACGTGAACCGCGACAATATCAGGCGGCTGCAGCGGAGGTTCCCGGGGCTCGCATCCGTGGAGGATGACCTTAAGTGGCTGGAGGGGGTGCTTGGCATCCCCACGGAGCCCACGCAGACCAGGCATCTTATCCACAGGAACATCACCTCCAACATCCTCCTGCTGCTGGAGGAGGGCAGGAACGTGACGGAGATGGTGGAGGAGGCGGCGGTGCTGAGGGGTTATATGGGGTGATGCGCGGCATGTCGCTGAGGCCGAACCCGTGGGACGAGCGGCCGCGCGTGGCGGAAAGCGCCTACGTGGACCCCGCGGCCGAGGTCATAGGGAAGGTGCTCATCGGCGAGGAGGTTTTCGTCGCTCCCGGCGCGGTGATAAGGGCGGACGAGCCCGGGAGCTCCATCGTCATAGGGGAGCGCAGCAACGTCCAGGACGGGGTGGTGATTCACGCGTTGGGGGGTTCTGCGGTCACCATCGGCAGGGAGACGTCGCTCGCGCATGGCTGCGTGGTGCACGGCCCTTGCACCATCGGGGACGGCTGCTTCGTGGGGTTCGGGTCCGTGGTTTTCAACGCCGTGCTAGGAGACGGGGTGGTGGTCGAGCACCTAGCGGTGGTGGAGGGGACGGGGATAGAGCCGGGGAAAGTGGTGAGCTCCGGGAGCCGACTATGCGGGGGCCGGAAGGGGCATGAGCTGGAAGCCGTGGACGGCGAGAGGGCGCAGTTCGCCGGCAGGGTGGTAGCTGCGAACCTGCAGTTGTCGAAGGGTTATAGGGATAAGAACAGGAGAGGATCGCAGCGCGGTCGTATAGGCGGGGGTGGCTCCGCCGCGAGCAAGAGGAGGTAGAGTGGGCAGCGTTAAGGATCTCGAGGTTCTGGAGGAGCCCGCAGGCTTGAGGGAAGGAAGGGGACGTTTTCACTTCTCCGACCGCTACTCCGTCTTCGACTGGGGGGAGATGCCCGACCACATAGAGGGGAAGGGTGAAGCCCTGTGCATGATGGGAGCCCACTTTTTCGAGATGCTCGCGTCCATGGGCATTGCCAACCATTACCTGGGGGTGGTGGGCGGAGACGGCAGGGCGCGGCGCCTGAACGAGGTGGTAGAGCCGGCACGCGTAATGGAGGTCAAGCTGCTGCGGGTGATCGAGCCCGATGTGAAGGGCGGCGCATACGATTACTCCGTGTACCGTAAGGAAAAGGGAAACTTCCTCATCCCGCTGGAGATTATCTACCGCAACTCCCTGCCGGAGGGTTCGAGCGTTTTCCGGCGCCTGGAGGAGGGGAGCCTGAACGTCGAGGACCTGGGCCTGGACAGGTTGCCCAAACCGGGGGAGAGGCTGGAAAGCCCCATCCTGGACGTGTCCACCAAGCTGGAATCCACGGACAGGTACCTGGACTGGGAGGAGGCGATGGAGATCGCCGGGCTTTCGCGTGAAGAGGTGGAGAGGATAAAGGAGATCACCCTGAAGGTCAACGAGCTGATCACGCGGTCAGTCGAGCCCATGGGCCTCGCCCACCAGGATGGGAAAGTCGAGTTCGGTTTCGATGGCGCACGCAATATCATGCTCGTCGACGTCCTGGGCACCCCGGACGAATGCAGGTTCGAGTACGGAGGCATGCCCGTGAGCAAGGAGTTGGCGAGGATGTTCTACCGCGATACGGAATGGAGCCGGGAGGTGGAGGCGGCCAAGAAGACGAACAGGGTGGACTGGAAAAGATTGGTAAGCCTTTCGCCTCCCCTTTTGCCGCCCAGGCTGAAAGAGCTCATCACGCTGCTCTACCAGGGTTGTTGTGACGGCATCACGGGGCGGCCGTACTTCAATGCGCCGCCGCTCGCGCAGATACTAGCGGGGTCGAGCCTTGATCTTAAATGATCGGGGTGAGGCCCCGTCCGCGTAAGGGAAGCCGTTCGGCCCGGCGACGAGGCCGGCCCCCCAGACATATCCTGGGGTCAAACCGCGTTCATGTCTGAGAGGGGTTATTCTTTGGGGATGGAGTGCGTCTCGGCCCTCCGGACGGGCCTTCGCCGCACCCATCCCCCGCAAGGGAGAAAACATCCTTATTCCGGCCCGGGCCGCCGCGCAGCGGTCTCTCTCCGCAGGCTGCGCTGCGACCGGCCCGGCCGTTCCCGGTCCGGCAGGCACGGAAGGAATGCTGCTTGCCATGCCGCTAGCCAGACCCCGCCCCAACCTGGCGGATTAGGGACGGTGGATTCCTCGCGGACAAGCTCGCGGTTGCCTTCCGTGACGAATGCTCGAGATTACTCCTCTTCCTCCTCGATGTCCAGCCTCTCGAGACGCAGGACTTTGAAGATCAGGTAAACAACGGCCAGGATGATCACGAAGTTGATCAAGATGCCTATGAAATGCCCGTAATGGAATACCGCGTCCCCGATCGTGAAGGTCAGGGTGTCCAGGCTGCCCTGGCCGACAATGGCGCCGATGATGGGGTTGATGAGGTCCGTGACCAGCGCGTTGACCACCACTCCCGTCGCCGCGCCGACGATGAAACCGATTGCCAGGCCCACGACTCCCTGCTTGCGTATGAACTCAATGAAACCTTTCAAGCCTCTTCACCTCCTCAATAGGTTTTCTTATGGGCCAACACAATATTCGACTCGCGTAATCCAGTAACCTTTCGCGCCGGCGTATGCAACGGCGTGGATGGTAACTGCAAGCTTTCGCGGGGTGTTGACGGGCATGTAGAAGATACCGGGCTCCGGCCATATCTCTGCAGGAGATGGCGGCCACGGTGTGAGCGATAGGGTCAAGGCGGATAGTGCGGCAAGCCTCAGGCGAGGAAGATGCGGCTTCTCTCCCTCCAATCCTCGTCGAGAACCCCTCGGAAGACCCGGCGTGCCGTGCCCCGCGTGATTATCTCCCCCTCGTCGTTCACTTCGACCTCCATGAGACCACCGGGGAGCTGCACGTGCACCTTCCTCTTGCACCTGCCGGTTCGCAAGGCGGCCGCCACTGCCGCGGAGGCGCCCGCTGCACTCGCCAGCGTCTCGCCGGCACCCCTTTCCCAGGAGCGTAACCTTATCTCCGAAACGCTGATCACCTGGGTGAATTCCGCGTTAACGCGCAGGGGGAAAAAGGGGTGGTTTTCTACTTGCGGCCCCAGTTCGCTCACGGGCGTGGCGAGAAGGTCGTCCACGAAAATGACGCAATGGGGGGTGCCCATGGAGAGGCAGGTGGCCTGCAAGGTAACCTCCTTTACCCGTAGGGGTATGTCGAACACTTCATCCCCTTCTCCCGCCATGGGTATGGAGCCGCGCCGGAAGTCGGGTTTGCCCATGTTCACCTCGATGGTGCCCACCCTGCCCATGGCCAAGTGCACCCTGACCCCGCGGATCCCCGAGGGCGTTTCCACCTGCATCTGCGAGTCCGCATGGATCCCGGTATCGTACAGGTGCTTGGCCAGGCAGCGCAGCCCGTTGCCGCTCACGTCCGCTTCGCTGGCATCCGGGTTGAAGTTGACCATGCGGCACACCGCTTTCTCGGAGGGCTCCATGACGATTATGCCGTCCCCGCCGATCCCGCGGTGGCGGTCGCACAGGTCGCGGATGTCCTCGGGGGAGAGCTTGATGGCCGATTCCATGGCGTTCAACAAAATGAAATCGTTGCCGAGGCTGTGATATTTAAAGAACTCCACCTTCCATTCGCCTCCATGCAAAGCCCGCACGGCACGCCCTGGCGGTTACCGCCGTGGCGCCGCTTCACGGGGAGCCGTCACCGAGTCGTCGCCGGGCGGGAGCAGCCCGCCCGGGTCTTCGTCCGCAGCGGCGTCGCTTATCAGATTATATGTCAGACCCGCTCCCGCAGCATCAATCCGCATATGCGCGGCGGATAAGCACATGTGTGGCGGACGAGTGGGCACGGTGTGCCGCCCGTCGGTTGCCGGGCCGAAGGGCGGGGAAATAAGCGCGGGCGGGGCGGATGCCGATGGGCAGGCGCAAGGCCAACGAGAAGGCCTGTGCCGACGAGACAGCGCGCTCCCCGCGTGAGAGAATAACCCTGGCGCAGCGTGATGGGCAGCGGCGGGCGGGAAGGCCGGACTTCCCTCGGGAGCACGGGAAGGGAAGCGATGGAAGATCCCTGGGACCGAGAAGCGCAGAGGGATTCCTGGTTGACCCAGGCCAGGATGGCCTTGAGCGCGGCGGAGGAGATTCTCCTGGGAGGACTCTGCGAGGAGGCCATAACGAACGCCTTCCTGGCCATGCTCTACGCGGCGAGGGCGGCCCTGACCGGCAAGGGCGAAGAGCCAGGGGGGTGGGAAGACGTGGTGGAGCGTTTCCAGGAGGCGGCGCGGAGCATGGGCCTGAGCGCCGAGAGCCGGCGCTCCCTCGTCATCGTCCGCGACCTCTACTACAGGGTATCCGTGACGGGTGAGATGGAGGCCGACCCCCTCACCGCATCGTCGTGCCTGGATGACGCCAGGTCTTTCGTCGCGGAGGTATCCGGCGTCGTCGAGGCCGGCGGGGGTGGCTCGCAGGGGGGCGATATGGCCTGACCATTCCAGCCTGTCCCGGGTTGCCCGTACGGGACAGCCCAAGCCCGCGTCGCAGGATGGGCGGCGGGCGGCCCGGAACATCCGGCCTTAGCGAAGAGCCCCCGTGAGGATCAGTTCCTCTTCTCCCATATCTCCAGCAACCGCTGAGAATCCTCCCACATGAAGATGTTGTTGAAAAGGACGTAAGCCTTCTTTTTCTTGCTCTTCTTGAGTATGGTGACGACTCTTCCCAGCTCCTGGTCGCTAAAGCGGTAATTGTAGCCGCCTATGCCGTGCAGGCGCCAGTAGATGATCGAGCCCCATTTCTCCCTGCCCTGGAAGGGATCTACCACGTGGATGAGATCCAGCTCCCGGCAGAGCTTTCCCACCTCCTCAGGGCTCCAGGAACCGCGGGGCTCCCAGGCCAGATGGAGGCCGTCCCTGTCGATGGTGGACATGAACTCGCGCATCTGGGCCACGTGCTTAGAGCCCGGGCCGAAGGTCGCCGGCGTCTGGAAGACCACGATCTCCGCCTCCAGGGCATGGGCGACCTCCATGGTTTCCTGCCAAGCCAGGTAGTTCTCCGGCGTTGGCTTGAAAGACCCGTAGGCCTCCCTGAGTTCCTCCGGTATGGGGTGGGTGAGGCGCCGGTAGGTAGGGCTGGACGGGCGGTGGGTGATCAGCTGCCAGGCCTTAAGGGTGAACTCGAAGTGGGGAGGAGCTTCCTGACGCCACTTGAGCGAAGTCTTCACCCTTGGAAGCTGGTAAAACGTCTTCTGGATCTCCACCAGGGGCAAGGTACGGTAGTAAATCTGGCGTGCCTGGGGAAAACCGCAACAGCCAACCTTGAGCTCCAAATCTGCACCTCGGTTCGGCGCTTTGAACCCTCCCGCCAGGCCAGCATCTCCACTTTCCCACTAGGCCCGGCCGCCTTATTCCCCTATTTTATACATATTATTCCAGATAAACAAACCGACTACCTTCTGTTTCCCGCGTCCGCTTACATTTTTCAACCTTGCTTACGCCCATGCCAGGTCCCCCTCCGCTACCCCGAACGACCTGCTCTTTCGCGGCGCGCTTCTTTTCAACTACTCACCGGCAGGTCGGTGCAGGGGCCGGGCAAGCGACACGGCAAGCGGCCCCATATTTTCTTTTGGCAAGGTGCGGATATTGCCAAAATGGCATGTTATTGTGTGCAAGCGGCCTCCTGCCCGGCCATCTTGCGGGGGCGGGGGCGGCGATAGGGCATGCCTTGCGGAAGAGGGAAGGGATCACGCGAGGCCGCGCGTCGCGGAGCGAGCCCTATCCCCCGGCCCGTCCCGGAAGAAGAACGGATTCCCACTCACCTTGCCCGGAGAACTATGGGGTCGGTCGCAGCGAGGGCGCCTTTCCGGGCGTCCCTTCTTTTATGTGGGGCAGGCGGCGCCGAGCGAGACCGTTACCCCAAGGCTCCGGGCCGGAAGAAGGAAGGATCTCCACCCACCTTGCCCGGGAACGGCCGAGTTGGTCGCAGCGCAGCCTGCGGAGCGAGACCATTACTCGGCGTCCCGG
>CAKZMC010000026.1 GCA_937128055.1 uncultured Actinomycetes bacterium | reverse complement strand
TTCTGGAGTCTGGAAATGGTCATTATGCTGGGGTTTTATGGGTGAGAGGGGTGATTATCTCGGAAACTCCTGTCAGAGTTGAGTATGGGCCCGTTCTTGTTTCCCCTCGAGAAGACATGGAAGAGCGCGCCCTCGTATTGGATTCGCAATGGACGTGCCATTTCGTTCGTTAAATTATTAATTAGTAAATTAATATAACATATACATATTCTTATACTTTTTTGTGTTTGTCAAGATGCTGTTGCTGTTCCAGACATGAGCGAGGTTTGACCCCAGGATATGTCTGCTGTTCCAGACATGAGCGAGGTTTGACCCCAGGATATGTCTAGGTGCGGTAGGCGGAGAGGAGCTTGCGCACCATGTCCCGGTGGTCGAACTCCCGCTTCACCTTTTCCAGCGCGCGTTGGACATAGGAGCGAGCCGCCTCCGGGGTCTCCAGGAAGAAGGACACGGCGGCCGCGAGCTCCTCCGCGTCGCGGTCCCGCACCAGGATGCCGTCGAGGCCGTCGTCGATGATCTCGCGCGGGCCGCGCACGCGGCTGGCGACCACGGGCACGCCCGAGGCCATGGCCTCGATGATGCTCACCCCGAAACCCTCCCGGGAGGAGGGATGCACGTACACGTCGCACAGGCGGTGGAAGCGCTCCGGGTCCTGCCGGTAGCCGGTAAGATGCAGGCGGCCCTCCAGTCCCAGGCGCGAGGCCAGCGCGAGCAGCCGTTGCGGCTCCCCCGGCTCGTGGGAGGAGTCGCCCACCAGCACCAGGTGCAGTTGCGGGTGCTTGGGAAGGAGATGCGCCGCCGCCCTTACCAGCACGTCGAGGTTCTTCTCGCGCCTTATCTCCCCGAGGTAGCCGACGACCTCCGCCTCACGCGGCAGCGCCAGCTCGGCGCGCAGTTCAGGTTCCTCGCCGGGATGAAAGCGCTCCAGGTCCACGCCGTTATAGACCAGCAGCGCCTTGCCGGGGCCCACGATCTTCCGGGCGGCAGCCAGGGCCAGGTCTTCCGTGTTGACAAATATTACCAGATGACAGCGCCGGGCCGCGAAGCGCTCCGCGCGCAGCACCAGCCGGCGCTTCACGGAGGAGGAACGGTGCGAGAAATAGAAGCCGTTGCAGGTGTGGATCACCCGGGGCACGCCCGCCTTCCAGGCGGCGGCGCGGCCCAGTATGCCGTCCTTGGGGTTGTGGGTGTGCACGATGTCGTAGCTGCCTTCCCGTATGAGCGATTTCAGGCGGCAGTAGCAAGCGAGGTCGCGCAAGGGGGTTACGCGGCGGGTGATGGGCAGTTCGTGCACCACGAGCCCGGCGCCGCGCAGCGTCTCCGCGAACGAGGTCACCCGGCAGGCGACGTGCACCTCGTGCCCGCGATCCACCAGCTTGCTGAAGAAGGGGAGCAGGTAGGGAGAGGCGGCGAAGCGGTCCAGGTTGCATACCTCGAGGATTTTCAGGCGGCGGCTCATGGCGGCAGCTCGCAACAGGGAGGCATGCGCCGCTTGAAGGCCGAGGCCTCCACCTTCCCTTTCACTTTTCGGACCAGGGAGAGATCGTACCCCTCCCGGGCTACCTCCTCCTCGTCGAGATGCAGGTCGACGAGGCAGTGGAGGATGCGATCCGCGTCGTCGTAGGAGATGCCCATCTCGCCCTCGTCGGTCTGCCCCTCCCAGAGGTCGGCGGTGGGGGCTTTTTCCAGGATGCTTCCGGGAACTCCCAAGTGAGCCGCGAGCGCTCTCACCTGCGTCTTGTAGAGGCCGCCGAGCGGCGAGAAGGCACAGGCCATATCCCCCCACAGCGTGGTGTAGCCCAGCAGGGCCTCGGTGCGGTTGCCGGTGCCCAGCACCAGGGCCTCCAGGCGCGCCGACTGGTCGTAGAGGACGGCCATGCGGCAGCGGGCCATGAAATTTCCCCTGCGCTTGCGGTCGGCGTCGGGGAAGAGGGCGAAGTAGGCGTCCACCATGGGGGTGATGTCGATGGTGTGGTGGGAGATGTCCAGTTCCCGCGCCACAAGGAGAGCGTCCTCGATGGACTGCGGCGGGGTGGTGCGGTAGGGAAGGATAAAAGCGGTGAGGTGACCGCTTCCCAGGGCGCGCGCGGCAAGGTAGGCGGAGGCGGCGGAGTCCAGGCCGCCTGAAAGCCCCACCACCAGGCGCTTCCTGCCCGCCATCGCCGTACGCTCGCGGATGAAGTCGAGGAGCACCGGCAGGGCCCTTTCCACGTCCAGGGCTGGCAGAACGGGCATGCCTTCTTACCTCCCATCACCGCGGCGACCCCTCGGCGAGCCGCGAGTCCGCGATCCCGGGTCGCGCGCTGTCCCACGCCTTGAATATCTTGAATAATATCATAGCCGGGAGTGCTGTCACGGCAGGTGACAGGACGGGGCCTGGTGCGGTACTGGTTGATCTCGGTAAAGTAGGGAAGTACGGGGCCGATAAGGGTGATTGGACATGGCGGCGGGCCGCGCCCGGGGATGAATGCCGCCACGCGGGGTGGCGGCCTTGGACGCATGATGACCCTGGGGGAGAAGGGGAGTGTTGCCGTGGGCGTCAGGCGCGGGGATGAAGGAGGATAGAGAATGGACCTTGTGGAGGCCATCGGAAGAAGGGAAGCCGTAGTGGGGATAATAGGCCTGGGATACGTGGGCCTGCCCCTGGCCATGGAGGTTGCGAAAGCGGGCTTCTGGGTGGTTGGGCTGGAAAAAAATAGCATGATAAGAAAACGCCTCCAGGAAGGCGAGGCCCCCTACGTTGGCCTGGACGAAGAGATCCTGCGACGGCTCCTCGCGGAGGGGAAGCTGCGCGTGAGCGGCGACAGCGGCGAGCTCCTCGCCTGCGGGGTGATCTGCATCTGCGTGCCCACGCCTCTCTCCCGCACGCGTGACCCCGACCTCGGCTACGTGCGCGACGCGTCGCGGCTGGTGAGCGAGGTCACCCGCGAGGGGGAGCGGCCCAAGCTGGTGGTCCTGGAGTCCACCTCCTATCCCGGAACCACGCGCGAGGAGGTGCTGCCGGCGATGACCGCTGCGGGGCTCTCCCCCTGCGAGGACTTCCACCTCGCCTATTCCCCGGAGAGGGTGGATCCCGGGAACCGGGACTGGACCATCACCAATACGCCCAAGCTGGTAGGAGGTATGCGCGACTGCTGCGCTGCCCTGGCCGGGGCCTTCTACGGCAGCTTCGTGGAGAAGGTGGTGCCGGTGAGCTCCATGGAAGTGGCGGAGATGGCCAAGCTGCTGGAGAATATCTTCCGCGGGGTTAACATCGCCCTGGTCAATGAGCTGTGGATGCTCTGCGACCGCATGGGCCTGGACATCTGGGAGGTCATCGAGGCAGCTTCCAGCAAGCCCTTCGGCTTCATGCCCTTCTGGCCCGGGCCGGGGATCGGGGGGCACTGCATCCCGGTGGACCCCTTCTACCTGGCATGGAAAGCGCGGGGGTACGACTTTCAGACCGAGTTCATAGAGCTGGCCGGAAAGGTCAACGTGAACATGCCCTATTTCGTCGTGGGCTTGGTGGGGAGGGAATTGAACCGCGCCGGAAAGGCCGTAAAGGGCTCGCGCGTCCTGCTTCTGGGGGTTGCCTACAAGCAGGACATGGCGGATACCAGGGAGACACCGGCGGCCAAGATCGTGGAGCTTTTAAAGGGGAGAGGAGCCGAGGTCCTCTACCACGACCCTCACGTGCCGACCTTCGCCGTGGGGGAGGAGGTCCTCGAGAGCGTGGCGCTGGACGCGGGCACCCTCGAGGGATGCGACTGCGTGGTCATCGTCACCGCTCACCGCGACGTGGATTACGGGCTGGTGGCGCGCTCCGGGCTGCCGGTGCTGGATACCCGCAACGCCCTGCGCAAGATGGCCTGAGCGGGCATGTGCACGGCGGGCGAAAGCTCGCGCTGCCCCGGGAGGATCAAGTTGCGCGGGGTCGGTGCCGGCGAGTCCCGGGATGTATGGAGCGGGCACGCCTGCCCGGTAAATGAGGCGGAGAACGAGGCTCGGGCATGGAACGGGGCCTGGCCCCCGGATATGTTCGGACATGAACGGGGCCTGCCACCCCTTATATTTTTAGCGGGGGTCAGTCGAAGCTTTCGTAGCGCGGAAGGGGCGGGAAGGGCTCTTTTTCGCGCCGCCTTTCTTCGCGCTGGCGCTCCACCAGGCGCAGCGCGCGCATCTGCCTGAGGAACCACTTGAAGGACGTGTTGGCCTGGACGGTTTCGCGTGCCGCCTTGGCCATGGCCTTTCTCTTTCTTTCACTGAGGGTCAGGGCGCGGTGGATGGCGTTGGCGGTCTCCGCCACGTCCAGGGGGTTCACCGGGATTACCGCGTTCCGCAGTTCTTGGTAAGCGCCGGCTGCCACGGAGAGGATGATCACCCCGTCCCGCGTGTTGAGCACCGCCCCCTCTTTAGAGACCAGGTTCATGCCGTCTATCACCGGATTTACCAGGAGCACGTCGAACTCCAGGAGGGCGGCCACCGAGCGAGGATAATTGTCCTCTATATCAAGGTAGACGGGATCCCACTCCAGAGAACCGTATTCCCGGTTGATGGCGTGAGAGAGCTCCTCCACCTGGCGTTTCAGGTCCCGGTATTCCGCCAGTTCCAGGCGTGAGGGGTAGAGGACGTTGGCGAAGATGACGCGGTTGTGCCATTCAGGGTGGCGTCGCAGGAAATGCTCGAAGGCCTGTAGCCCGCGCAGGATGTTCTTGGAGGGCTCGACGCGGTCCACGCGCACCAGGAGCTTGCGGTCCTGGGCCAGGGCGAGGAAGCGCGCGCGGTACTCGGCCACCTCCTGACGTTTGGTAATCCTTTCCAAGGCTTCGTGGTCTATGGAAATGGGGTAGTGGCGGACGTAGGTCTCCCGTTCCCCGTGGCGGACCACACGTCGCTTGAAGTCCACGGATGCCCTCACCGCCTCTCCCTCGCGGCAGCAGTGGAGGAAATTATTGGCATAGTGGTAGGTGTGGAAGCCGAGCACGTCGTTTGCCAGCATGCCCTGCAGCAGGTCCCTGCGCATGGCCTGGGGCAGCAGGCGCAGGTAGTCGGATTGCACCCACGGGCTGTGCGTGAAATGGTGGATGAGGACGTCGGGCTCACGCCTTCTTATGTAATGTGCGCAGAGGAAGAGGTGGTAATCCTGGAGGAAAACCAGCGGCTTCTTGTCCGAGGAATGTATCTCCTTCACGATCTCGTCCGCGAAGAGGCGGTTTACCTTCCGGTAGCCGTTGACCCAGGCCTCGTGTACGGTTTCGTCTACGGTGGGTTTGCGGGTGACGTCGAACAGGTAGTGCTGCAGGGGCCACAGGAGGGAGTTGCTGATCACGTTGTAGTACTGCTGGTATTCGGTGCTCTCGGGCGTGATGTACTTGACCCAATACTGTGGCCTTTCGGGAGGCATGCCCAGTCGCTGATGCGAAGTCTCGTGGGCGATGCGGGCATCCTCCCTGGTGCGTGCGGTGGAGATCCATACCGCGTCCGTGGCCGTGAGGGCGGTGGACATGGCGGTGACCACTCCCCCCGCGCCCCGGTAGGCCTTGATGCTTCCGTCCGGCGCGCGCCTGAACTCCACCGGGCCACGGTTGGAGGCGACGATGACGTACTTGTCCTTGAGGTACTGGCGGACCTGTCGCGGTGTGATGGTTTCCAGGTCCAGCTCGTCAAGCTCCATATTCCCCTCCTTTGATTAGAGTATAACACCCGCGGCGCTGAGAAGCGGGAATACGCTGGAATATATTGACAGAGAAACGCCAAGAGCGCCCGTGTCCACTCCCCCGTGTCTCTCGGGACCATGTGCAGAACCCGCCCCTGGGACGCTGTTTGAAGCCCTGGCCCGGAAGAAGGAAGGATCTTCACCCGACTTGCCCGGGAACGGCCGAGTTGGTCGCAGCGCGGCCTGCGGAGCGAGGCCATTACTCGGCTTCCCGGGCCGTAAGAAGGAAGGACCCGCACCCGACTTGCCCGGAGAACTATGGGGTCGGTCGCAGCGCAGCCTGCGGAGCGAGACTATTACTCGGCTTCCCGGGCCGGAAGAAGGAAAGGAGATTCCTTGGCCTGCGGGGGATGGGTGCGGCGAAGGCCCGTCCAGAGGGCCGAGACGCCCTCCATCCCCAGGAACGACCCCTCTCAGACATGAACGCGGTTTGACCCCAAAGTATGTCTGGGGAGGGTCAAGGGAGGGGCGGAGCCTCTCCCTTGGTCTTATAAAAGGCAACGAATGAGGACCGGCCCCGGGTGTTGTCAGGTGAACGAGAGAAATCCCTACTCCCCCGCTTCAATACCCCCCTGGGTATCAAAATTCAAGACCTGACCCCATTTATCGTAGAAGACCATCTCTTGCAGGGATTTGCGGCCGCGCGCCTCGGGATAGACGGCCGGGTATCCCAGGGGGGTCAGGGCCACGATGCGTATATGTTCGGGCACTTCCAGGATAGAACGGATCTTGTCCTCGTCGAACCAGCCTATCCAGCAGGTGCCGAGCCCCTGGTTCCAAGCCTCCAGGCATAATTGCTGGAAGCATATGCCGATGTCCACCAGGTAGTAGCTCTGGTCCTTGACCTTGCCCGAAGCTTCCGGGTCCGCGCAGGCCACGATGAGCACCGGCGCGCTGGACACCGCCTTCTGGGCGGGGTTGTTCTCCAAGGTGGTGGAAACGGCATCCTTAATCGCCGTGTCCTTGACGACGATTAAGCGCCAGCACTGCATGTTGGCCCAGGAGGGAGCCAGGCGGGCGGCCTCCAGCACGGCATGCAGCTTCTCGTCCTCCACGGGGCGGTCGCCGAACCTGCGGATGCTGCGTCTTTCCTCGAAAAGCTTCATCACCATGTGATCATCTCCTTCCCCGTCCTCTTGGTACGTTGCTTGCGAGGGCGTGGCACGCGCCGTCTTGCTGCGGCTCGCCGGCAGCGTTGCGGCTAACGAAAATTTACCAGATTCGGCGCGCGCGTTGAAAGCGCGGGGCGGGAAGCGCGGGAGACAGGGGCGGGAAAGAGGGAAAACGCATGCGGAACGGGGCGGCGTGGTATAAAATTACAGGTGATTCGCCTTGCCGGGATATCGTCGGCCGGAAACAGGGATCGAGAGGGAGGCAAGATGCTGCCAAGGGTTCCCGTGCAACCGCGTAGCCTCGAGCAGTACCAGGGGATAGCCGACCCGGAGGTCCTGGCGGAAATCCGCTCCCTGGCCAAGGGGCTGCGGGGAGCCAGGGTCCTGCATATCAACAGCACCGCGCACGGGGGTGGGGTGGCGGAGATGCTCTATACCCTTGTCCCCTTGATGGAAGGCGTTGGGCTGCGCGCCGAGTGGAGGCTCATGGAAGGCGACCAGGATTTCTTTACCATCACCAAGCTGTTCCACAATTCCCTGCAGGGGATGGAGATTCCCATCACGCACGAGATGAAGGTGAAGTACCTTTCGGTATGCGAGGAGAACGCCTCCCGTTTCGACCAGGAGTACGATTTCGTCGTCGTGCACGACCCCCAGCCCTGCGCCATCATCGCCGCCCTGGAGGGGACCCCCTTCCGCAAGGGGAAGTGGATCTGGCGCTGCCACATAGATTCCACCTATGCCCGGGATGACGCCTGGGAATTCCTCAAGGCTTACATCAACCGCTACGACGGCGCCGTCTTCACCATGGATAAATACATCAAGTCCCCCCTGGAAGTCGCGGCCCTGGCCTTCATCCCGCCGTCTATCGATCCCCTGAGCGCCAAGAACATCATCCCCGAGAAGAGGGTGCAGTCGGACATCGCCCGCCGTTACGGGGTGGACGAGACGCGGCCCATCATGCTCCAGGTCTCGCGCTTCGATCCCTGGAAGGATCCGCTGGGGCTGGTCGACTGCTTCCGCGCGGTGAAGGCGGCGCACCGCGACGTTCAGCTTGTCTACCTGGCCAGCATGGCGGACGACGACCCGGAGGGGTGGCACTATTATGAGAAGACCTACGAGTACAGCGCGGGTGACCCCGACGTATTCCTCCTCTCCAACCAGCAGGGCATCGGCAACGTGGAGGTGAGCGCCTTCCAGGCCATGGCTACGGTGGTCATCCAGAAGTCCCTGCGCGAGGGCTTCGGGCTCACGGTCGCGGAGGCGATGTGGAAACGCAAGCCGGTGGTTGCCGGCCGGGTGGGAGGCATCCTCCTGCAGGTGGACGACGGCATGAACGGGTTCCTGGTAGACAGGATCGAGGAGGCGGCGGAGAAGGTCTGCCTGCTCCTGGAGAGCCCCGCCACCGCCCAGCGCATGGGGGATGCCGGGCACGAGAAGGTGAGGCGCAACTTCCTCTGCACGCGCCACCTGCGCGATTACCTGCGCTTCTTCCACATGTTGCTCGATTGAGCAGTATCGCGGCTGTACCCCTCGATGACGCGCCCCTTTCGGGCAGGCGAACCGCTCCCCGGTAAACCCCTGGTCCGTTACTGTCGATCGAGAGCATAGTGTATCTTTAATGGTGTGTTAATGGTGTGCGTGTTCGTTGGAACTGGCGGCGAAGGACAGGAGCGAGGAAGGCGGAGATGGGTGAGACCGAGGCGGCACGGGACGGAGGGGACGGCATGCGGGATCCACGCCCCGGTGAAGCGGAGGCAGGCGGCGGGACGGTGCACGGGATGGCCGTGAAGCCGCAGCAAAGGGACCTCATCGTTTTTGAGGAGGTCAGCAAGGTATATCCCATGGGCGAGGTGGAGGTGGTCGCCCTGCGGGATGTGAACCTGGCGATCGGGGAAGGAGAATTCATCGTCATCCTCGGTCCCAGCGGGTCCGGCAAGACCACCCTCCTCAACCTGGTCGGGGGCATGGATACCGTCACCAGCGGCAGATTGACCGTCAACGGGCGGGACATCTCCCGCCTCGACACCCGGGGGCTGACGGAGTACCGGCGTACGCAGATCGGCTTCATATTCCAGTTCTTCAACCTCATCCCCACCCTCACCGCCCTGGAGAACGTTGAGTTCGCCCTGGACCTGGTCTCGGAAAACGAGAGGGGAAAGGCCCGGGAGGCCTTGGAAATGGTGGGCCTGGCGGAGCGGGCGGACCATTTCCCGAGCCAGCTATCGGGCGGGGAGCAGCAGAGGGTGGCCATAGCCAGGGCCATCTGCAAGAGCCCGCCCATCCTCCTCTGCGACGAGCCAACCGGGGAACTCGATTACGAGACGGGGAAGACCGTCCTCGGGGTGATGCAGCGGATCAACAGGGAGAAGGGCCAGACCATCATCCTGGTCACCCACAACTCGGCCATCGCCGAGATGGCCAACCGCACCGTGCGGCTGCACAGCGGCGAGGTCGCCGAGATACTCGAGGTGAAGAATCCCCGGGATGCTGAGGAACTCGTCTGGTAGGCAACGAACGAGGCATAACCCAATTTTGTTGGCACTTCCACCCATCTTGGCCGGGAACGGCCGGGTCGGTCGCAGCGCAGCCTGCGGAGCGAGACCACCGTACGGCAGCCCGGCCCGGAAGAAGGAAGGATCTCCACCCAACCTGCCCGGAGAACTATGGGGTCGGTCGCAGCGAGCGCGCCTTTCCGGGCGTTTCTCCCTGAGGTACAGGCAGGTGACGCCGAGCGAAACCGTCACCCCAAGGCTCCGGGCCAGAATGAGGAAAGGAGATCCCTCGCTTGCGGGGGATGGGTGCGGCGAAGGCCCGTCCAGAGGGCCGAGACGCACTCCGTCTCCAGGAACAACCCCTCTCAGACATGAACGCGGTTTGACCCCAAAGTATGTCTGGGGAGGGTCAAGGGAGGGGCGGAGCCTCTCCCTTGGTGTGATAAAAGGCAACCAATAAGGCCTAACCCCGGGTGTTGTCAGGTGAACGAGAGAAACCCCCGCTCTCCCGCTTCGATACCCCCCTGGGTATCAAAATTCAAGGCTTGACCCCAATTGGCTTGACCCCAATTGGCTTGACGTGGTTAGAGGCGGGAGAGGAGTTCGAGGAGGCCGGAAGGGCCCTCCACGGTGAGGTCGGCAACCGCCTCCAGTTCCACGGGGGTCTCGGTCGAGAGCACGGCTATGGCAACGCCCTCGAAGCCGCCCTCTCGCATGAGACGGCGCAGGCCGCGGAAGCCATCCACGTCGGTGAGGTCATCCCCGGCGTAGAGGGCGCGGCGCAGCTTCCAGCCCCGGGCCAGGCGCATGAGGACGCTGCCCTTGTCGATGTCCACGGGCGGGCGCAGCTCCACCGTCTTCCTCCCGCGCCGCGTCTGCAGGCCCAACCTCAGGGCGGTGCTCTCCGCCAGGCGCAGCGCGTCTTCTTCCATGGCGGGGCTTTCGCGGTAGTGCAGGGAGACGGTGAGCATCTTGTCCTCCAGCGTCACCCCGGGAAGCGCGGGGAGAGCGGAGCAGAGCTCGCTGCGGGCTTGCTCGAGGGCGGGGAGGTGCGGGAGCACCTCGGAATCCACGCGCGGCTCGTCCTCCATCCATTCCATGCCGTGCACTCCCACGTAATGGATGCGGGGAAGCCCCACCAGCGAGGCCACGTCGGCGGCCCTGCGCCCGGAAAGGATGCACATGGGGTATTCCGCGGCCAGCCGGGGAAGCAGCTCCGCTGCGAGGTGATGGAGGCGGGCGCCGGCTGGAGCGGGGGCGATCTCGCTTATGGTGCCGTCGAAATCGAGAAAAAGGCCGCTGTGCCGCGGGTCGTCGCGGAAGTCCTCGATCCACTGCAGGCTCTTTTCCATAAATTACCACACTCCGGCCGTGCCGCGCATCTCCGCCGCCGCCCCCTCGATGTTAGCGGCAGTTGCCGCGCGGCGCAACCGCTTCCGCCGGCGCCTGGTCGACCTTGTATTGTCCGGGGTTCACCGGGAGCGGGGGAGCAGGCGGCGCGCTCGACGGGGAGGCGCCGCGGGAAGCGCGACAGGGTCCTCTCCCGCCAGCACGGCGGCGGGGTTGTGCCCGAGGAGGAGGCGGGCCGCTTCCTCGCCGAGGCGGCGGACGATGATGCCGTGGGCGGCGGAGAGGTCGGGGCTTCTTCCCGCGGGGTCGTGGGCGTCGGAGGCCACCAGCCGCGCCAGCCCTTCTCCCAGCAGGGCAAAGGCCGCCCGCCTGGCGGCCTTTCCGTAGATCCCCTCCAGGGAACCGGAGTTCACCTGGATGATTATCCCCCGCTCCACCATTTCCCGCACCCTTTCGGGGTGGGAGGCCAGATGGCGGTTGCGCTCGGGGTGGGCGAGGATGGGGACGAGCCCCCGCAACTGCAGCAGGAAGAGGATATCCGCCGTGGCGGCGGGAAGGTCGGCGAGGGGCAGGTCCGCCAGGAGGTAGCGGCCGTTGCCGGCGAGGGTGAGTCGCTCGATATCCCCGCCCTCTTTGACCCAGCGGTAGAGCCCCGCGTTGACCCGCACCTCCACCCCGGGCACCAGGTCCAGTTCGCGGCCCTGCAAGCGCAGGAACCCCCGGCATCTGTCCACCTCGGCGGGAATGTATTCCAGGCGAGGCAGCGGGTCTTCGAGGTCGCAGTGGGGGGTAGCGGCTATGCGGACCGTCCCCCCCGCGAGGGCGCGGTCCACCATTTCCAGAAATTCCCTATCATCCCTCGCGCCGTCGTCGAACCCGGGCAGGATATGGGAATGAATGTCGACGAAAGGCAAATTACCTCCGCAGGTTCTGCTTGTACCATTCCACGGTCCGGGCGAGGCCCTCGGAGATGTCCGTGCGCGGCTTCCAGCCTAGGACTTTCTGCGCTTTTTTCACCTGGAGGGAGATATGGTCCAGTTCGCCGGCGCGGGGCGGAGCATACTGCGGGCGCCCATCGAAGTCCAGCATCTCCGCGAGGAGGTCGTAAAGCCGGTTGACGGAGGTCTCCACTCCCGTGCCGATGTTTATGAATTCCCCCTCTCCCCGGGAGAGGGCGGCGTGGTAGGCCTCGACGACATCGTCGACGTAGACGAAATCGCGCGTCTGCTCGCCCGTCCCGAAGATCACCGGGTCCTCCCCGTCCAGTATCTTCCCTATGAAGATGGCCACTACGCCCGCTTCCCCGAAGGGGTTCTGGCGCGGGCCGTAGACGTTGGCGAGGGCCAGGGTGCAGCAGGATATCCCGTAAGTGCGTTCGTAGTAACGGATGTATTCCTCGGCGACGAGCTTGCTAACGCCGTAGGGGGAGTCAGGACGCCGCGGCGCCTCCTCGGACACGGGCAGGTAATCCGGTTCCCCGTAGACGCATCCCCCCGAGCTGGTGTTGATGAAGCGCCGTGTACCGTGTTGCGCCGCCAGCTGGAGGAGGTTGAGGGTCCCCAGGACGTTGACGTCGGCGTCGAAGACGGGGTCTTTCACCGAGACCCTCACGTCGGGCTGGGCCGCGAGGTGGATGACCACCTCCTGCTCCCTCCCCTTGAACGCGGCAAGCAGGGAATTGTCACGGATGTCCATGTGGAGGAAGGAGAAGCGATTTTCCCGCGCGGCGTCCTTCACCCGGTAGAGGTTCTCGAACCTCCCCGTGGAGAGGTTGTCCACCACCGTCACCGTGTGCCCCTCATCCAGGAGGGTATCCACCAGGTTGGATCCGATGAAGCCGGCTCCTCCGGTGACCAGAATGCGCAATACCGCCACCTCCCCTCGGCTCTCCCCGCGGGCTTGGTATCGTCTCGGCCGCTGGTCATTCTTTCGCCGCGGCCGCCCCCGGGACCTTGCAAATTATACCAGTCGCTGCGTCACGCTCTCCATCGCCTGGGGGGTCGAGTACGGGACCTCTTCCCCCACCGCCTCGCGGCGGAGGGAGCCGAAAATAGACCAGAATTGCGGCCGCACGCCCCTGTACTCGTCCTTGGGCGCACGCCCCTCGCACTGGAAATAGTAGTCGTCGGCGACTATGAAACAGAGGACGAAGGTGGTTTCCTCGCCCAAGACGTTGCCGTCGCATTCCACGTAAAAGGCAGGCATATTCCCGATCCTGGTGTAGGTGAAGAGTTCCGCGCTCTCCTCCGCGTTATCGGCCGGAGCGGGTTCGCTCTCGCCGCTTTCCTGGGTCCCGGATGGCTCCGTGCCGCCCGTCTTCCCGCCCAGGGCGAGGATGCGTTCCCCGGCCACGGCCTCCAGGTATTCCTTGATGGCCTCCAGGCCCCCCACGGAGACCACGGGATCGATGTAGTAGACCTGCACGTCCAGGAACTTGCGCGAGCTGAGGGAGATACGCAGGGAGGAGATCGCGCCGCTCGCGAGCGGCTGCTCGCTCAGGGTCCAGGTGTCGGGATAGGAGAGGCTGTACCCCGTTTTCTCGTCGCGGTACTGGAGCGCGGCTTCCCCGCCCTCCTCGCGGCTTTCCTCCTGCCCCTTACCGCCCCATGCGATGCGGTAAACGACGTAACCCGCCCCCGTGAGCACGGCGAGGGAGGCCAGCACCAGGGCGAGCACTGCCAGGTAGAACCAGGGGCTGCGGTGGCGGGGGAGGACGAGCTCCGGCTCGGGGGATTCGCTCAAGAAGCTCTCCACAAGGCTCTCCTGCGAGAGCGGCGTCCCGCATATGCCGCAGAACTTGGCCCGTTCCGGCTGGTAGCTACCGCACTCGGGGCAGATCAATTGCTTACCTCCCTGGGGGGCGCCGAGTTTCCGCTTGCCGCCATGCTCTTGCGTTTTCCTATAATCATAATTCTTTGCGCGCGCCCGCGTCACCTTCGGGGCCTCGTTCCCGCGCAATGTGGTGGATACCTGTCCGGCTCAACGGGGATAATTGAAATAGACCACGCGCTCGACCAGGCAACGTTCGCTCGACTCCACCTGGCATGAGAACTCCTGGTTTTCCAGCCCGGGCACGTCGTTCACCTTGAGGGTGCCGCGGCTGTGCGCCGCCACGTTCACCGGCAAGACCACGAGGCCCCCGTCATTCTTCATGAAGGTGACGGTCACGGCGGCGTCCGTGTCTTCCGGGTTCATGACGGTGATCCAGGTGTCGAAGAAGGGGGAGGTGTAGCCCTCCGCCAGGTAGTGCAGCTTGGAAGGCGACTCCCTCCCCAGCTCCGCATGGCCGCCGGGACACTCCCGGTAGCCGAAATACATGGCCCTCTCCGCCACCACCGGCCGGGTGGAGGTTATGCGCGCGGAGACGTCCGTGCTCTCCAGGCCGGGGAGGGAATCCACGTGCACGGTCATGCGGCTGTGGGGGCCCGCGGTGAAGGTGAAGGGGCGCACGCTCCCGTCGGGGAGCATGAAGTCGAAGTGGGTGACCGCGGCCTCGTCCCAGGGGTTGAGCACCACCAGGTACTCGTCGAAGCCCTCGCCCGTGTAGCCCTCGGCGAAGTACCACGTGCCGGAGGGTTCCTCCACGGCGGCCGCCGCGTGGCCTCCGCGTACGGGCTGTCGCGGCGGCTGGAAGCGGCCGGGGATGATGGAGATGGGGGTGCCGTCCGGGGCCCAGTAATAGGGGATGTGTGCCTGGTCGGGATGCAGCCGTATGCAGCCGTGCGAGGCGGGGCTTCCCAGCCCGGCGTAGTTGCCCTGCACGCCGTTGTAGGTCGGCCAGGCGTGCAGGGCGTAATCCTCGAAAAAGCCCATCCAGTAATAGCACACGCAGCCGGGATACTTGGGGACGGGATGGGCGTAGTCGTGGTAGAGGATGCGGAAGTTGCCGGTGGGCGTGGGGGTTGCCCCGGTTCCCGCGGAGACCGCGAAAACGTAGACGACGCGCCCGTTCTCCAGGCAGTAGAGCTTCTGCTCGGCGAGGGAGACGACCATCGATTTGCGCACGCTCACCGCGGCCTGGAACAGCTGCGCCCGGGGGACGGCGGAAAGCTCGCGGGTGAAAGCGCTCTCCCTTCCCCGGCGGTCCACCGCGCTGAGCACGTAGAAATAGGCGACCCCGTCCCGCAGGCCCGTATCCACGTACCCGAGGTAGTTGATGGAGGAGTCGGTGGAACGCTCGCTCAGCAGGGAGTAGGGTCCTCCCGACCGCATGGAGCGGTAAACGCGGTAGGCCGCTATCTCGGAGGAGGGGCTGTCCGACCAGCCCAAGTCGACCTTGCCGCCGCCGTCGTCAGGGCGGTCCGCCGCCCACGGGTCGCGGGGCGGGAGAGGCCGGCCGTCCCCCGCGGCGGGGAGGGGGAAGGCGGCCGCCGCGGCAAGCAGCGCCGCGCCGAGGAGCAGTGTGGCGAGTGCGCTGAGAGCACTGCGCCGTTTCCCTCCCGCCGGCTTATGACTGCGTGGCTCGCATCCGCACGGGTATCGTTTGCCAGACTCCACCTTCATAGGCTGCCTTCGTTTGGTGCCGCCGTCGCGGTTACGTTACAGGGCCTATTATCGGCAAATGCCTTGGAACAAACAAGGTTCCGCATCATACATGCACTCCAGGTCCTGCTTCCTTCCCGCCCGTAAAGGAGGGCTTCGGCGATGCCGATTTAAAAGAGAGTTCTGCGGGGTCGCGAAAGCGACGCGCGTGCGTGGAAAGAGCGCCGGCCGCCAAGGGAAAGGCCGGCCTGTACCCGAGGTGAGGATTTGGCGAGAATAGGCAAGTTCATCGTACGAGACGAGGACATCGACAGGATAAAACTGGAACTCATCACCTTCTTCAAGGACAACCCCGGCACGGTGGACAGCGCGGAGAGGATCGGCATGCGCCTGGGCCGCCACAAGGAAGAGGTTGAGAAATCCCTCGACGAGCTGTCGGAGCACGGGATCTGCCACAAGGTGCCCTCAAGGCCGGTGCCCATCTACATGTATTACGCCACGGCGCGTATCCTGCGCAGGTTGGCGGAGGTGGCACCGGAGCTGGATTACAACGCGCAGCTGGAACTGGTGGAAAAACTGCTTGCACGGCGCACCAACGCCTCGCATTGACGGCATTTGTCCCCCTCCATACCCGGTTGTATAATGGGCGTGATTCGCGGTCGTGATTCTTCCCGGAGCCTTTGCGCAAGCGTGGTAGCGCGTGCCGTGGGCAGCCGTCGGCCGGCACCTAAGCGGGGGGGGAGCGTTGAAAGGCAGGCTTTTCCTGGTAGGAACTCCCATCGGAAACCTGGAGGACGTGACCCTGCGCGCCCTCCGCGTCCTGCGGGAGTGCGATCTCATCGCCGCCGAGGACACGCGCCGCGTCCGCAAGCTTCTCACCCGATACGATATCCATACCCCGGCCGTCTCGTATCACGGGCATAACGAGCGCGAGAAGGCTGCGGCGATCGCGGAGGAGGTGGCGCGGGGAAAGAAGGTAGCCCTGGTGAGCGATGCGGGAATGCCCACCGTCTCGGACCCCGGCTTCGTGGCGGTCGGGGAGTGCGCGCGGCGGGGCTTGGAGGTGGAGGTGGTGCCCGGGGCGAGCGCGCTGACGGCCGCTCTGGCCCTCTGCGGCCTTCCGCTGGCCCGCTTCCGCTTCGAGGGGTTCCTTCCCCGCAGGCGCGCGCAGCGCCGCTCGCGCCTGCTGCTCCTGCTGCGGGAGGGGGAGGCGCTGGTCTTTTACGAGGCCCCGCACCGCATCCTGGAGACGTTGCGCGACCTGGCCGAGCTGGCGCCGGAGCGCATGCTTGTGGTGACCAGGGAGGTGACCAAGGAGCACGAGGAGGTGCTGCGGGGAACGGCGGGGGAGGTGCTGCGCGCATTTGCGGACAGGAAGCCCCTGGGAGAGTTCACGGTCGTGGTCTCTGCATCGCGCGGCGGGGAGGAGCCCCTGCCCGCGCTGGCGGGGGAGGTGGCGCGCTTGCGCGATGGGGGTCTGCCCACGAGGGACGCCGTGCGTGCCGTGGCGCAGAAGCACGGCGTTTCCCAGCGAGAGGTCTACCGCGCCTGGCTGGAGGAGAAGGAGGCACACGGGAGACCAGGGGCTCCACCGTGATCTGTGTTTAAAGGGTCGAGGGGGTTACCCTCGTGGAAGACCGGCCGGCGCGGGCAAGGCGAGGTGGCCGCTTGCCTGCATGAGGTTGCTCCTCCTGCCGTGCGCCTTCGCCTTTTTCCTGACCATACTCTTCCTGGCCATGCGCGGCGTGATGGATCTGGGAGGCATGGTGGCGGTGGGCGGTCCTTACGAGATAGCCCACCCGGCGCCTGGTTACTGGTGGATATTTACAATTTCCATCATGGCTTGCGTGGTGATCGCCCTGGCGAACATGGGCGTATTTTCGCTGCCGCGGGCCGCCGCGGCGGCTAACTACGGGCCGTTCGGGGGTATTAGGAGCTTGACGGAAGGGAACGGCGAGGTGAGCCTGGTGGCCGTCTTCTTCTGGCCCGCCATATTCCTTTCGCTGGGATGGAATTTCTGCGAATACGGGTTCTTCAGGGCGGAAGGCCTGGCATGGGGATGGGTGGCCAGCGGGATAGTCTTCGTGTTCATGGGGGGCATACCCCTATACGTGTTGCTCAAGGAGGTATCGGCTCGCGAGCTGCTGGAGGTGGGGAGGAGGAATCTCGGTGCCATCTGGCCGCAGCTCCTGGGTATCGCCGCCGCCATTCCCTGGGATTCCTCTTCTTCCGCGCCGTTTCCTGAAGCCGCCCCATCCGTGTCGTGCTCCGCGCGGTGCGAACACCGCGCGTCTTCAAGCCTCCGAGAAGAAGGGGTTGGGGAAGGCGAGCTCCTCATACGGGATGCCCTTGAGCTCCGCCACCTTGCGCGCGATAAGCGCAAGCCGTTCGGGCACGTTGGGCTTGCCCCGGTATGGGTAAGGTGACAGGAAGGGGCAGTCGGTCTCCACGAGGATGCGCTCGAGCGGCGTTTCCCTCACCACCTCCTGCAGCCGCCGTGCCTTCGGGAAGGTGACCGGGCCGGCAACCGAGACGTACCCGCCCATGTCTATGACGGTGCGGGCCATGCCCGTGTCGCCTGAGAAGCAGTGCATCACCAGGCGGCCCTCGAAGGGAGCGTACTCCTCCAGGATGCGCAGGGTTTCGGCGTGGGCCTCGCGGTCGTGGACCACCACGGGGAGGGAGAGTTCACGCGCCAGGTCGAGTTGGCGGCGGAAGGCCCTCTCCTGGTCGCCGCGGGGGGAGAGGTTGCGGTAGAAGTCGAGGCCGGTCTCGCCTATGCCCACCACGCGGGGGTCTTCCGCCAGGGAGGCGAGTGCCCGCAGGGTGGCGCGGTCGAGCTGCGAGGCATCATGGGGATGGACGCCCACCACCGCGTAGACTCCCGGGAAGGCGCGGGAGAGCTCCAGGGCGCGGCGGCTGGACTCCAGGTCTATGCCCACGCTCACCACGGCCGTAACGCCGGCTTCACCGGCCCTGCGCAGCGCCTCTCCCACCTCCTCCTCAAGGAGGTCGAGGTGGGCGTGGGTATCGACTAAGCCCATGCGTCCTCCCGTTGGGGGCCATTATCCGTACCGGTTTCTGCCTGCGGTCCGCGCGGGCGTGACGGCCTCATTATAATCCGGGGAGCGGCCCCGCGAACCGGGCGCGGGAAACCGCCGCCGGAGGCTCGCTCCCTATCTCGCGGCATCCTTGCGGGGGAAGAGCGGCGCGCCCTTGGAGACCTTCTGCCCGGGAGGGAAGAGCTCCCAGGCCGCCGCCGCGGGCAGGTGGTGCTCGTGGATGGAGCGGCGGTAACCCAGCCTCTCCCAGATGCCCTCGCCGGTGGCGGGCATGAAGGGGAGCACCAGGAGGGCGGTGAGACGCACCGCCTCCACCTGGTTGTAGAGCACGGTGTCCAGGCGGTCGGAGCGGTCCGGGTCCTTGGCCAGGTCCCAGGCCGCCGTCTCGTCCACGTAGCGGTTAATGGATGCCAGAAAATTCCATATGGCCTGCAGAGCCTCGTTGAAGGCGAAGCGCTCCATGCAGCGGTCTACCTCCGCCACCGCCAGGTCCGCGCTTTCACGCAGCGCCGTGTCCACCGCCTCTTCAACGCCCGGCCCCGGCACCTCTCCCCCGCGGTAGCGCTCCACCATGGCCAGCACGCGGCTGACCATGTTCCCCAGGGAGTTGGCGAGGTCCGCATTGTAGCGGCCGGTCATGTTCTCGCGCGAGAAGTTGCCGTCGTACCCGAAGGAGAACTCGCGCAGGAAGTAGTACCGGTAGGCGTCCACCCCGTACTCGTCGACCAGGTCGTGCGGGCTGATGACGTTTCCCTTGGACTTGGACATCTTCTCGCCCTCCACCGTCAACCAGCCGTGCGCGAAGACCTGGCGGGGAAGCGGCAGGTCAGCCGCCATGAGCATGGCCGGCCAGACGATGGCGTGGAAGCGCAGGATCTCCTTCCCGATGAAGTGCACGTCGGCGGGCCAGATGCCGCGGAAGCGCGCCTCGTCCAGGCTGTAGTCTATGGCGCTGACGTAGTTGAGCAGGGCGTCGAACCACACGTACATGACCTGGCTCTCGTCGAAGGGAAGGGGGATGCCCCAGGAGATGGTCTTGCGGCTGATGCTCTGGTCGGCGAGGCCCTGCCTGATGAAGCTGATCACCTCGTTGCGGCGGATATCCGGCTGCACGAACTCGGGGTGCGAAGAGATGTGCTCCAGCAGCCGGTCGGCATAGGCGGAAAGCCGGAAAAAGTAGTTCTCCTCCTGCACCATCTCGACCTCCCGGCCGCACTGCGGGCATTTCCCTTCCACCAGTTGGGAAGGGAGCCAGAAGGACTCGTCGGGCACGCAGTACCAGCCCTCGTAGGTGTCCAGGTAGATGTCGCCCTTGTCGTAGAGAAGCTGTATGAAGTTGCGCGCCACCTCCATGTGCCTGGGATCGGTGGTGCGGATAAAGAAATCATTGCTGATATTCAGGCGGCGCCAGACCTCGGTGAAGTGCGTCACCATGCGGTCCGCCCATTCCTTGGGGGAGACCCCGTTGCGTTCGGCGGCGCGGGCAACGTGCTGGCCGTGCTCGTCCGTGCCGGTGAGGAAATAGACGCCCTCCCCCTTGAGGCGGTGGTAACGGGCCAGGGCGTCGGCGGCCACCGTGGTGTAAGCGGTGCCTATATGCGGCAGGTCGTTGACGTAATAGATCGGCGTGGTTACGTAGTATAATTTGTCCATTTTTTCCTTCCCATGTAAAAAAAGGTAAAAATTTCTTGACATCCTTCAGGCATTGTCAATATAATTATATCTCTGGAATATCCCGTTATTGTCAAGGTAACAGCATTTCGTCCGGGCCGTTACGGTCCGGGCAGCAAGGGAGAAAGGGTGGGCGAGAGATGAAGGCAACAGGAATCGTGAGGAAGATCGACGAGCTGGGACGCATCGTGATCCCCATGGAGCTGCGCCGCACCTTGGACATCAAGGAACGCGACCCCATCGAGATTTTCGTCGACGGGGAGCGCATCGTCCTTATCAAGTACAAGCCGGGGTGCATCCTGTGCGGCAACCCGGAGCACAACAAGACCTTCAAGGGGAACCGCATCTGCCAGAAGTGCATTAACGAGCTGAAGCGCAAGTAAGAACGGCGTAGCAGCGCGGGAACGGACGAGTTCCGCTCCCGCTTGCCTTTTCCGGGCGCTCGGTACGTTCGCGAGACCCGCGCCGCGTTAAGAGAACCCACTTTCCCTGGCGCATGCCCGCTAGTTGAGAGAACGGAAGAGCGTGAGGAGTTCCTGTCGGGAGAGTTCCTCGGCGCGGCAAGCCCGGGGCAGCCCCAGCTGCTGCAGGGCCTCCTCCACCTGGGAGCGGGGGCGGTAGGGCTCGCGTCCCCCCGCGAGCGCGTTTACCAGCATTTTCCGCCGGAAGGAGAAGCAGGCGTCCACGAAGCGGAAGAAGGCCGCCGTTTCCTCGCAGGACAGTTCGCTGGCCTTTCTCTCCATGCGCAGGGCGGACGAGTCCACGCGGGGTGGGGGGAAAAAGACCGTGGAGGGAAGGTTGCAGATACGGTGCATCTCGCAGAAGGTCTGCAGCTTGACCGATACGCTCCCGTAGGCATCGAAGCGGGGGCCGGCCAGGTAGCGGTCAGCGAGTTCCCTCTGCACCGTGACCACCATCACCTCCACCTGCGGGAGCTCAAGGAAAAGGCGCAGGATGAGGGGGGTAGCCACGTTGTAGGGCAGGTTGGAGACCACCTTCACCCTCTCCTCCAGGGAGAAGAACCGAGCCAGCTCCAGCCGCAGGGCATCGCCCTCCACCAGCACGAGGTTGCGGGGGTGGCCGAGCACCTCCGGGAGGACGGCGGCGAGGCGGCGGTCCATCTCCACCGCCACCACCCGCCCGGCCAGCGCGCAGAGCTCCTCGGTGAGCGTCCCCAGCCCGGGACCTATCTCCAGGACGGTGTCTCGGGGCGAGAGGTCCGCGGCGCCTAGGATGACCCGCAGCACGTTTCCGTCCACCAGGAAGTGCTGCCCCAGGGATCGCGACAGGCGCAGGCCGTACCTTTCCAGGATCTCGCCCACCACGCTGGGCCTGGCAAGCTCGCCCATCACGCCTTCCTTTCCGGGTGATCGTTCATGAACCCCTGGCACGCGCGACCTTTCCCCTGTGGCGCCCGCGCCCGCCGGGCCGGGGGCATGGCCGTCCGCCGGGGATACCAGGGTGTTCTCCGCGTTGAAGGCCTCCAAGCACATGATACAGGAGCGTGCCGCGGGGGGGAACGGATCGCCTTGCCCTACGGGGAGCGGGAAAGGCGGCTCCTCGCCCTGGACGAAAGCGGCGAGTATCGCCGCGCCTCCTGAGGGGCGTGAGGAAATGATGGTAAGATAGGCGGAGGAAAGTCCTTGTGTCTGATGGAGGGCGGCAGGTTGCGCGGCATGGTGACGCTGAAGGCCCCGGCGAAAGTCAACCTTTACCTCGAGGTGGGCTCGCTGCGCCCTGACGGCTACCACCTCGTGCGCACCGTCCTGCAGGCCGTCGACCTTTGCGATCTCGTCGTGGTGGAGGCGGAAGGCGCGGGGGGAGGCATCGAGCTCCTGGTTGAGGGGGACGCCCCCCGCGGCGAGGAGAACCTGTGCCACCGCGCCGCCGCGGCCTTCCTGGAGGCTACGCGGCTGGGCTGGGGGGTGAGGGTACGGCTCCGCAAGCACATACCCGTCGCGGCCGGCCTGGGAGGGGGGAGCTCGGACGCCGCCGCCGTGCTGCGGGGCTTGAACCACCTGGCGAGCGAAGCCTTGGGGAAGGAGGAGCTCCTGAACCTCGCCGCGTCCCTGGGCTCGGACGTGCCCTTCTTCCTGGTGGGAGGGACGGCCCTGGGCGAGGGAAGGGGCGAGAGGGTGACTCCCCAGGCGCAGGCGCCGCCCTTGCCGCTCGTCCTGGTGAATCCCGGCAATGCCCTTTCCGCCGCGGAGGTCTACCGCCGCTTCGACCTGGTGGGCGGAGACAAGCCGCCGCGGCGGGGACCTTACCCCCTCCTTGAATACCTGGCGAGGGGGGAGGTCACGCGCCTCCCCGACCTTCTCTTCAATTCGCTGCAGCGCGCCGCTTGCGAGCTGGAACCCTCGCTGGGCGACGTTCTCGCGCGGGCGAGGGAAGCGGGGGCGCCGGGCGCGCTGGTGAGCGGGAGCGGCCCCACCGTCTTCCTCCTGGCCGCCGGGGAGGAGGAGGCGCGGCGCCTGGAAGAGAGCATGAGGGATCACGCGCCATGGGTGTGCAGGACGTCGTTCTGTTCTCACGGCGCGGCGATGGCCGAGCGCTGTTGAGCGTGCGCGAGGGGAAGGCAGGGGGTGCAACTGGGCAGGCAAAAAATACGCGGGGAAGGAACTTTTTATTGAAAACGCGAAGCATAAAGAATAATATGTTTATATGTTTCCAGTATGTTTATATGTTTCCAGTCGGTAATTGCGATGATGGGGGAAAACGGTGGAGATTACAAGGGTTACCGTGCGGGAGATCGACATGAACATGGTGAAGGGGATGGCGAGCATAATCATCGATGACTGTTTCGTGGTGCACGATCTTCGGGTGGTGGACGGGGACCGGGGGTTTTTCGTGGCCATGCCGTCGCGCAAGCTTCCCAACGGGGACTTCAAGGACATCGCCCACCCGCTCAACGCGGAAACCCGGGACAAGATCCAGAGGGCGGTGCTCAACGAGTTCTTCAGGATGAAGAAGGAGAAGGGGGAGGAGATAAAGGGGTCGGAGGATGTCTGATCGCGCGGCTTGTCGCTGGGGCGTGGCCAAGCGGTAAGGCAGCGGCCTTTGGAGCCGCGATCGTAGGTTCGAATCCTACCGCCCCAGCCAGGGAAAAGAGGGGGGCGCACGCCCCCTTCTCGCATGTGGGGAGAAGACGCCGCGGGGGGAGCGGCGCGGCCGCCGGGCGCATATCCGCAAGGCACGGGTGTTTTGATTGTCACCTGGTGTCGGATAAAATAGAGCCGTCGACGAGGAAGGGGGAGTGAGTTGAGCCGTGCAGCCCTGGTCCTCGCTGCCGGTGAGGGCACCAGGATGAAATCCGAAAAAGCCAAGGTCCTGCACCGCATCTGCGGAAGGCCCATGATATCCTGGGTGCTCGACGCCCTGCAGCCCCTTCTCGAGGAGGGGCTGCTGGAGCGCGTCCTGGTGGTGGTGGGGAACGGGGGGGAGGAGGTCAAGGCCGAGCTGGGAGAGCGCGCCGAGTTCGTCTTCCAGGAAGAACGCAGGGGAACGGGGCATGCCGTCATGGTGGCTACCCCCCTCATCCGGGAGGAGGAGCTGCTGGTGCTCACGGCGGACTCCCCGCTCGTCACCGCCGCCACCCTGCGCCGGCTCTGCCTCCTGCACGAGGCCGAGAAACCCGCGGTGACCATGCTGGCCGCGACCATGGACGACCCCACCGGCTACGGGAGAATCAAGAGGGACGGGACGGGTGCCGTGGTGGGCGTGGTGGAGGAAAGCGAGGCCAACCCGGAGGAGAAAGCCATACGGGAGGTGAACACCTCCACCTATGTCTTCGACTGGGAGAGGTTGCGCCGCGCGCTCCCCCGCGTGGAGGCGGAAAACGCCAAGAAGGAGTACTTCCTCACCGACGTCCTGGGCATCCTGGCCGCGGAGGGAGAGCGCCTGGTGGCCCTGATGACCGATGACCCCGGAGAGGTGCTGGGGGTGAACTCGCGGGTCCACCTGGCGCAGGCGGAGGGCGCCATGCGGGAGCGCCTGAACCGCCGCTGGATGGAGGAAGGCGTTACCATGGAAGATCCTTCCACGGTGTACATCGGGGGGGAGGTGGTCATCGGCCGCGACACCCTGCTGCGCCCCATGGTCATCCTGGAGGGAAAGACGGTTATCGGCGAGGGATGCACGCTGGGGCCGGGAGCGAGGATCGTGGATTCCCGGTTGGGCAGGGGGGTGGTGGTGGAGCAGGCGGTGATCCGCGACAGCGAGCTGGAGGACGGCGTGACCGTGGGCCCCTTCGCCAGCCTGCGCCCGGGGAGCGTGCTCAAGAGCGGTTCCAAGGCGGGGACCTTCGTGGAGACCAAGAGGACGGTGCTGGGGAAGGGCAGCAAGATACCCCATCTCAGCTACATGGGTGACGCGGAGATCGGGGAGGGCGTGAACGTCGGCGCGGGCAGCATAACCTGCAACTACGACGGCGTCGAGAAACACCCCACGGTGATTGAGGACGAGGCTTTCATCGGAAGCGACACCATGTTCATAGCCCCGGTGCGCATAGGCAAGGGGGCGGTGACCGGGGCGGGGTCGGCCATCAGCAAGGACGTGCCGCCGGGGGCGCTGGGCGTGGAGCGCAACCGCCAGCGCAACGTGCCGGGATACAGGGACAAGAGAGCGAAGAAGAAGGAGGCGGAAGGTCTTGAAGGAGATAACGCGTAAGAAGCTCATGGTCTTCAGCGGGCGGTCCTACCCGGACCTGGGACGCCAGATCGCCGGCCACTTGGGCATAAGCCTGGGGAAGGTGGAGCTGAAGACCTTCAGCAACGGCGAGCTCTACGTCCGTTACGAGGAGAGCGTGCGCGGCTGCGACGCTTTCGTGGTCCAGACATGTTCCGACCCCATCAACGACCACCTGATGGAGCTCCTGCTCATGATCGACGCCCTCAACCGCGCCTCGGCCAAGCGCATCTCCGCGGTCATCCCCTACTACGGGTACTCGCGGCAGGACAAGAAGACCCTGGCCAGAGAGCCCATCAGCGCCCGGCTGGTGGCGGACATGATCTCTGTGGCGGGGGCCGACCGCATCCTCACCATGGACCTGCACGCGGGCCAGATACAGGGTTTCTTCTCCGGGCCCATGGACCACATCACCGCCGTCCCCCTGCTGGCTTCCTATGTCTCGCGCCACATCGAGGGCGACATGGTCATCGTGTCCCCGGACGCGGGCAGGGTGAAGATGGCCAAGAAATACTCCGACCACCTGGGGGTACCCATGGCCATACTGCACAAGCGGCGCCCGGGGCACAACAAGGCGGAGGTCATGCACGTCATCGGCGACGTTAAAGGGAAGGCGGCGGTGCTGGTGGACGACATGATCGACACCGGCGGCACCATGGCGGCCTCCTCGGAAGCCCTTCTGAATGCGGGAGCCACCGAGGTCTACGCCTGCGCCACCCACGGCATCTTCTCGGGGCTCGCCAGGGACAGGCTGGAGGAAAGCGCCCTGAAGAAAGTGGTGGTGACGGACACCCTCCCCATCCCCGATGAGCGCCACAGTTCCAAGGTAGAGATACTCTCCATAGCTTCCGTCTTTGCCAACACCATCGCCAGCGTCTTCAAGGACGAGTCGGTGAGCGAGCTCTTCGGGGGCGACAACCAGCCCTGAGCCGGGAGGAGTTCACAGAGCTGCGGGTCAAGCGGCGAGCTTGCGGTAGAGCGCCTCGGTCTCTTGCTCCTGCCTCTCGATCTCGGAAGTTAATTCCTGCGCCCGCTTTATGGCCTTGTCCATCCCGCTCAGGGCGGGCATGAGGTTCTGGGGCTTGTCCTGGTAGGGAATCCCTTCCACGACGGAGTTGCAGAAACCGAGGTATTCCGCATAGGCGTTGATCACCTCGGTGTTGAGGGCCACCAGCGCGGACAGCTTCTGCCCGTAGGGAGCGAACTTCTCGTCCCTCTCGCCCTCGAGCAAGCCGATCTTCTCCTGCACGGCCCGGAAGGCCGCGTAGGATTCGCTGACCAGGCTCCTTGCCTCCTCGATGCGCGCGCGGGCCTCGGGGACGAGAGCCGCGGGGTCCTCCTGCCGCAGGACGAGCTCCATGCGGGAAGGAAGCTCCTTTACCCCCACCAGGACGGCCCGGGCGCTGATATAGCTGGCGCGGGCCTCCCTCGCGTACTTGGCCGCCTGTGAGCCGCAGCCGGCGGCGGGGAGAAGGAACGCGAGAGCAAGGAGGGCCACGAGGCAAGGCTGATACGGCCTGCCCCGGCGCTTGTGGCCGGCGTGCGCCGCCGTCCTCGCGCCCCTTGGCGCGTTTCTTGTCCGGCAGGAACTCTCCCGCGGGCAGGCCGGGCCCGCCTCCCCTTCCCCTGCGGGGCCGATGCGGGCCTCTTGGGCCGTAATTACCGCGGGGACTTTGATCCACGTGCGCGTCTTCTTTGCCATGACGGGCGCTACCCCCTTACGCTTGCCGCGCTTTAAAGGCCGGCTTGCTTGCAGTATTCGTCAGCCTCCTTGGCCTCCTGGGAGCCCTGTTGCAGGAGCTCCGAGATCTCGTTCGTGAGCCTAGCTATCTCCTCCACGTAATAGGAGAGCTGCTCCGTGCTCTCCGCCATGGGCAGGACGTCGAGCATGTCGGAGACGGTGTCGAGAAGCTGCCGGTTGCGGGAAAAGGCCTCCATCTCAACATACACCGCCTCCAGGATGAGGCGCGCGTATTCCGCGTACTTGCCGGCGTCTTCCGCTTCCAGGACCTCGTGGAGGAGGTCCCTCGCCTGCATGTAGCGGGATTCCAGCTCGTTCACGTCTATCAGGGCCATCTCTACCAGGGATTTTCCCTCCGCGATGGTTTCCTCCACCACGCTGTAGCGGGTCCCCAGGGTGTCGAAGCGCTCGTCAAGCTCCAGCAGGTCCTCCAGAAGGGGCCGGGAGGAGGTGATGAGGCTTACCGCCTTGTCCACCCGTCCTTTCACGCCGTCACCGCTGCCGAGGCAACCCTCCAACGCGAGGAGAAGGAGCGCGGCTATGAGCACGCTGGGTGGAAGGAGCGTCCTCTTGACTTTCATTTGCTAACTTCTTCTCTCCCCGGGGACATTTCCCTCCCCGACGCGGAGGCTTACCCGCATCCACCGCGCCGGCAAAGGGCGGCTCTCTCCATTTTACGGCATGGGGCAAAGTGGTTTGCGCGATCGCGCTGCCGCCTTCCTTAGCCGAAGAGGGCAAGCGCCTTGCGGGCGTGGCGTGGTGGACCGGCCCGGAAGAAGGGAGGGGGTTTCCACCCACCTTGCCCGGGAACGGCCGAGTTGGTCGCAGCGCAGCCTGCGTAGCGAGACCATTACTCGGCGTCCCGGCCCGGAAGAAAGAGGGATTCCTCTCTTGCGGCGGATGGGTGCGGCGAAGGCCCGTCCGGAAGGCCGAGATGCACTCCATCCCCAGAGATCGCCTCCCAGACATGAACGCGGTTTGACCCCAAAGTATGTCTGGGGAGGGGCGGGGCCTCCCCCTTGGTCTTATAAGAGGAAACGAATGAAGGCTGACATTGAAGTGTCGACACGGGTGGTGTCGGCGTTCAGTTGTAGAGGTTCATGGCGGTGTCCAGGCCGTCCATGACCACCGTCTCGGCCGCGGAGGCCGCGTGCTCGCACCATGCAAGGAATTCCTCCAGCTCGTCCCCGCGCAGCTTGCGGAGGACGTAGGCGGCGGGGTCGGCTCCCTCCGGCGGCCTTCCCACCCCAATGCGCATGCGTGGGAAGTCGGCGGTGCCCAGCCCCTCGATGACCGATTGCACGCCCAGGTGGCCTCCGGAGGAACCGCCCCTGCGGATGCGGATGGTGCCCGGCTTCAGGTCGATATCGTCGTGCACCACCAGGATGCGCGAGGGGTCTATGCCCAGCTTGCGTCGGAGCTTGCGGGCAGCCTTGCCGCTCAGGTTCATGTAGGTAAGGGGGCGGGCCAGGCAGACTTCCTCGGTGTAGAGGGCCGCCTTCGCCAGCTCGTATGTGCGGCCGTGGCGGAAGGCGGCACCGTGCTTGCGCGCCAGGAGTTCCACCGTCCAGTACCCCGCGTTGTGCCTGGTCTCACGGTATTTTTCTCCAGGATTTCCCAGTCCGAGAACGAGAAACATCCGCCCTCCCCTGTATAGGTCCGCATGGCAGGCGCTTTCCCCGTGCGCCGTGCATCAGCCGGAAGCCCCTTACCGCGCGGGGTACGGTTCCCACAGGTGGGGATTCGTCGCGGAGCGCGTTTCGCGGTGTGGAAATACCTTTCCCGCGGAGGGGTATCACTCCCGGGAGGGCTCCTCTCCCTCGGGGGAGGGCGCGGCTTTTCCTCCCGCGGCTTCCTCCGCCTCCGCGGCCGCTTCCTCCTCTGCCTCCTCCTCGTAGAGCTCCGTAACGACCTTCGCCACCTCGCGCACGCGCTTCGGCGTCACGGCGGCCACGATCTCCTCGGGCTTGTTGATATACTTCACGCCGTCCAGGAGCGGGAGGTCACTTATCCGCAGGTTCTCCTTCAGGTCCAGGTGGGACACATCCACCGGGATGTATTCCGGAAGGTCCTTTGGCAGGCATTGCACGTTTACCTCGTAGAGGTAATGCTGCAGGATGCCGCCCGCCTTGACTCCCACCGGCTCGCCCTTGAAGTGCAGGGATACGACGGCGTGCAGCTCCTCGTCGGCGTGTATCCTCTGCAGGTCAACGTGGAGCACATGGTCCTTAAGGGGGTCGCGCTGCACCTCCTTGACGACCACCGTGTGCCCATCCCTGTCGCCCGCGACCTTAAGGCTCAGGAGACCGTGCAGTCCCTTCTCGCGCCTCAGGGCGGCAAGAAAGGACTTTTCCTCGAGGGCCAGGAGCACGGGATCGAACTTGTGCCCGTAAAGAATGGCGGGAATGAGCCCCTCGCGCCGCAGCCGCTTCGCCGCTTGCTTTCCCTTGTGCGAACGGGGGACCGCGTTCAATACCGTCTGCATCTTCAACACCTCTTGTCGCAAATCATATCCGCGGTGCCGCGGATCGACTAAACAATTATAGGGAAACGGACCCCACCCCGCAAGAATCACCTCGTCCTGCGGCCCCGCATCGGGGAAGAGGAGCGCTGGGTGTAGAATAGTGACAGGCCTGGGTGTCCACACCGAGGCCTTTGAGGCGTTGCCGAAGAACAGAAAAACGGCGGCGAGGGGAGGAGATGAAGGACGCCGCGAGGATGAATGGCGGTAGCCCGCAGCCGGGCGCCCTGCTGCTTGTCAAGGAGCGGCTGGAGGGCATCCTCGAGGAACGGCTGCCGGGATGGCGAGATTGCCGCGGGCGCCTGGTCATAGGCGCCGGCGAGGAGGCACACCCCTTCCTGGCTGCCTGCTTCTTCGCGGCTTGCAGCGGTCCCCTCGTGGTGGTTGTCCCCGGCAGGGAGGCCGCCGAGGAGATGGAGGAGGAGCTGGCAGAGGTTCTGGGCAGGGAAGCGGTGAAGGCTCTGCCCTTGCGGGAGCTGGTCATCGTGGGGGAGAGGGTGGAAGACGCGGAGGCGGTCTCGCTGCGCTCGCGCGCCCTCGCCTCTATAGGCGGCGGGGAGCACGTGGCGGTGGTGTGCGAGGCGAGGGCCCTTTGCCAGCCCCTGCCCGGCAGAAGGGAGGACGTGGCGCCGCTGCTCTTCACGGTGGGTGCGGAGATGGACATGGAGGAAGCGGTGGGGCGCCTGGCAGACATGGGATACCAGCGGGAGTACCTGGTGGAAGGGGCGGGGCATTTCGCCGTGCGCGGCGGCATACTGGACGTTTACGACCCCGCGCTTCCCTTCCCGGCGAGGGTGGAGTTCTTCGGGGACCGCGTGGAGAGGGTGCGTTTTTTCAGCCCCGTCGACCAGCGTTCGCGGGAAGGGGCGGTGGCGGAAGTCGCGGTTTACCCGGTGCGTACACCGCTTGCAGCGGAGGCCCGCCTGTTCGATCTCCTGGGAGAGGAAGCCGGGGTGGTCTTCTCTCAGCCCGCTCTCGTGAGGGAGAGGTTGCGGGCCATGGGCGCCGAGGGGCTTCTCGGGCTTGACGGGAAGGCCCGCTTTCCCCTCCGTGTGGAGCTGGACCCCATGGCCGCGACTGCCCATGCCTTCCTGCATGTGCACGGGACGGCGGAATACCGGGGGCGCATGGAAGTGCTGGTGGAGGACCTCCGCGCCTTGCTGGGCCTCGGGTGGGAGGTATGGCTGCTCGTGGATACGGAGGGGCGCGGCTCGCGGATGAGAGAGTTCCTGGAAGAGGAGGGTATCCCCGTTGCGTGCGGGCAAAGGGGGGGACGCGGCGCATTGACCCTCTGCCGCGGGAGTTGGGGGAGGGGGTTCCGGCTCCCCGAGGAGAAGCTGGCGGTGATCTCGGAGCGGGACGTATTCAGCAGGTGGCGCGCCAGGGCCGCGGTGGGGAGGCCGGCGTCCGGCCGCCCGGTGGAGGGCTGGTGGGACCTGGAGGAGGGCGACTACGTGGTGCATGTCAACCACGGCATCGCGGTCTACGGGGGCCTGGTGGAAAAGGAGGTGGAGGGGTCGCTCAGGGAATACCTCCTGCTGCGCTACGCGGGAGGGGACACGCTTTACGTTCCCAGCGACCGCATAGACCTCGTGCACCGCTACGTGGGCGCGGAGAAGCCCACCGTGCACCGCCTCTCCAGCCACCACTGGCACCGCGTGAAGCGCCGCGCCCGCGCTGCGGCACGGGATATGGCCGTGGACCTCCTGCGCCTCTACGCGGAGCGCATGGCCCACGAGGGGCATGCCTTCTCCCCGGACGATCCCTGGCAGAGGGAGCTGGAGGACTCCTTCCCCTTCACGGAAACGCCGGATCAGGAGAAGGCCGTCAGGGAGGTCAAGGAGGACATGGAGAAGCCGGTTCCCATGGACCGCCTGGTATACGGGGACGTGGGATACGGCAAGACGGAGGTGGCGGTGCGGGCCGCCTTCAAGGCGGTGATGGACGGCAGGCAGGTGGCGGTCCTGGTACCCACCACCGTCCTGGCCCAGCAGCATCAACGCACCTTCTGCGAGAGGTTCTCTTCCTTCCCGGTGCGGGTGGAGGTCCTGTCGCGTTTCCGGGGTCCGCGGGAGCAGAGGGAGCTCCTGGAGAAGGTCGCCTCGGGCGAGGTGGACGTGGTCATCGGCACCCACCGCCTGCTGCAGCAGGACGTGCAGATGGCGAACCTCGGGCTGGTCATCGTGGACGAGGAACACCGCTTCGGGGTGGCCCAGAAGGAGAGGTTGAAGGCGCTGAAACGCAGCGTGGACGTGCTCACCCTCACCGCCACTCCCATACCGCGCACCCTGCAGATGTCCCTCTCCGGCCTGCGTGACATGAGCGTCATCGACACCCCCATCGAGGACCGCCGGGCGGTGATCACCTCCGTTGGCCCCTATGACGAAAGGCTGGTGCGGGAGGCGATAAGCAAGGAGTTGTCCCGCGAGGGACAGGTCTTCTACGTGCACAACCGCGTGCAGAGCATCGAGCGGGCCGCCAGGCGCCTGCGCGAGCTGGTCCCGGAGGCGCGCGTCGTGGTGGGGCACGGCCAGATGAGGGAGGAGAGGCTGCAGCGGGTGATGGATGATTTCATCGCCCATCGCGCGGACGTCCTGGTGTGCACCACCATCGTGGAGTCGGGCCTGGACATCCCCAACGTGAACACCCTCATCGTGGACGGGGCGGAGAGCCTCGGGCTCTCGCAGCTCTACCACCTGCGCGGCAGGATAGGGCGGAGCGACCGCCAGGCCTATGCCTTCTTCCTCTTCCGCCCCGGCGGGCGCATGACGGAGGGGGCGGCGCAACGGCTCAAGGTGGTGCGCGACTTCTCGGAACTGGGCGCGGGGCTGCGGGTGGCGCTCAAGGACCTGGAGATCCGGGGGGCGGGCAATCTCCTGGGACCTGAGCAGCACGGCCACGTGGAGGCGGTGGGCTTCGAGCTCTACTGCCGCATGCTGGCGGAGGCGGTGGACGAACTGCGGGGAAGAAAGCGCCCCCGCAGCTCGGAGGTGACCATAGACCTCCCCCTGCGGGCGTACGTGCCGGAGGAATACGTCTCGCGCACCTCGCGCCGCGTGGAGATCTACCGGCGCCTGGCGGAAGCCGGGGAGGAGGGGGAGATAACCTCCCTGTACGATGAGGTGAGGGACCGCTACGGACCTCCGCCCCCGGAGGTGGACGCGCTATTCGCCGTGGCGCGTCTGCGCCTGGCGTGTGTGGCGGCGGGGGTGAGGGAGATAGGGCGCGAGGGGGGAGACGTGGTTCTGCGCCTGCGGGCGGCGGATGAGCAGGTGGAGAGGGTGGTCGCGGAGGCGGGGAGACCCGCCTATCCGTGGCATGGCGCGCGGTACCGGCGCAACCTGCGCGAGCTGGTGCTTCTCTGCGGGGAGGAGGGGAGCGGCGCATGGGGTTACGAGCACACCGTCCGCCTGGCCGCGATGCTCGGGGCGGCCGCCGCCCCGGAGGCGGACCCATCAGACTTGCCTGACAATTGACGGGAAAGCGCGGCATGCGCGCTATTCGGGGAGGTTGAAAGCGCGTATGTCGGGCCGGCGGGAAAAGTCCCAGTATATGACGTAGAAACCGACGCTCGTCTTCTCATAGCCGATTCCCGCGGACTCCAGACCCTCTTCCATGAAGGCGAGGGACCAGGGGTAGAAATCCTCGAAGACCACGGCGATCCTTTCGGCCTTATCGACCCACTCGGTGTAGAACTGGTAGCGGTCGGTCTTGACCGGGCCGGCCAGGGGGGAGGCACGGATACTCTCCCCGGACTCGAAGACGAGCTTGTAGCACGTCCAGTATCCCGTGTAAACGTTGCTGATCCCGTTACGGTGCAGGAAGGCCTGCAACTCGTAATAACCGTTCCGGTTGTAGAAAAAATGCGTGCCCGGCCTCTCCAGGTCGGCCAGGCCCACCAGGTTCAGGGAAGCCAGGGCGGCAACGACCAGCAGGGTGGCGGCGGAAGCGACGCGCCTGCCCCCCCATCTCTTCCCGCAGAGGTCCACCATGCGGAAGAGAAAACAGCCGAGGGCAAGGAAGAGCGGGACATAGATGAAGACGAGCTGGCGCGGGTATTCCGGGTTGACGGTTACGTAATCGGAGAGCGCGTAGGATGCCAGCCCCAGCGTCACGGAGGCCAGGCAGAGGAAAAGACCGTCCCTCTCCGCCGTTGACTCCACGGACTCCCCGCAAGCGGCCGCCGTGGAAGCGCCTCCCCCACAAAGGCCTCTCGAGGGCGCATCCCTCTCGGGAGAGTCCGCTCCGGAAACGACCGCGGGGGAGGCGGCCTTCGGGGAGAAGACCGTCGCTGCGGTCAGCTTGAGCAGGCGCAAAAGGAGGTAGGCCAGGGAGCAGGCGAAGAGGAGCGCGACCAGCAGGGCTACCAGGGGGTGAACCAAGAAGTGAAAATCACGCAGGCTCTTGACGCCCAGCTAGAGCGGCATGGCGGTGAAGGCCTCGTTGTGTAGGTTGTTCATCAACTGCCTTGCGGAGAAGGGAATGGCCTGCGCGCCGATATCCCTGAGGGAAGCGAAACGGTGTCCCAGGTTGTAGCAGAGGAGGGGAAGGCAGCCCGCGAGCGTGCCTGCCAGCAGAGGAAGCAACGGCAGCCGGCGATGCCTGATGAAGAGGAAGATGAAGATGGCGGCGATCACGGGGATGGTGATGGGCTGGACATAGAACATGAGGCCGCAGAGGAACCCCACCGCCAGCCACGGGAGGAGGGGGTGCTTATTGAGATAACGCCCGTCGCTCATCCTTAGCAGCAGGTAAAACGACAGGGCGATGAGCGGCAGGGACCAGGTGAATCCCCCAACTTGCTGGGTGGAGAGGACGATCAGGAGAGCGGGCGAAAAGGACAGGAGGGCCGCCGCGCACAGGCCCGTGCGGTAGTCGTGGAGCTCCCTTCCGGCCAGGTAAACGAGGGGGATGGCAACCAGCAAGGGGAGCATGGCGGATAGCTTCGGCCCGGAGGTAACCGGCCCGAGGAAGAAGAAGAGGAGGGCCGTTACGTAGGCGTCGAGGGAGCCGTTGTATGCCTGACCATAAAAGAAGACGGGCCTCTCCCCCTGGTAGAGGATATGCCGGGCCATGAGCCCGATGACGGCCTCGTCGGAATCCGTGTACCTCTGTATGGCGAAATAGCACTGCACGCGCAGCGCGAAAGCGGCGCCCATGAACATCAGGAGGACGAAGAAGATGCAGAATTGGGGCAGGCGTCGGCGGGATCTGGCCGCGCGGAACATGAGGAGAAGTTGCAGGAAGAGGCATGCGGCGAGCACGAGTAGCACGTAAATGTTGCGCGCCACGTCTCCCGAGGGATATGCGGTAAAGGAGAGGGGAAGCAGGAGTGGCAGCAACAGGCAGGCACCCGTCCTGTCCCGGAAGGAATCACGGAAGCATATGCCGCAGACGCGCGAAGCGATCCACGCCGACAGGGCCAGGAGGAGCACGCCCAGGAACCCGGCGGCCAGCAGGTAGCACAGGTGATAGCAAGGCAAATACAGGAGGTTTTCCGACAAGTATCCCTGGCTGGAGCGGAGGTTGTAGAGGAACTGCCCGCAGGAGAGGGAGAGGAGAAACCCGAACAGGACCCATATCCTGGTCGGGGTCGCCTTGATGATCTTCCTCCCCGAGCTCATTGCGGACATGAGCACACCGCGATTTCCTGCCTGCATGCCACCTTTCCCTCGCGGAAGATAGCGCCATGCACCCACCATGGCGGGCATAATCGGGGGAGACCTCTTGGACTGGACGAGCACGCTTCGCGGCCCCGCATAGCCGGCGTGGAGGGAATGGCGGTCAAGGCCACTTGTTCCTTTCCCGCTCGTGCGCGGAATGCCTCCCGACAAGCCCTCGCTATATGATAGGGGCAATCCGTATGCCAGTAAAGCGATTTCCCGGGCGCGCGTCATCACCGCTCACCGGCGATAGTGATATTGGCGGAGCGCCCGGCATTGCGACGAAGGCAGGATCATCTGTGCTGCTTATGAAGGGTGCCTGGGCATCAGCGGAGATCTTGTCGTGTCCGCCGGGAGCGCTTGGGTGTCAGCGGAGAGCCGCTGCCGGCGAGGGGCTTCATCTTCGCTTTCCGGTCGCGCATACTGGATCAGTGGAAAAGGCGAGGAGCGCGGGCGGGGGAGAGAGCGCTCGTGAATGTGTTGCCGGGTGGGTTTGCAGGGAAAGCATGCGGGAAGGGAGAAATGCATCGAGATGGGGGAAAGTGCATGGAGGAAGGCGGGATCCCGAGAAGGGGAGGCATGGAGAAAGGAAGCAAGGGAAAGAGCAAGCCGTCCGGCAGGCCGGTGGTACATGTGCTGGGCCTGGGGCCGGGGCCGTCGGACCTCATAACCCTGCGCGCCTGGGAGCTGCTGCAGAGCGGTGAGGAAATACTGGTGCGCACCTCCCGGCACCCCTGCGTGGAGGAGCTGGGCTCCCGCGGGGCGCGCCTGCGCTTCCTGGACCACTGCTACGAGGGCGCAAGGGACATGGAGGAGGCCTACCGCCGCATGGCGGAGGAGGTCCTGCGGGCGGCGGAGGAGAGGGGAAAGGCCTATTATGCCGTGCCGGGCCATCCCCTGGTGGCGGAAAGGTCCGTGCAGTTGCTGCTGGCGTCGGGGGCCGAGGTGCGCGTCCACCCGGCGGTCAGCTTCCTCGACGCCGTGCTCTGCCCCCTGGGTATCGATCCCCTGGAGGGCGCGTTGCTCCTCGACGGCGAGCGGCTGGCGGCGGGTGAGTGCGCCCCTCTCGACCCGAGGCTGGGAGCGGTCATCGCGCAGGTTGACTCGCGCATGAAGGCGTCCGACGTCAAGCTGTCCCTGCTGGAAGCCTATCCCCCGGAACACGAGGTGGTGGTGGTGGCCGGCGCGGGCGGAGGGGGGGAACGGGTGGAGAGGATCCCCCTGGAGGAACTCGACCGGGCCGAGCGTTTCGACCACCTGACCAGCATCTTCGTCCCGCCGCTTCCGGAGGCGGAGATATACGACTTTCGGAGGCTCCTGGAGGTGGTGGCCAGGCTGCGCGGCCCCGGCGGCTGTCCCTGGGACCGCAAGCAGACGCACGAGACGCTGGCCCGGCACATGGTGGAGGAGGCCCACGAGGCGGTGGACGCCATCCGCCACCACGACTGGGACCACCTCTGCGAGGAACTGGGAGACATGCTGCTCCAGGTGGCCCTGCACGCCCAGCTCGGGCGGGAAGAGGGGGCCTTCGGCATGGAGGACGTCCTGCGCCTCATCGTCGAGAAGCTGGTGCGCCGCCACCCGCACGTCTTCGCCGAGGCAGAGCTGCATACGCCGGAGGAGGTGGTCGCGCGCTGGGAGCAGATAAAGGCCGAGGAGAGAGAGGGCCGGGAGAAGAAAGAGGGCGCGCCGTCGCTGCTGGACGGGGTGTCGGAAGGCCTCCCCTCCCTGGTGTACGCCTTCAAGCTGCAGTCGCGCGCGGCGCGGGTGGGATTCGACTGGGAGGCGGGAGAGGAAGTGCTTCCCAAGCTGAGGGAGGAGCTGCGGGAGATCGAGGAGGTGCTGCGCCGCGGCGAGGGAGACCTGGAGGGAGAGCTGGGGGATATGCTCTTCACCCTGGTGAACGTGTGCCGGCACTATCGAGTGGACCCGGAGGTGGCGCTGAGACGCGCCTCGCGCAAGTTCCTCTCTCGTTTCCAGGAAATGGAAAAGAAGTGCCGGGAGGATGGGCAGGACATGGTCCGCATGAGCCTGGAGGAACTGGACCGCCTCTGGGAACAGTCAAAAGGGAGGGAGAAGGCCTAAGGCGCGCGCGGGGCGCGTGAAGGCGGCGCGCATGCCCCGGGCGGAGGAGGCTTCGGCGGGCAAGACGCCCGCCGGGGATGTCGCGGAGGCTTTGCGGGGAAGCAAGAGTCGCAGGGCAAAGCAGGTATATGGCAGGAGGCGGTTAGGGTAATGGGCAACATTTACGCGAGGAAGAAACAGGTCGGCCTTGGCAGGAGCCCGCGGCCGGCGGCATGCCGCGGGACCGCGAGGGCGCGCGCATCGCGCCTCTGGCTGGCGGCGATGCCGGCAGCGCTCTGCCTGCTCGTGACCCTCTTGTTCCCGCTGGGGCCGGGGCAGGCGCTGGCCCTGCGGCAGAGCTACGTCTTCGACGGTTCCGGCTGGGGCCACGGGGTGGGCATGTGCCAGTACGGCGCGCGGGGCATGGCGGCGGCCGGACATAACTACCAGAACATACTCACCTACTATTACCGGGGCACCCAGGTGAGCGGTTGGTCCTGTCCTCCCACCATCAGGGTGGGGCTCCTGGAGGGGATGGCGTCCGTGCAGCTGGCGGCGGAGAGCGGCTCCTTCGTGCTCTACACCTCCGACGGCGATATCCCCGGGGGAGTCGTAACCCCGGGCGGCACCTGGACGGTCAAGCCGAGCTCATCGGGTGGCTTCTGGATCTACAGGCCAGACGGCACGCTGCTCAACGGCGCTTCCTACGGGAGCGCCTCCAAGCCCCTGTACGCGCGGGGGTCGGCCGATGACAACGTGCTGCGCCTCCCCCAGAACGGCAACCGCGGGGTGCGCCACCTCACCGGCGGCACTCCCCTGGAACTCAACGCGTACGGCTCACCCCTCAGCCTGAGGGCCATCCTGGTGAGCGGTTTCGAGACCTACCTCAAGGGGCTGGACGAGGTGCCCGGAAGCTGGCCCGGCGAGGCGGTGAAGGCCCAGGCGGTGGCGGCGAGGTCCTACGCGGTGCGCGCCATGGGGAAGCACGCCTCCTCCAACTTCGACATCTGCGACGAGGTGCACTGCCAGTACTACCGCGGCTACGACAAGGAAAAGGACTCGGGCTGGGTGCAGGCGGTGGACGCCACCTCGAGGCAGGTCCTCGCCTACGGGGGCCAGGTGGCGCAGTGCTTCTATTCCTCGTCCTGCGGCGGCCACACCGACAACAACGAGGACGTGTGGGGGGGAACGCCCGTGCCCTACCTTCGCGGGGTTCCCGATCCCTACTGCGTGGATTCCGCCAACCCCCACGCCCGCTGGACGGTGACCCTTTCCCGCGAGGACATCGAATCGCGGCTCAACGCCAGCCCGGGCACCTACATCGGGACCCTTTACTCCATCGATCTCTCGGACCGCACGCCCAGCGGCAGGGTGAGGCGGGCGACCTTCAACGGCAGCGCGGCGCGGGTGACGATAAGCGGAGAACAGCTCCGTGGCCTCCTGGGCCTGCGCAGCGCCATGGTCGCCCTGCGCGCGGAGAACTTCGACGAGTACATCGTGCTGGCCAACCCCGCGGCGGAGGCCACCAGCGCCACGGTGAGGATGGTGAGCGGCAGGGGATACGCGAGCGAGGTGGAGGTGGGCATGCCTCCCTTCACCCGCAGGACGGTGCACGTAAACGACTTCATAGAGGGAGAGGACGTCTCGGTGCGGGTGAGGGCGGGGCGGCCGATAGTGGCCGAGAGGGCCATGTATTTCAACTACCGGGGGACTTGCGACGGCGGTTCCTGCAGCCCGGGCGTGCCCGCCCTCTCCAGCAGCTGGTACCTGGCGGAGGGCTACACCGCCCAGTCCTTCGACGCCTGGATAGTGCTCTACAACCCGGAGACGCAGGGGGCCACGGCCTACGTGGACCTGCTGCGCCAGGACGGCTACAACCGCACCGTGCAGCTGGCGCTGCCTCCCTCGACGAGGCTGAGCCTGGGCGTGGACGCCCTGGCAGAATTTTCCTCATGCGAGTTCTCGGCGCGGGTCAGGTCCACGGGGCCCATCGCGGTGGAGAGGGCCATGTATTTCGACAGCGGGGGCCGCAAGGGGGGCCACACCGCCGAGGGCGCCGCCGGTCTTTCCAACAACTGGTACTTCGCGGAGGGCTACACGGGCGAGGGTTTCGATACCTGGATCACGGTGGGCAACCCGGACGACCGTGCGGCGGCGGTGGAGTTCCGCCTCTGCCGCCCCGGGGGAAAGGAGAACAAGACGGTGAAAGCGGTGGTCGCGCCGCGCTCGCGGTACACCCTGCACGTGGATGCCCACCTGCCCGCGTCGGAGGTGGCCGTGTTCGTGGGGAGCGACGTCCCGGTGGTGGCGGAGCGCTCCATGTATTTCAATTACCGGGGCAAGGCGGGGGGCAGTTGCGCCATGGGCTCCCGCGCCGCGGCCTCCCGCTGGTACCTGGCGGAAGGCTACACCGGAGGTGACTTCGACGAGTACGTGGTGGTGGGGAATCCCGGCGGGGAAAAGGCGACGGTGAGGATCTCCCTTATGACGCCGGGAGGGTTGCAGAGGGAGATATACCAGGAAATACCAGCCGGCGCCCGCTACACCCTGCTCGTGGACGCCCTCCTTCCCTCCGATGACGTCTCGGTGCTGGTCGAGGAGGTGGGAGGCCGGGCGGTGGCGGCGGAGCGCGCCATGTACTTCAATTACTACGGACGCCGGGGAGGGCACGCTTCCCAGGGGATCATGCAGCCCTCTTCCGACTGGTATTTCGCCGAGGGTTACACCGGTTCCTGAGCGGGAGCCGCATGGCTCCGGCGCTTACGTGTGGAGGTCGCGATTGTCCGGCCGTGACAGGGAAAAGGAGATGCGAGCCGCGGGGGAAACCGTCATGGAGGCGGACGGCCTCCGCGTCGTCATCGAGAGCGCCGGTCCCGCCCCGGGAGGACGCCTGAGCATCAGGGGCTGGGCCCGCCACCCTGACCTGAGGATCACGGGGTGCACGCTCAGGGTCACCGGCGAAGGGGAGCGGGTTTACCCCGCCCTCTTCGGCCTGGAGAGGGTCCACGAGTACGACGCTTCCGGCGAGGTGCGCGCACTCAAGGGGAGCTTCTACGCCTGCGGGGACATGGGGGGCGCCGGCGCGCGTTACCACCTCGAGTTCACGCTGGAGGACGGGTCGCGCGTGTCTTTCCCCGTGGAATTGCCCTTTCCCGGAAGGCCCGGGAAATTAAGGAGGATTTACGGGCTGACGCGCATGCTGGGGCTCAATCCCTTGAGGAAAGCGGTTTTCTTCCTCGCGCGGCGCGACCTCCGCTCCCTTGCGGAATACGTCAGGCTCTCCCGGGAATCCGCGCGGCTGGCCGGCGGCTCCCGGCTGCTCTACCTCGGGGACGCGCTGGACCTTGTCTTACGGGAGGAACCCCAGTTCCCTCCCCTGGCGGAGACGGTGGACCTCATCATCCCCGTGCACGACGGGCTGGAGGACCTGCGGGCTCTGGTGGAGAGCATCAGGAGGAACACCGACACCCCCTACCGCCTCATCATGGTGGACGACTGCAGCAGCGACGGCAGGGTCTGGCAGTATATGGAAAGAATCGCCTCGGAACTTCAGGGGACGGTCATCCTGCGCAACGACGGGAACCGCGGCTTCGTCCATTCGGTGAACCGCGCCGCGGGGCACGCACGGAACCACTTCGTGGTCCTCAACTCGGACGTGGAGGTGCCTCCACAGTGGCTGCAGCGCCTCATGGCCCCCGTCTTCGAGGACGCAAGGGTCGCCAGCGCCACCCCCTTCACCAATGCCGGCACCGTCTGCAGCTTCCCCGTCATCAACGAGGATAACCCCATCTTCGCCGGCCTGCCCGTGGAGGAGGTTGACCGACCCTTCCGGCGCGTGAAGCCCGGGCGGTGGATAGACCTGCCCACGGGGATCGGCTTCTGCATGGGGGTGAACCTGTCCGCCTGGAAGGAACTGGGAAATTTCGACGAGGAGGCCTTCAGCCCCGGCTACGGGGAGGAGAACGACTGGTGCCTGCGGGCTTACGCGCGCGGGTACCGCAACGTGGCCGTCCCCAACCTCTTCGTATATCACAAGTCGGGGGGCACCTTCGCTCCGCGGCGCAGGAACGAGCTGCTGGAGAGGCACGTGGCCACGGTCTTCAGGAGGTACCCGCATTACAACGTTATGCTGGATATATTTGCCAAGAAGGACCCGCTGGGGCCTTACCGCGAGCTGATGGCCACCCTGCTCGCCGGAGAGGCGGGCGGGAAAGCGGTGCTGCTTGTGGACCACCGGCTGGGGGGAGGGGCGGAGACCTTCCGCGACCTGCTGGTCAAGGAATGGCTGCGGGATTCCCGGCCGGTGCTGCTCTTGACCTACGACCGGGGATGGGGCCTCTACCGGTTGGAATGCCTCTTCCGGGAGCACCACGCCTCCTTCTGTCTGCGGGACCTGGAAGAGTTGCTCCCGCTGCTGGAACCCGTGGGGGTCGGCGAGGTCTTCTACAACGACCTGGTCTCCTTCCCGGAGCCGCTGGAGGCGGTGGGCTTCCTGGGCGAGACGGTGAGGCGGACGGGCGCGGCGCTGACCGTGGCCCTGCACGACTATTTCCCCGTATGCCCCAGCTTCAACCTCATCGCGGCCGACGGTTTCCACTGCGGACGGCCGGACATGGAAACCTGCAGGGGATGCCTTCCCCGCAACGAGTTCTCCGCCTATCCGGGCTGTGACCCGGACAGCTGGCGTGAGACCTGGGAAGGGCTTCTGGCCTGCGCCGATTCCATCCGCTGCTTCTCCCGCAGCAGTGGGGATATACTGGAGCATTTCTATCCCCGCCTCTCCGGCAGGGTCGAGGTCGCCCCCCACGGCCCGGCGGGTACCGGGCTGGGGAAGCCGCGGCTGGATTTCGGGAGGGGCCTGACGGTGGGGGTGGTCGGCCGGCTCAGCTACGCGAAGGGGAGCAACATGGTGGTCGAGGTTGCGAGGCTCATGGAGAAGGAGATGCCGGGAGCGAAAGTGGTGGTCATCGGCGAGCTGGCCAGCCGCCCGCCCCTGGAGAACCTGGAAGTCACCGGCTACTACCGCAGGGAAGACCTGCCCGGGCTCTTGGAGAGGCACGGGGTGAACGTGGGCTTTTTCCCCTCGATATGGCCGGAGACCTTCTCCTTCGTGGTCCAGGAAATGATGGACATGGGGGTGCCCCTGTGCTGCTTCGACCTCGGCGCCCCCGCGGAGAGAGTCGGGAGTTACCGCCTCGGGCGCATCATCCCGGAGGTTTCTCCCGAGGCCGCCCTCGGTTCCATAAGCGAGCTCTACCGCTCCCTGCGGCGCTCGCCTTGAGGGCCAGGCGGTCCGGCCGCGACGCGGCGGGCGGGGAGGGCGGCGGCGGGCGGGGGCGGAGGCGCCGGCGGCGCGCACTGCCCCGCTTGCGGGGCTGGCAGGGGGCGGAGGGGAGAGGGTTGCGGGCGGGACGG
>CAKZMC010000025.1 GCA_937128055.1 uncultured Actinomycetes bacterium | reverse complement strand
CTATACTTGCTTTGTAGTAAAAGAAGCAGAGCAAGGAGGTGTCCATGAAGGACTGTATCGGAACCCCTACTAGTGCAACTACAACTAGTATAGCCTAGTATTTGATGGTATAATACCCTTGGAGAAAGGAGGGTATTATGCCAGCTGCTCTTGTCAGAAAGCTTACCAAGAAGGAGTACGAACTGCTAGATGAAAAGCTGAAGGACAAGAAAATGCCGGTCCGCAACTACGAGCGCTACAGGATCGTGAAGGAGGCCTCCGAGGGCAGGAAGGCCAGCGAGATCGCCGATCGGGTGGGGTGCCACTTCACAGTGGTGTACGACTGGACGAAGCGCTTCAATTCCTCTGGCTTCTCCACCTTCGAGAGGCCGCCCAATCCGGAGGGAAGGGCTTCCTCCATCTCCAGCGAGCAGGTAAGGAAGCTCATCAAGGTGGCACTATCCCGCCCTGAGGACCTGGGGCTGCCCTTCACCACCTGGTCGGTGAAGAAACTCAACCATTACTGCCGTAAAGAGGGCATCCTGCCCGAGGTGACGGACGAGTGGGTCAGAAGGCTTCTGCGCAGGGAGGGAATCACGCACCAGAGGACCGGCACCTGGAAGAAGAGCCCCGATCCGGATTTCGAGGTAAAAAAAACCGCATCCTAGAGTTGTACGAGCAAGAGCCAGAGGGAGGCGTGGTGGTCTGCTACGACGAGTTCGGCCCCATGGAGCTTCGCCCCATCCACGGGACCGGATGGTTCGCGAAGAAGAAACGCTCCAGGCTGCGGGCCACCTATCGCAGGCTTTCAGGCACCGAGCAGCTGCTCGCCTTCTACGACGTCCATGCCGACTGCCTCGAGGGAATGGTGCGCAAGAGAAAGACATCGGCCGATGTGCTGGCGGCCTTGCGCAGGCTGCGCGCCTGCTACCCGCGGGAGATCCGCATCCACCTCATCATGGACAATCTCTCCTCCCACAAACACAAGGACATCGCCTCCTTCATCGCGGCCAACAACTTAGAGGTGGCCTGGACCCCTACCTATGCCTCCTGGCTGAACGCCATAGAGGCGCATTTCGCATCCCTGAAGAAGTTCGTCTTGAGCAACAGCGACGACATGGGTCATGATGAGCGCAGGAAAAGGATCGGCAGGTACCTTACATGGCGGAACAGGGAGCACTCGGCAGCGGGTTGCCCGTTAGCCGGGTTTAGGCGTATCAAATTGGAAGTGCACTAGTAGGGGTTCCGATACAGTCCTTCATGGACACCTCCTTGCTCTGCTTCTTTTACTACAAAGCAAGTATAGGGGGTGTCCACCATGTTTCTGAACCTAGACACTCGCCGCGCGCCCTCGCTACAACGCACCGCAAGCGGTTCCGTTGCCGGACAATCGATCGTGCTCGAAAATCACGCAAGATAATGCATCCCCACTTTCCTCCCTTGCCCGCGACAAAGGGCATGCCAAGCCCGTCGTTCCCGCCCCCCAGCCCGCGCTTGCCTGCCGTTACCCGCCGGTTGCCTGCAAACAGCCCGCCGCCTAACGGTTCCCGCCGCTCGCTTTCACCCCCGCGTCATATCCCTCGTTTCCGTTCACCCGCCTTATAATCCGCAGGCTTCCATATACGTTCCGTTCGCCGGATATTCGCCAAAAAAGGGGGCGTATACACCGATAATGAGACTGTAAAATTACTAAATGCCTGTTTAAGCCGCTCGAAGGGCGCCGATGGCGGCAAGCGGCGTCAACAGGCGACGCGGCAGAAAGCACGGGTTTCCCGCAACGACGGCAGCGGGAACGAGCGGACTGCCCGCGGGAGAGGAAGAAGCACTACGGTATGCCATACCCGTGCCGGTGGCAAGACGGGAGCGATGAAATGACGAGAGCCATGGTGCGCCCGGTGATCCGCGTTCTGCTGGCCCTTACCCTGGCATTGGCCGCTTTCTACGCGGGGATGGGCCCGGCGCTGGCGGACGAAGCCGACTTGATGGAATATCCCTCCAACCCCATCTACGATCCGGCCGGCCATCGCGCCTATTACCCGAGCGTGATATACGACCCCGCCGCGTTCTCCGGCCACGGGGCATCCTACTACTACAAGATGTGGTACGGGGGTTACGGCAACGAGCCGGGCGCCACCCACAACGAGGCGGTAACTTATTCCAATGATGGCATAAACTGGAGCGCGCCCGTGGAGATGCAGGGCATCCAGTCCGGAGGCTATCACGCCAAGGTGGTCTATGTCCCGGAAGGGTTCGGCGCAGGCCCCTATTACTACAAGATCTGGTACTGGACAGGCGTCATGGACTACAAGATCGACAACATGCGCACCGCGGACTCCGCGGACGGGGTAAACTGGGCCAATGACCAGGTGGTTTCCCAGGATCCATCCCACCCCCTGGTCACCGGGACCTGGCCGGACTGGAACCGCGGCACCTACGGGCCGGTGTCCGTCCTTTACAACCCGGGCGCCAGCAACAGCGGGGGGGATCCCTTCGACTACTCCTTCACCATGTACTTCGACGGCACCACGGGAGGGGTGCAGGTCATCGGGCTGGCCTACAGCGCCGACGGCAACTACTGGACGCGCTACGGCAACTCCCCCGTCCTGGGATTGGGAGCGCCCGGGGAATGGGACAGCAACTACGTGACCAGCGGGGAGGTCCTGAGGGATGGCTCCGGGCAGTGGCACTTGTGGTACTCGGGGGGCGTATCCGCGGCCCACGAGGGCATCGGCCATGCCCTCTCCACGGACGGCATCAACTGGACGAAGGACCCCGCGAACCCCATCTTCCATATCAGCGACGGCGTCCCCTGGCGCAACGTGCGCACCTATACCCCCAGCGTGCTCTACAGCTCAACCAGCTTCGACGGTCATGGCGACGCCACCCGCTTCAAGATGTGGTTCAACGGCAGGACGAACACGCCCTCGGAAAATTACGCCATCGGCTACGCCTTCTCCCCCCAAGCCCACCTGGCCCTGGACAAGACCGCCTCACCCCCCGGGGAGGTGAACCGCGGCTCGGTCATAACCTACACCCTGAGGCTGCTGAACGACGGGTACCTCGCATCCACGGGCACGGTCATCACGGACGGCCTACCGGAACATACCAGCTACCTCTCTGGGAGCACTACCCTCAACGGAACGGCGGTACCGGATGTCGGCGGTTCATCGCCCCTCTTTTCCGGCCTCTCCGTGCATTCCCCCGGCGAACCTGCGGGGGAGATCGCTCCCGGAGAGGAGGCGGTAGTGACCTTCACCGTGCAGGTGGGGAACGACCTTCCCCTGGGAGCTTCCGTGCGCAACGTGGCCCGGGCCACGGCGGATGGCCTGGAGCCCGTGGAGGCCTCCTGCCTGAACACCTCCTCCTCGCAGCTCCCCACCACCTGGTATTTCGCGGAGGGCAGCACCCAGCCGGGTTTCGACGAATACCTGCTGCTGAGCAACATGGAGGGCGACGCCCTGCAGGCGAACGTGACCTTCCTCACCGAGGGCGGGCGTGAAAGCTCGTTCCCCCTGGAGGTGCCCGCCCATAGCCGCGTCACCGTATTCGTGAATTCCCTCGTTCCCGGCGAAAGCGGGGTGGCCGCCATCGTGCAGGGGAGCGGCGGCTTCGTCTGCGAGCGCTCCCTGTACTACCGGCATCGCGGCATCCTGGGTGGCGACTCTGCCCTGGGAGTCAATTCCCCCTCGCTGGACCTCTTCTTCGCGGAGGGTTTCACGGGAACCCCCCAAAGCCCCTTCGAGGAATGGATCTGCATACTAAATCCCGACGCTTTCCCCAGCGAGGTGACCGTTGATTACCTGTTCCCGGGAGGGGGATACACCTCCCGCACCTACAGCGTGCCGGGGCGCCGCCGCGCGAGCATCTCCGTGGACGCGGAACTCGGCGAGGGGAGGGAGGTCAGCGCCCATCTCAGGTGCAATCGCGCGGTGGTGGCGGAGAGGGTGATGTACTTCCGCTACAACAACGCCTGGGACGGGGGCCATAGCGGCAAGGCGGCCACCGGCACCCGCACGGACTGGTACCTGGCCGAGGGTTACACGGGGTGGTCGGGAAGCCGCTTCGACACCTGGATCCTGGTCTCCAACCAGGAAGGGCAGGGCACCCCGGTGAAGGTGACCTACATGTTCCCGGACGGGAGTACCAAGGAGGTGAGCCACTTCGTGCCATCCATGGGAAGGCTGACCATCAGCGCGGATGTGGACGTGGGCGAGGGCAAGATGTTCAGCGCGCACGTTCACGCGGATCTTCCCGTGGTGGTGGAACGGGCCATGTACTTCCACTACCGGAATACCTGGAGGGGAGGGCACAACAGCCTGGCCGCCGCCGCGCCCGCCTCGCAGTTCCATTTCGCCGAGGGCTACACCGGCAGCCCCGACTCGCTCTTTGAGACCTGGATCCTCGTCCAGAATACCACGGGGGAGAGGAAACCCGCGCGCGTGGAGTATGTCCTGCGAGGAGGCGGCATCCTCACCCAGGATCTCTTGTTGGAGCCCTATTCCCGCAACACCATCTACGCCAACGCTTTCCTGAAAACGCCTTCCCTGGAGTTCTCCATCCATGTGAACTGCCTGGACGGCAGCCCCTCCATCCTGGCGGAGAGGGCCATGTACTTCGACTACGGCGGGCCTATGGGGCGCAGCCAGGGAGGCCACGACGTCATCGGTTATTGAGCCCGCGGTCAGAATCCAGGGTTACAACCCCAGGGGCTCCCGCATGGCATCTCCCCGGTAGAGGCGCACCCCCCTCTCGGCGATCATGCGCAGGAAGACGTCTGGGGGATAGCAGGCCTCCGGGGCGGTCACGCCCTTCGCCTCCACCTTCCCCTCACCCACCATGAGCACGCCCACCGCGGCGGGGATGCCGGTGAGCACGTCCATGTGGGCCGCCGCGCCGTATACGATATGCGTCCACCGCCCTTCCTTCTTCCCCGTGACGTCCACGCGGCACGCCGAACAGCTCTCCGGTGGTCTTCCAATATTTTCCAAATATGGAAGGACGGCGTTGAAGGCCTTGCCCAGGATATCCTTCTTGCGCACCGTGTCGGTAAGGCGCAGCTTCACCAGCAAGTTGCACAGGTTCACCAGGTATCCCTCCACCAGCCCCCCTTTAAGGGTCACGGTGCGCGCGTTGATGAAGTGCGGCATGGTGATGGGCTCCGGGTGGCCGGCGTGGAAGACGTCTATCTCCCCCACGGGCTCCGGAAAGCGCACCCTCTCCAGCCCCGATCCGGCGGGGACGCGTATGATGCGCCCGTCGATGAAACTGGGTATCATGCCGGTCACGGCATGTATGTAATGTAGGGTCACCGCCTTGCCGGCGGTGTCGGAGGCATGGCATCCCCAGGAAACGGCCACCTCGTCCACCTCGTCCAGTTCATCCACTGCCTTGCGGGCCAGCACGTTGGTGACGCCGGGGGTCCAACCCACCCCGGTGACCGCGGTGATCCCCGCCTCCCGCGCCTCGCCGTCCAGGGCCATGGCCTCCTCCGCGGCATCGTAATCATCACAGATGCTCACGTAATCGGTGCCCGCCTCGATGCAGGCCCTCACCATCTTGGCCTCGTACTTGTAGAAGGGGCCCACCGTCCCCAGGGCCACATCGAAGCCGCGGACCGCCTCCACCAGGTCGGCGTGCCGTTCGGCGTCCACCTGTACGGCGTCGCACTTACCGCCCAGCTCCGCAGCCAGCTTGCGCGCTTCCTCCAGGTTGTAGTCCGCGATGACCAGCTCGTCCACCTCGGGGCTTGCGGCAAGGTCCCTCACCGCCGTACGCCCCATGGCTCCCGCTCCTCCCAGCGCGATAACCCTCATCTTCTCCCCCTCGTTTTCCATTGCCTTAGAGCTTCCGGCAACGCATCCGCCGGCCTATCGCGATCAACGGACCACGTCTTCAACATATCCTCAATGTTAAATATAGACGCATGGGGGCCGTCGCGGTACCCGTGTATCCGCGGTATCCGTGTATAATCTTAACGCTATCCCCAGCCATGCAACGGGCGGGCGTTGCGAATCCTCTCCCGGCAAGCCGGTAACTTCCCTTCGGTTACGGATTTCGCACGCGAGGTGGGGTTCAGCAGCTTCCGCCGCCGATCTTGCCCTGGAAGAGGAAATAGTAGGCTCCTTCAACCACCAGGCGCACGCCCTCCGGCGCCTGCACCTCCGCGCTCACCCCCTGCCCGCTTAGGAGATCGTTCTCCTTCACCGTGAAGCGGGAATGCGGCCCCACGCGCCATTCCCGCATCACCACGCTCCCCTTCTCGCCGTAGAGGCTGATCCTGACCGTGACCTCCACGTCCTCCAGGTTGTCGACCAGGAGCCAGCTCTCGAAACCGGGGCCCGTGTAGCCCTCGGGGAGGTACCAGCGAGAGGCGGGAGCCGCGGCGCCCATGGCCGCGTGCCCGCCGTCTACCCTCCCCATGCTCCCCGTGTACCAGAAATACATGGCACGTTCCGCCACCACCCCCGGTGCGGCGGCGGAGATGGAGGTGGAGACCTCGGCCTCCTCCAATCCGGGTATCTCGTCCACGTGAAGGGTAGCCCGCGAGCGGGGCCGCAGGGTTATGTCGCGATGGACGACCTGCCCGTCGCGGCGGTGGAAGGATGCTCTGGCCGTCACCGTAGCGCTGGAGGGATTGGAGAGGAGCAACCACTGGTCGAATTCGCCACCGGTATACCCCTCGGCGAAGTACCATCCCTGCGAGGTGGCCGACGCTCCGGCTGCCACGGAGCCTCCTTTCCTGCCCTGGCAGTCGAAATACATCGCCCTCTCGGCCACCACGGGCACGTCGCTTGAAAAGAAGGCGGAAACCTCCGCGCCGGGCACCACGTCGTTCAACCTCACGGTGCGACGCGTCAGAGGGGGTACCGGTATATCCAGGATCCGGACGCCGGAGGGCAGCGCCAGCTCCATGCGCACCTGGGCCTCCCGCGATTCCGGGTTGAGGACCAGCAGGTAAGTATCGAAACCGGGGCCGGTATAGCCCTCGGCGAAGTACCATCTGGTGGAGGCACGCGACGCGGCGCAGGTGTGGCCGTCGCGTATGCCTCGGTAATCGAAGTACATGGAGCGCTGCACGCGGACGGGCGATCCCGCGGGCAGGGATACCTTGGCGGCCACGTCTCCCGGCGCCACCAGACTGTTCACGTGAAAGGTGGCCCTCGTGTGAGGCGGAATGACCTCTCGCTGCATGTAGAGCGGCCCGCGCGGACCGAAGAGCTCGAGCTGCGTCTCGCAGGCCTCCGCCGCCGGGTTCACCACCGTGATGTAGGTATCGAAACCGGGACCCGTGTATCCCTCGGCGAAGTACCAGCGGTCCCCGGAGGCTTCCCCGTTTTCTCCCCCATCCGTCTCCTCTCCCTGCCATCCCATGGCCTTATCAAGCTGAACAAGCCCCCAACCGGTTACGTTATCGCGCCCGGGTTCCCCGAGGTTTCGGGCTGTGGAGAGCAGCCTTTGCTCCGCCTCTGCCGCCGACAGTGAGCCGCGCACGGAGAGCAACAGTGCAGCTGCCCCCGCCACCTGGGGCGCCGCCGCCGAGGTGCCGTTCATGGAAACGTAGCGGCCTCCCGGGTAGGTGGAATAAATGGAGACTCCGGGCGCCACGATATCCAGGTCCTCACCGTGGTTGGAGAAGGAGGCCAGGAGGTCGTTCCCGTCGGTGGCCCCTACGCCGACCACGCCCTGGCATGCCGCCGGGTAGTCCAGGCTCGGCGCGGCGCTGTTCCCCGCCGCCGCGACCGGCAACGAGCCCCGGGCACGCGCATGGTCCACCGCCTCCTGCAGGGCGCGTGAGTAAGCGCCTCCTCCCAGGCTCAAGTTGATGATCCTCGCTCCGCGGTCGGCGGCGTAGCGGATTCCCGCCACCACGTCGCTGTAAAAGCCCTGCCCGTTCGCATCCAGGACCCTCACCGGCAACACCCGCACCCGCCATGCCACGCCGGCCACGCCCTGGCCGTTGTCACCCGCTGCGGCCACGATTCCCGCGACGTACGTCCCGTGCCCGTTCTCGTCACCCGGATCATCGTCCTCGCCGACGAAATCATATCCCGCAAGCACCCTTCCCGCGAGCTCCGGGTGGGATGGATCAACGCCGGTATCCACCACCGCCACCGTTATCTCCGCATCGCCCCGGCTCACCTCCCATGCCCTCTCCGCTCCTATGCGGGGAAGGTGCCACTGCCGCGAATAGTAGGGGTCATTAGGCACGGCGTCCGCGCTAACCACCGCGTCCTCCTCCACGTAGCGCACGCCGGAAAGGGATTCCAACACCTCCTTTGCCTGGACAAGGGTCACGCCCTGCGGGAGCTCGATAGCCTGCAGCCCCGGCGCCACCCAGCCGCCCTCGCTTATCCTCTCCAGCAATCCCGGGCACCTCTTCAGCGCCTGCTCCGCGGCCCCTCCCGTTCCCGTAAGGTAAGAAAGGACCCGTGCGACGGCGCCCTCCTCCCAGGACACCATTATCCGTCCCACTTCCCGGTCATTCTCCCCGCTAACCTTTGGCCCCGGTGATGCGCTTGCCGACACCTGCAAAGAAGAAAAGACGGCGAAAGCGGTGAGAAAAGCTGCAGCTGCCACCGTCGACCTCATGAGTGCCCGCGTCCCCTTCATGGCGGCCATGTCGCAATCCTCCTGTCTCTTTTGCTCACTTGTTGGCTCGTGCTGCAAAGAGATAGACGGCATCATTCCCTTGCGGGATTTACGGGCTACTAATGGCTGAATCAACACATGCGTTGCAGTTCAGGCCGGAACCGGAGCTTGTGCGAGCGGCATCAAGAGCGGTCTCCGGATCTCCACCGAGCTTGCCCGGAGAACGCAGGGGTCGACGGCTGCGACTCTTTACCTGAACTTCACTGTGACAGGCCGGGGCCGGGAATAGGGCGAGCGACATCGCAAGCGGCCTCCTGCCCGGCCATCTTGCGGGAGCGGGGGCTGCGATAGGGCATCCTTTGCGGGAGAGGGAAGGGATCACGGGAGGCCGCGCGTCGCGGAGCGAGCCCTATCCCCCGGCCCGGCCCGGAAGAAGGACGGATTTCCACCCAGCTTGCCCGGGAACGGCCGAGTCGGTCGCAGCGCAGCCTGCGGAGCGGGACCACTGCCCGGCGTCCCGGGCCGGAAGAAGTAGGGATCTCCACCCAACTTGGCCGGGAACGGCCGAGTTGGTCGCAGCGCGGCCTGCGGAGCGAGACCATTACTCGGCGTCCCGGGCCGGAAGAAGGAGGGATTCCTCCCTTGCGGGGGATGGGTGCG
>CAKZMC010000024.1 GCA_937128055.1 uncultured Actinomycetes bacterium | reverse complement strand
CGGCGGCCAACCTGAAATACCGCCAGGATCACGAGGGCTGGCAGGTTCACCTTTACCCGGACATCAGCCACCGCTACATCGCGGTGCGCTCCGGTGCGGCCTCCTACGGCTGGTCCGGCAACGTGGGCATCAAGGGACGCGGTACCGCCATCATCCTGGGGACCACGGTGACCGACGCCGAGCTGGAACCCACGGAACCCATCCCCGAGGAGGAGAGCTTCTGTGACAGGTGCAAGCTCTGCTACAAAGCATGCGCGGTGGGGATGTTCGACAACAAGGAGGAGGCATCGGTGACCCTGGGAGGCGTCACCTTCACCCACGCCGCCCGCCGCGATTACGTCCTGTGCCACTTCTGCTGCGGCGGCTTCACGGGGCTGTCGAGGTCTGGCAAGTGGTCCACCTGGTCCCCGGGGCGCTTCCGGGTGCCCGATGACCGCGAGCGGCTCCTCCAGGAATTCGCGCGGTCGGTGGAGCTCTACAACCGGCGGCCTCCCATGCCGGGAGGCTTCATGCATACGGCCTTGGAGAATTACCGCCAGTACCTCACCTGCGGCAACTGCCAGCTCGTCTGCTGGGGAAACAGGGAGGAGACCAGGGAGAACGTGAGGATCCTGCACGGTTCAGGGTGCGTGCTGCAGAAGCCGGATGGGGAGTTCCTCGTCCTCCCGCCCGATGAGGCCGAGGCCGCCTTCAACGCCATGGACCCCGGCCACCGCTCCCTCTACTGCTGAAGGCGCTGAGGGGCACTCGCGCGAGGCACCGCCTCGGGATCACGCCAGGGGGCGGTCCAGCCCGCAGGCATTCCCCCGCTTCTTCGTGGCCACGCCTCGCGACCCCACCAACGAGAAACCAGGCCGGGGAACATACCCTCTGGCCTGGTCTTTTATTGGTGGGCCCTGCAGGACTCGAACCTGCGACCCGCGGATTATGAGTCCGCTGCTCTGCCAACTGAGCTAAGGGCCCCGGATCCGTCGCCGCGCAAAAATTATAGCACAACGGTTGCCAGGGTATCCCGATTGCCGAATGAATGCCGGAGACTCCGGGAGCCCGCAACCCCGAGGAGGCCCGCCACCCGTCCCTAGGCGTCGCCGGGAGGGGGAGGGGCCTGGGGACCGCCCGGCGGCGCTGGCGGCTCAGGTGTTTCCGCAGGCGGCTCGGTTGATGCGCCTTCAGGCGCCGCAGGCGCCACGGGAGGTACCGCAGGCGCACCGCCGGGCGCCATGCCTCCGGGCGGCGGCACGGGCAAGTAAGGGCCGGGGGGACCCGGGGGGTGAACGTAAGGGCCGTACCCGGGGCCGTAGGTACCTCCCGGCTGTACTGGCCCGTACCCGCCATACCCACCGTAGGGGGGCGTCCCCGGCGGGGTCGAAGGGCGGCGCAGGAGGATGAACATGATCACGATAAGGACGATCCCCGCGAAGAGGAGCACCGCCACCCCGGCGACGATGATCCAGCCGATGGCCCGTTTTGCCTCCTCCACTTCATCGTCCCTCGCCTTCTCCAGCAAGCCCTCCTCGACCTCCTCGCCTCCCTCCCCAAGGCCGCTCATGGCCACCTGCAGAGGCCCCTCGTCCGTGGACTGCAGCAGGTAGACGCGCATGCCGTCCTTCTTCAAGGCCAGGAGGTACTCGCCCGCAGACCAGGTTGTCCAGGCCCCCCTCGCCTCGCCCTTCGCGAGCTCCTTCCCGAAACGCCCCTCCAGATACCCCGCGAAAGCCTCGATGAACTCCTCCGCGTCGCCCTCGCTGTCCCAGGAATACGCCTGCACCAGCAGCCTCTCCCCGCCGCCGTCCCGGTAGTAATGGTATTTATTTCCACCCCACCCGGCGGCCGCCTCGGAAGCCTCGTCGTCGTCCAGGTAGGGCTTGAAGAGCTCGTAGACGTCGAACTCCCCCAGCACGTTATCGTAGGCCAGCTCCCAACCCTGGCCCAGGGACTCCGCCATGTCCTCCAGCTCAACGGGCACCGGCTTCTCGCCGTCCAGGTACTTCTGGGGATGGTAGATCTGCTCGGTGCTCGCCGGCGGCTCACGGAAGGCACGGTCCACGGACGCATACCCTCCTTTGCCGTGGATGTAACGCACGAAGGACAGCCCTTCCTCGTAGGGGAAAAGGAGCGCGTCGCGCACGTACTCCGGGGCACTGTCCAGGACTTCCGTGGAGAACTCCCCGCTCTCCTGCTGCATCTCCCTCATGTCCGACAGGTCGAGGAAGCGCGTGAGCCACTCCTCGGAGGTGATCATGGCATCACCCTCCACCAGGCAGGTGGCGGCGAAGGAGGCGTCGTCGTCCGTCTCCTCCGCGGCGTCATCGGGGTCATGGAAGGGCGGGCGCATGAGGTCGAAGTTGCTGTCCTGCAGGTAATGGGTGAGCTCGTGGGCGAGGATGTAGCGGTCCATGGCGCTCATGGACTGGTCCTCGGAAATGAGGAACATGCGGTCTTCCTCGGGGTCGTAGAAACCCGCTACCTGCTCGGTGTAGAGGTCTATGTAGAGCTGGTAGAGGTCCAGGTCGGGCTCCATGAAGCCCAGCATCACCATGATCTCGGAGGCGGTGCGTATCTCCTCCTCGGGGTTCTCCTCCTCGAAGTCGGAGATCATCCTCTCACGCAACTGGTCCTGGTCGAGGTAGTCGACGGGAACCCCGGGGTCCGCCCGCAGGTTCCTTATCCCCTCCACCTGCTCCAGGACCTCCTCGATGGCCTCGCGGTCCACCTGTGCCGGCGCCAGGGACGCTCCCGCAAGGAACAGGACCAGCGCCGCTACGGGCACCAGTGAAAGCCTGCGCATCGCCCTTTCCTTTCTAACGCTGCTTCCTCGGGGACCAGCGATCCGCCCTCCCGCCGGCAACCCCGCATTCCCCGCTCTTTTCTATATCGCCACCCGGCGCCCCGCGATCACCGTTTCTCCGCGTCCTCCCCCGCAACGCCCCCATGCCCTTGCGCGCTCGGGCACAGACAGCGCAGGCAGCATTCCCCGCAGCGCGGCCTCCTCGCCCGGCACACCTTTCTTCCATGCTCTACCATGTTCAGGTGCAACCTGTACTTTATATCGTCCGGCACCAGGGCGTCCATGACCTCGTGCGCCCCGGCGGGTCCGGCTCGCCCGGGGATGAGGCCCAGCCTCTTTCCCACCCGCAGGACGTGGGTGTCCACGGGGAAAAGGGGGTGGCCGAGCTGAAAAAGCAGCAGCACGGCCGCCGTCTTCCTGCCCACGCCGGGGATATCCATGAGATACGCCAGCGCGGCCCGTGGTTCCATCTCGGCGAGGGGGGCCAGGCAGTAGGACCCGAAATCCCGCCTCACGCGCTCCAGCAACTCCGTTATGCGCGCTGCCTTCACGCGTGAGATGCCACCGGGCCGGATGGCCTCCTCGATTCCTCCGGACTCGGCCATGGCGGCGTCTTCCCAGCGCGGGAACCTCTCCTTCAGGCGGCGGAAGGCGAGGTGGGAGTTGGCGTCGCTGGTGTTCTGGGAAAGTATGGTATGAACGAGGCCGTCCAGAAGGCCGCCGAAGCGAGGTCCCCAGGGCCGGTCGCCGTAGCAGCGGCGCAGGCTTGCGTCGACGCGGCGGGCGCACTCGCGGCGGGCGCGGTTCGCGCGCGCGACGTGCCCCTCCTCGCGCTCTTCCTCACCCAAGTCCCTGACGAGCATGGCTCCGGCTCCCTCGCGAAACGGCCTTTGCACGACTTTGAGGATAGCACAGGTCCGCCCGCGCCAGTAACTTTAGGAAGGGTGCCCAGGCGAGATCCCCCGCGGGCGATGCCCCGCCGTCACGATCTCCGTTTGACATAACTATTTTTTCCAGGGAAAATATATAAAAAGTCTAAAGCTATTCACGGTAATGAAAAGAAGGTGAAGCGCCTTGGCAAGAAGGGATAAGAGGGCCGATATCGTGAACGCTGGAATCCACGTTTTCTCGCGCAAGGGATTCAGCCATTGTTCCGTCGAGGACATCCTGCAGGAGGCCCACGTGGCCAGAGCCACTTTCTACAGCTATTTCGACAGCAAGAGGGACCTCTTCGTGGAGCTCGTCGACAACATCACCAACACCCTGTACGAGATCGCGCTGCGCAACATGGAGGACATGCCCAGCAACCTCCAGGTATTGAAGGAGAGGACCGCCAACACCATCAAGGAACTCTACCAGTTCTTCAACCAGAACCTGGAATTCGCCTCCATTTACATCCAGGAGGTCATGGGCATGAACCCGGAGATCGACAACCGCGTCGCCGCGTGGCAACGCCGCCTGGCGGAACTTATAAGCGGCCTCATACGGCGGGGCATGGACATGGGTATGTTCCGCCGCTTGGACGCGGACATCATCGGCAATCTCATCTCCGGCGCCATCCAGCACATGGGCCTGAACCTCTTTATTTCCGGGGAGGACGTGGACATCCCCCAGGCTGCCGACGCCATCGCCGATTACCTGGTCTACGGCCTGGCCACCCGCTGACGCAAGCCTTCCGCGAAGCGGCCGGCCCATTCCCGCCCGTCCTTGATTCCACGCAGACTCGCCACCGCACGACCGGCTCGCGGCGCCAGGCCGCGCGCAAGCCGCCCCGCCGGCGTCCTCACCCGGCCGCGTGCGAGCCTCCCCGCAGGCATTTTAGTTTCCGAAATGGGTAAAATTTAAGGTAGACTTTACCGGCTATCTCGGCACGTAACCTGGAAAGAAAATATCTTCCGGAACGTGCCCGAAAACCCTTGCGCGGCCCGTGCATCTATCGTCGAGGGGAGGTGGCATAAACTTGCTGAAATCCCGTTTGAAAAGCGCGCGTCAGAGAAGGTTCGGCCGTCTCATCAAGGATCTGAGCAGCAAGGGCGCGGAGGAAAGAGCGCAGGCAGCCGCGGCCCTGGGAGAGCTCGGCGATGCGGGTGCGGTGGAACACCTGTTGCCCTTGCTGGGCGACGAGTGGCTGATAACCAGGGTGGCGGTGGTGAAGGCCCTGGGAAAACTGCGCGACCCCCGCGCGGTCGCAGGCCTCATCGCGGCGTTGGCAGACAAGGACGAGTACGTGCGGCGGGAGGCGGCGGAGGCCCTGGGCAATATCGCGCAAGCGGATGCGGTAGGGCCCCTGGTAAGCGCCCTCAAGGACAACTGGGCCGTCGTCAGGGCTTCCGCCGCTAAGGCCCTGGGGAAGATCGGGGGGCCGGAAACGGTGGAACCTCTCCTCAGGGCCTTGCATGACGGGGACGAGATAGTGTGCGCCGAGGCGGCCGCGGCCCTGAGAAAAGGCGGCATGGTCTCCTCACTCATCTCCACCCTCAGAGAGGGGGAGCCGGACGCACGCAGGGAAGCGGCCGAGCTGCTGGGCGAGATCGGGGATCCGGAAGCGGTGTCCGCGCTGGTCACCTCCCTCAGGGACGATACCGGCGAGGTCCGCGCCGCCGCCGCGCGCTCCCTGGGCAGGATAGGGGACGCGCGCTGCCAGCCTCACCTGATCGGCCTGCTGGAGGACGAGAGCAGGCTGGTGCTGCTGTGCGCCGTCAAGGCGCTGGGCGAGATCGGGGATCCCCGCGCCCTCGACCGCCTGAAAGCCCTCCAGAAGGAAGGCGACATCGAGGTACGCGAGCAGGCGTTCAATGCCGCGGAGAAAATAAAGAAGAGGGCTTATCCCGTCTAGAAGGGGCCCGTCCCGGTTGGCCAGGCCCCCTACCCGCCTTCGCCAGGCGGCCCGCCGAGCATCGCCGGGCCGGTCGCGAGGCGGGAGTTCTCCGCGGCGATGCGGCGCAGCTCCTCCAGGACCTCTTCGCCTCCCGGCCGGAACAGGTGGGCGAAGCGGCGCTGCGGGCGCAGGTAATCCTCCACCGGCCGGATCTCCTTGGGTTTCCTTACCTTGGTGATCACGCCGTTCTCGATCTCGATGAGCGGGAAGAGCATGGTTTCCACCGCCAGACGCGCCACTTCCAGGGTGAGCTCGGACTCGTACCCCCATCCCGGCACGCAGGGCACCAGGATATGCAGGTACTTGGGCCCCTCTATCTCCAGGGCCCTCTGCACCTTGCGCATGAGGTCCCGGGGCTCGGAAACGGTGGCGGTGGCAACGTAAGGGACCCCGTGGGCCACGGCGATCATGGGCATGTTCTTCTTGCGCGTGCGGTTCCCGTAGGAGAGGCGTCCGGGCGGGCTGGTGGTGGTGCGCGCCCCCGGCGGGGTGAGGCCGGAGCGCTGGTAACCGGTGTTCATATATCCCTCGTTGTCGTAGCAGATGTAGAGGATGTCATGCCCGCGCTCGAACATGCCGCTGATGCACCCTATGCCGATGTCCGCCGTCCCGCCGTCTCCCGCCTGCGCGATGATCTTAACCCCCTCGTAACGGCCCATGGCCTTGAGGGTCACCTCCATGCCCGCGGCCACCGCGGCGGCGTTCTCGAAGAGGGAGTGGATCCAGGGCACCTCCCAGGAGGAGCGCGGGTAGGTGGTGGTATAGACTTCCAGGCAGCCGGTGGCGTTGGCCACGATCACGCGGGGACCCGTCGCCTTGAGCACCAGGCGGGCCGCGATGGCCTGGCCGCAGCCGGCGCAGCCGGTGTGCCCCGGCTCCATGAGGTTGATGACGCGGGCGCCCTCGCGTGCCACTACCCATCACCTGCCATTTCTTGCCATATCCTCCTCGACCGCCGGCAGCTCACCGCTCGTCACCCCGCATCAGCTCCTCCTTCAGGCCGCGGAACTCCACCCGGCAGGCGGGGTCGGCCACCAGCTCCCGGGCCACTCGCTTGATCTCCTCCACGGTGACGTCCCTCCCCCCCAGGCCCATGATGAAGCTGGAGATCTCCGGGGACTCCTCCCCGCAGAAGGCGGCGCGCATCTCCGAGCACAGGGTGCCCTCCAGCCCCAGGGAGACGTCCTTCTCGATGACCCCCACCACCCCCACGCCCTTGAGGGCGTCGTTTATGGCCTCCTTGGGGAAGGGCCGGAAGCAGCGCACCTTAAGGAGCCCCACCTTGAGCCCCTCCTCGCGCAGCTCGTCCACCGCGTCCCGCATGGTGCCCAGGAGCGATCCCATGGAGACCAGCACCACGTCGGCGCCCTCGATGTCGTAGGTCTCGATGAGGCCGCCCCGGTGGCGTCCGAAGGCTTCCGCGTACTCGTCGGCCACCCTCCGTATGACCCCCCTCGCCTCCATCATGTCCATGTGCACGTGGAAGCGCGTCTCCATGTAGGCTTCCGGCCCCACCATGGCCCCCATGGTGAAGGGGTCGTCGAAGTCCAGCCTGTAAGCGGGCTCGTAGGGCGGGAGGAAACGGTCCACCTCCTCCTGTTCCGGGATGTCCACCGGCTCCATGGTGTGGGTGAGCACGTAACCGTCCATGCACACCATCACCGGGATCATGAGCTCCTCGGCGATGCGAAAGGCCTGGATGTGGGTGTCCACCGCCTCCTGGTTGTCCTCCACGTAGAGCTGTATCCAGCCGGAGTCGCGAATGGACACCGCGTCCTGCTGGTCGTTCCAGATGTTGATGGGGGCGGAGACGGCGCGGTTGGCGCAGGTCATCACCACCGGCAGGCGCAGGCCCGCGATGTTGAAGATGACCTCCACCATGAGCAGCAGGCCCTGGGAGCTGGTGGCGGTATAGGCGCGGCCGCCCACGGCGCTTCCCCCCAGCACGATGGAGGCGGCCCCGAACTCGCTCTCCGCCAGGACGAAGCCGGCGTCCAGGCGCCCGTCCGCCACCATGCGGGAGAGCTCCTCCACGATGTGGGTCTGGGGGGTGATGGGGTAGGCGCATACCACGTGCGGCCGGCAGAGGCGCACCGCCTCCGCCACCGCCTTCGACCCCTCCAAGATCGCTCTCATCGCTTCCCGATCACTCCCACAAACAGCAACACCTTGCGGTCACGCCCGAAATGTTGACGCCCCGGGGCCACCCGAACGCCGGGGCCTGCCACGGCTCAGGGCTCCTCGCAGCCGGCCTCGAGCACCATGTCGATGTCGTTCACCGGGCACTCGTGGGCGCAGATGCCGCATCCCTTGCAGTAATCCAGGTTGACTTCGAACCTCTTCTTATCCAGCTGGTAGACGGTGCCCTCGGGGCAGCCCAGGAAGCAGCGCTGGCAGCCGATGCACTCCTCCTGCTTGTACACGGGGTGTTTTCCCCGCCATGCCCTGGTCTTGTTCACCAGGCTGGATCCGGGCTCCACCTTCCTCCCCACGAAGACGCGCATCAGCCGCACTCCCCTATCTGCTCGCAGGCCCTCACGGTGGCCTCGGCCTCCTTCTCCCCCAGCTCGCCGGGGAACCTGGCCCTGATGGCTTCCGTCACCGCCTCCATCCTCACCAGGCCGGTGGCGCAGGCGAAGGCTCCCACCATGACCACGTTGATGATGGGCCGTCCGATGACCTCCAGGGCCACCTTGAGGGCAGGTACGGTGTAGATCTTGAAACCGGGGCCGATGGGCAGCTCTTCACCGGGTCGCGCGGTGTTCACCAGCACCGTTCCCCCGGGCTTCAGGCCCTCCAGGACGTCGGCGTTATAGATGAGCCCGGCGTCCTGCACGATGAGGTAATCCGGCTCGTACACCTGCTGGCGCACGCGGATGGGCCTCTCGTCGAGGCGCACGAAGGCCACCACCGGCGCCCCCTGCCTCTCCGCGCCGAAGAAGGGGAAGGCCTGGGCGTACTTGCCGTCCGCGAAGGCCGCCTCCGCCAGCAGCTCCGCGGCGGTGACGTTGCCCATGCCGCCGCGCCCGTGTATGCGTATCTCCTTCATGCCCCTCTCTCCCGTCCCCTCATCCCGTGCTTAAAGGCTCGCGAGAGCCGGCCTCGCCGGCATCTCTCGCCCAGGTTCCCAGGTTAATACGATTCCCCTAAATCTCAGAGGCTAAACGGCGGCCACGGCCGCGGTGGCGTCGGCCAGCCCGCCGCGGGCCTTCCGCCATGAGCGCTGGAAGGAAATATCATGTTGGGGGCCGGTCGGGCAGCGGAGGGGGCGGGATGCGCTGCGGCCGGCTCCTCGCCCCGAAGATGACCATGACCAGGCCGGCCGCCATGGCCGCCAGGCCGATGAGGATGAAGACGATCCCCAGGGCCAGCAACACTCCCGAGGCCTTGATGCCGAAGACCACCTCGACGTTCACGCCGGGGGAAGCGTCGGCGTTCATGGCCACGATGGTGTATTCCCCCTCCTCCAGGTCGAACTCTATTCTCTGGGGCCCGGTGCCCTCCGCCCTCTCCAGCCAGAACCTCTGTGACCCCGGGGGTTGCGGCTGGGCACTCCCGGTGACGAGCCTGTGCCTGAACTCCGATGGGAAGACCTCGATGTCGGTGACCTCCTCGTGCTCCACGTCCCGGAGATACTCCCCCACGTCCCGTGAATCGGCTATGCCCACGAAGAGAGGGAGGGACGGGATCCCGCTCTCCACCTCCACCTTGACGGTATCCATTCCCAGCCAGTAGAGGGCCTTGGACGCCCCCCTGTCTATCTCGATGGTCTGAGAAGTGACGGCGTAGGAATCGCTCTCCATTTCCATGGGTTCGGTCACATGGAAGCCCTCCGCATCCTTGCGGAACTGGCTGGCCCAGACCATCGCCCCGCCGGCCAGCAAGGCAAGGACCGCCCCGAGCATGAACAGTATGCCGAACACCAGGAGCAGGACCTTCTTCGTGTTCATGCCATCTTCCCCTTCCATCGTGATGCGCCGCTCACTAATAGTATTCCCCTCCGGCCGCAGGCATACTCCGTGACGGCCAGGGACGGGGCGCGAAGCGAGCACCCCGGACCATGCATGCGATCGCGCGCGATCGCCGCCCCTTGCACCGGCTTCCCGGCCCGGCTCGACGTGAGGCGGCGGCGATCTTGCCGGCCGGCCCGGCCTCCATGCAACAAGGCCTCTCGCCGAGCGAGACGGCCTTTCCCGCCATCCGCGACGTGATCACCGGGAGCACCGGGTCCGCCTAACCGCCGCCTGCCCGCGCGCCGAGCAGTCCGCGCCTCTTCCTCTCCAGGTAGGACCCGTATGCGGCGATGAGGGCCCTGACGCAGAGGGCGATGAGTTTCCTGGAGGCGGGGTTCTGCACCAGGGCGCCGCGGTACAGCCTGCCGAAAAGCCTGATGCGCGCCGCGTCACCCCTCCTGGCCTGCGGAAGCGGCTCTTCTATGTCCACGGGCCTGGGGAAGAAGCGCTTGGGCGAGAAGGCCCATCTCAAGACGAGGTTGGTGGTGACGGCGAGGATATCCCAGGCCCTTTCCTCGTTCCTGTGCGCGGGGGTCTCACCCGCCGCCATCTGCACCAGCTCCAGGGGCAGGTAGATTTCCATCCTGCTGCCGGTCAAGACCTTTATCAACGACAGGAACACGTAACAGCCCGGGCAGGGTGCGACCAGGGCGGAGGCCCCCGTCTCCTCCGCCTCCCGCAGCCTGAGATAGAGGCTCCGCAGGAGGTTGAGCAGGGTATGGAAGGGGTTGCTCGAGGTGGGCCCGAAGAGGGTGGGGACGGTTCCCGCCCACCCGCAGCAGAGCGCGTTATCCCTGGCGTGCCGCATCTCCACCACCTCGCAGCCGGCGCGCTCCGCTATCTCGCGGGTGATGTCCTGCAGCGCGCCGTCCAGGTACCTGCCGCAGCAGTTGTCGTGGACGGTGACCTTCATGCCCAGCCTTTTCTTCACCTCGATCTTCCCGCTCCTCAACCTTTCCAGCAACCAGTGGTCCAGGAGCTCCACCTCGAAGTCGCAACGGATGCCGAATTTCTTGGGCAGGACGTCGGTGAACATGGAGGCCTCGACCACCATGAAACAGTACATCTTCTCCACCCCCATCCCGGAGAACTTCCGGACGGCGAGGCGGCCCAGCCTCTCCGCCTCCTCCAGGAACCCTATGCGGTAGGCGTCCTCCCCCATCCCGAACATGGTGTCGCTGCCCACGATGGCGGGTCTCAGCTCGTCGAGGAGCGAGGTCCGGGTTATGAAGGGGACGAGGTTGTTGTAGAAGCCGGTGAGCAGGACCTCCTTCCTGGGGACCTTCAGGTTCTCCTCCCAGGAACGCAGCAGCGAGAGCTCGTCTTCCCCCATGAGCACCCGGGTAGTGGTCCACATGTTCTCGGGCTCGTTGGGAAAGATGAACTTGGCAATAAATGGGAGGCCGCGCCTCTTCCCCTCCTCGTTATAGCGCTCGAGGATGAGCCCGTAAGGGTTCGCCTGGCGGGGACAGGCGAACTCGCAGGCGTTGCAGGTCATGCAGCGCCGCAGCACGAGGGACGACCCCGTGTCTCCGCGGATGAGCTTCTCCATCTCCCGCCTCGCCTCTTCCTCCGGGAGCTCGAGCACCGGGCAGCGCTCAAAGCAAGCCCCGCAAACGTCGCAGAGATCCTCCCGGAAGAGGCGGAAAGTGGGGTCTCCTTCCATCTCGCGAACCTCCCTCCATCGTTTTCGCCGTTCTCTCCATGATATCCCAATCGCCTCGCCCCCGGGCAACGGCGCTCCCCCAGCCGCTCCCCCCGCGATGGCGGGAAGGAAAATATCACGCCGGAGAGGTATAATGTAGAAGGATGGATAATTGAGATTTCTTGCTTCGCGGACACAAAAGCGGCCCACACTCCCGGCAAACGGAGCAGGAGGTGGGTTATGTTCTCTTCGAGGATGCTCATCGCGCTGCTGATTCCCGCCATCATCCTTGGGTTGACCGCATGGCTCGCCTCTTCCACCGACATCAACCGCAGCGAAGTCAAGGTAGCGGGGGAGTTGCTGGGCGGTACCGAAGTAAGTTTCGAGGTCAAGGGCTGCAGCTTCTCCGAGGAGCAAGGGGCGAGGGTCCTCTCCGTCGCCTTGGAAGCACACAACACGGAGGATTTCGAAGTGAGCATCAAACCCCTCCTCTTCCAGCTTATACTGCTGAGCGGCGATGACCCGCTGTCCACCACCTCACACAGAGGCGTCTACCAGCCCTTGCGCTTCACGTCCACCTGCCCCGAGGCTCCGGAGAGCGTGTCCCGCATCCCTCCCCACGCCACCCGCTCCATCACGCTGGCTTTCTGGGGCGGGAATCTTCCCCATGGAGCGGAGTGGGACGAACACCTGCTGAGCCTGGAGTACTACGACCCCGCAACCTCCGTTATAGCAAGCAAACTCTTCAGCCCCCCGGAATAATCGATATCTTGAGATACAGACGGGGCGCGGCCTCGTGCAAGGCTCCGTCTATGCCGGGGACCGTATGCCGAAAAGCCAACAAACGGGGCCGGACCCCACAGCGTTGACCCGATGTGTCGACCAGCTCATGTCCGGGGGTGCCACTCCTGCAGGGGCTTCACGTCCATGCCCCGTTCCAGCAGCGATTCCATGCCGTGCAGGGCGGCCCGCGCCGCGCTCATGGTGGTGATGAGGGGGATGTTGTAGAGGACGGCGTAGCTGCGGATGGACCACTGGTCGCTGCGCGGCCTCTTTCCCGAGGGGGTGTTGATGATGAGCTGTATCTGGTGGTTCTTCATGTAGTCGACCACGTGCGGGCGTCCCTCGTGCACCTTGTTTACCACCTCCACGGGGATGCCGTTGTGCTGCAGCACCTCCGCGGTGCCGCGCGTGGCCAGTATGTTGAACCCCAGCTCGGAGAGGCGGTGCGAGATGTGCACTATCTCCCGCTTGTCGCCGTCCTTAACGCTCACGAAGATGTTGCCGGACCTCGGCAGCACCGACCCGGCCGCGATCTGGCTCTTGGCGTAGGCCATCCCCAGGTCGCGGTCGATGCCCATGACCTCCCCCGTGGAGCGCATCTCCGGGCCCAGGATGGTGTCCACCCCGAAGAAGCGGTTGAAGGGGAGCACGGCCTCCTTCACGGCGATGTGCCGGATCGCCACCTCGCGGACGATGCCCAGCTCCCGTAGGGTCTTCCCGATCATGACCTTGGTGGCCACCTTGGCCCAGGGCACCCCCGTGGCCTTGGACACGTAGGGGACGGTGCGCGAGGCGCGCGGGTTGACCTCCAGCACGAAGAGCCGGTCGTCCTTCACCGCGTACTGCACGTTCATAAGCCCCACCACCTGCAGCTCGCGCGCCAGGGCGTGGGTGGCTTCCCTTATTTCCTCCACCATGGCCTCCCCCAGCGAGAAGGGCGGGGTGGCACATGCCGAGTCGCCGGAATGGATACCCGCCTCCTCGATGTGCTCCATGATCCCCGCCACTACCACGTCCTTTCCGTCCGCTACCGCGTCCACGTCGATCTCCACCGCCTCCTCCAGGAACTTGTCGATGAGCACGGGGTGATGGGGGGAAACGTCCGCCGCCTCGCGCATGAATTCCCCCAGCGCATGGTCGTCGTAGACGATCTCCATGCCCCGCCCCCCCAGCACGTAGGAGGGGCGCACCACCACCGGGTAGCCGATGCGGCGGGCCACCTCCCGGGCTTCGGCGAAGGACATGGCGGTCCCGTTGTC
>CAKZMC010000023.1 GCA_937128055.1 uncultured Actinomycetes bacterium | reverse complement strand
GATCTCACTGCTCCTTCGGGATACAAGATGGAAGCCTTTATCTTGGATGGCGGAAATCTACAGAAGATCGTGGGCTTGAACCTACCCTCTCATAGCATAGATAAGAATAGGGGCACGGGGAGGTTCTTTCTATGGCGCAATTTGCCCTTTTCAAATTTGTGCGGGAACGTCTTTACATCCCGTGCATGGCTTTTCCGAATAACGAAACAGGTGTCCGCTATTTTAGAAATCTGGTTGCGGGCTCGTATCAATCAATGCCTATTCGCTTGGCAATTCCTTCCAGTTGGTTACCGTGAGCTTGATGGGGAACCCTGCAACGTCTATGTCCGGAGTGCCGTAACTTATGCTGCAGGTGGTAAACAGCTCACCCCTGCTTGATATGTTCACGTCTCTCAACGCCGTTACCTGCAACCTTTGGCTTGCAAACATAGCGAGGTCGGTAAAAACGTCGTTGCCCGCCCAGAAAAAGAAGTGGTTCGAAGTTATATCAGTCCCAAAACTCCAATTGTTGTTGAATGTCGCGTTTCCTTTCGCTATCACCTGGAATCTTGACCCATTCGCGAACTGGAGCGTGTTATTGGCCACGAAATTCCCTTCGCAGACGAATACCCCTTTCATGTTTGGTTGGTTCCATAGAAGTCCGTTGATGGTTATATTACCCGTGCAGTAGTAAACAGTCCCAGACGAACCCCCCACGCCAGGCAGGGTTCCCGAAATGGTCAGGTTGCCCTCTCTGTAATTTCCTTGCTCTATCGCAATGGCCTTGTAGTAATCGAAATTGGGCGCCGGTATATAGACCCTGCCCACTCCGCGCGTGCTTATGCGGGGCCCCAAGTTTACCTGGTCATCGACCGAGCCTTTAGTTATGGTGGGCGCATTTATGCTGTAAATATTCGCGGAACGCGCGGCGTTAATGATGGACCTGATATAGAAAAACAGTACCCATCCGCCATCGGCATAAAAATTCAAGCTTCCCGGCACAGCTGCGTTGAGTGCATCCCCTGTCTTCACGTTGCCGTTAACGGTGACAGTCACCCCGCCTATCGTGGGGTCCGCCGTTATGCTGACGCCATTCTTGCCCTCAACATCGCCGTTGATGATCAACCCGTCTCCCGAGCTTACTGAGGGGCGGACGTTTATATTGACATTGCGCTCAGCCCTCATGGCAGACCTGGTATTCCCGTCAATGGTTACGGGGACGTTGAGGTTGACTAACTCGCTGGCGTTGAGGTTGATGTCTCGCCCTGCGAAAAAGAGATAATTGCGCATGGCGTCAAAAGCCTGATCTCCACTGTAATAGACTTCTTCCTGGATCTTGCGGCGGTAGGTCCTTCCGTCTTTCTCATAGCTACCCTCAGAGGTGACAATATAGTCCGTAGGTGAACCGCCTTTCAAATTCATTTCCACGTAATAGCTTCCCCCCAGCAATGAGCCGGATGCGGTTACCGGTCCCTTCACTTCGTTGTTGACTATCTTGGCGTGTGCTATGTAGAGGCCTGACTCCGCAATCTCGAAGGCGCGTTCCTCTGGGCGCATATTCACTATTCCTCTCATGGAAGACACCATGAGCATCAGGCTGGCCGCGCCAAGAACCGACAGCATCAGTAGCGCAATCAGCACGGCAACGATAGCGAACCCGTTCTCGCCCGGTCGGAAACATTTCCTTGCTTTCCGAATCGCTTTCTTCAAGCTTGCCATGCTAAACACCTCGCACCTGTCCTCTCACCTCAGTTGATTCCGCAAATTGACGCTGCTGGTGAAGTTCCTACTCATGGTCAATCCCGTTTTCGTCAACGACATAGCCAGCAAGATATCTATGCGCTTCACCAGCGTTCTGTTGTTCACCCAATTTGCTGTCCCCGGAGTCAACGTCTCCATCCTTTTCGTTTGTGGATTAAAATACCAATACGTGAAGGAAACGCTGCTGACCCCCGGGATCCAGTCGATCATCGTACCCTCCGACGAGCCCCTCCGCAGGTACCCGTTTGCCACATTGAAACGAACCGTCTCCTCACTTCCGTTACCATCAACATCCCCGGTGAAAATGAGGGTGCCCGCGGTGCAGGACGGGTCGAGCGAAGAGGCCACCCTTATCTGCCTAACCATGGCGTTTAACGCCTCGTTCGCGCCCTCGGCTATATTTACCAGGCTGTAGGAGGCCGACGAGCTAGTCACTCCCGAATAGATCATGCTTCCTATGCCGATGAGCAGGATGGCCATGATGCCCACGAAAACCATTAGCTCAGCCAGCGTAAAACCGCCTTCCTTGCTCGGCGTCTCCCACGATTCTCTCACATACATTTCGCCATCTTCCCTCTTATCAGCGGTCAGTATGATGTACTCAGATACCAACGCGTTGCATAACTGTCTACATACGTATCGCCCACGCGCTGCACCGATATGCCGCAATCGCCCGCCGAACTCGTCATATTCCACGTAGCCGACTGGATTCTGACGATCTTGTTGGCCCTGTCCAGCGTGGGGGTATAGTTGCCCTGCAGCGACCAGCTGCCCCTCCATACCCTGAGGGTGGTTTGCCCGTTGCCCGCCATGGGGAATCCCTCCCCGTTCACATAGAATGTCGCCCGCTGGCTGGTTCTCGCGTATGCCCTCGCGCTTTGCGTTTCGTAACTGTAGCTCCCATTCTCTCGTAAGATATACAGCGCCGCCCGCGAGTCGCCGAAGTTGTTTGCCGGGTTGATCTTGGCAGGACCCAAGGATACGGTGAAGCTCCTCTCAAGATAATAGTTGGCCAGGAAATACACTCTCACTTTCCAGGAGCGCGCGCTGCTGCAACTGATGAGGTTGAGATTCACGTCGATATTGCCCGGGCTTAAAGTGCAATCGCTCGTGATATCATATTCGGTCGTGGTCGCGGTGGTGGAGATGATGGTCACCTTGGTGGCCTGATCCAGGCCTGTTCCGGTGATCTTGCTCGGTATGTCGTAATAATTCTCCCAGAAAAGCTCCGAGCCCGTGGGGAAGAAGTTGGTCAGGCTCGAGTTGAAGGTTACCAGGGTAATGGGCGCTCCGCTCGTCCATCCGCTCCGGCCGTCGGCGTTTCTGACGTAGACCTTGTAGTTGCCCTCGGGCAGGGCGGAGAAATCGAAGCTGGCCAGGAAGGCCTGGGTGCCGATGATGCCCACGTCCGTGCCCTGCACCACGTAGCCCGCCGGTTGCCCGTCCACCACCTCGCTGCAGATATAGACGGTCAAGGGAGGATTCCCGAAAACGCCGAAATAGTTGCCCGTGATGCGCAGGCGCCAGGGATTGCCCGCGTTACAGTAGATGCGCCGCTCCGGCGGGCTGGTGTTGTTCACGTAGGCGTCGTTCACCTGGGGGAACACCTCGACTATGGTATAGACCGCGCTGCTGGGATCCGACTGCGCATGGCCTATCATGGTAGGATCATCCGTGTTCACCACGTGCATGCGGTACTCGCCAGGAGCGCCCTCCGCCAGGTTGAAGGTGGCGATGATCGCGCAGCCGCTGTTCGTGTATCCAAAGGTACCTGAAGGCACCGTAACGCTCGTTACCGCCCCGTTGATCTGATCGAGTATCTTGTTGTTTTCGCCATAACGTATCAGCCTTACCGCAGGGTTCTTCACCTTGTTCACGAAAGGCCCGCCTTCTATCCTGAGGGAGGCAGCGGTATTGTTGTTCAAGCCCGATTTGCTCATGTCGGGATTGTTTCCAAAATTGGAGATCACCGGCTTGGGGTACATCACCACGAAACCGTTGAAGAGGTAGGTGGAGTATATGCTCTCCTGGTTCACCTTCACCGACCAGTACCCTACGGCCGCTTTCGGAAACCAGTCGTTTTCTCCGGGTATGTCCGTGCCCGTGTTGTGGAGGTTCAGCGTTCCCACTATGGTATCCGAGGTCTTAGAGGTAATGGTGATCGGTATATCGTTGTTCTTGTCTCTTACCAGCTTCGCGTTCAAGTTGGCTCCGGCGGCCGTCTTAAAACCCCACCCTTTTATCTGAACCTGTATGGTGGCATCAGGCCAATGCGCAGCGGCATTGCTTCGACCGGGGTACATCACGCTTTCCGGACCGAGGACAGTTATTGACGAGACGCCCAGATCATAGATCGCCTCGGTATCCGTGACGACAGTTTCAACCGTATACTTGCCTTCTCCCCCCTCCACTTTCCAGTAGACATTCACCTGCACCAACAATAGGTGTATAGACTTGTTATCTATGTCCACGGGACGGTCTTTTCCGATGGTCATCGGGCCCCAATCGCTCTTGATTGACGCCACGCCCGTGTCGTTCTTTAGGTACGAGAGCTTGACGCCTACCCTGCAAGACGGGTACCCCCCGAATTCGCCATACCCGTAGAATTTCACCTCCGGGATATTGTCCCAATCCGGCACCGATGCTCCCTCGGGAGACAGGGTGCCAGGATTGTAATTCTGGGGGTCTCTCGTACCCCAGAAATTATCATCGATGTCTACTTTTCCGAAAGAGGGGTTATACGGTTCGTAAAAAGGCATGGAGCGTATTACCTCCATGGCTTCCTTGGCACAGTCAATGCTCTTACGGGTGCTCTCAAATGCCCTTATGCCCGTGAACGCCGTATCGAACATTTTGGTTATGGGGACAAGAGCGATGGAAATGATAATGCCTGCCACCAGCAACTCAGCGAGGGAGAATCCACCCTCTCCTCCCAATTTCCTCATAAATCGCATCTCTCAGTCCTCCTCGCCTCGATGTCTTGGCAGTCTAGCAAGCAATCCCCTTCTCATTAATTGATTCTTGTGCCACCCAGGGAGTTGATTACAACACTTCCGGTTAATCCTCCAGTGGCTATGTTGATGGTCACTGGCTGAGATGCAGGCCCGCCGGAACCGCCGGTGCCATAGACCGACATAGTGGTGCCGGAGGGCCGGAAGTTAACGATGATGACATCGCCGGGTATTTCGTTGCATCCGGTGATCTTGACCCCTTCCATCACCCTTATGTATGTATTGTCGCCGCTTTTTGATACCTTTTCTCCTGACACCGATTCGTCGACGGGAGTCATTGTCCAGCTTCCATCCGGACCTTTTACATTGCGCCTGAATTCAAACGAGTTCGCATTCGCCACGTTCTCGTTTGTGTAAAAGATCAACTGGTACGTCGCATTTTGCTGCCGAGCGGCGGTCTTTGCCCTGGAGATCGCGGACTCTATCTGTTTCTTGGCCCCGCTCATCCTCGTGTTGGAACTGGCGTTTGCATAGCTTAAAGTCGCAATAACGAGGAGTATGCTTATTAGGAGGACAACTATCGAGAGCTCCATCAAGCTAAAGCCATCTTCGTCGTCGCCCCTTCGCGCTTTTCTGTGATATAAGGCCAATCTTCCCACCTTCCGCCTGTCTCCCCTATCCCATTTCATATACCCAGGATTCAAAATCTCGCTCCTGCATGCTGCGCCATTCAAGCCACTAATTATTCTATTCTTCTATCGTCTTATTTTACGGAAGGCCTTTAGAGTACAGCAAGATAAATCCATGTAACCTATGTTACGATATTGTTACGTACACGCATTTAGCTGCGACTTTATGTCTATTTAGGGAGATAACACCTTGTATATGAGGTCAGCTGCAAAGTTTGTCAATGCATCCCCTTTTTACCTATTTACCGATCAGTTCCGTCAAGGCGATGAGTG
>CAKZMC010000022.1 GCA_937128055.1 uncultured Actinomycetes bacterium | reverse complement strand
AGTGGTGAGCAAGGTAAGGGCCGCGGCGGGGATCACCCCGCGCATCCAGTACGTGCAGTCACCGGAGATCTACGACCCGTCGCGCATGCTCAAGGCCACGCGCTTCGTGGACAACCGGTGACGGTCGCAACGCACGCTCCGTTTTGCGCTCGCCTACTCGATGGCGCCTATGGAGCAGTGGCCTCCCGATCTCTGCTGGAAATACATGGCTCTCTCCGCGACCACCGGGAAGCGGGAGCTCACCCTCACGCTCACCTCCCGGGAGCCGACGATCGCCCCCACGTTAATGGTGAAGCGGGAACGCGGCCCCACCGCGGCGTGGAGGGTGCGGTTCCCGCCGTCGGGGAACATGAAGGTAACCTCCACGTCGCTCTCCCTCTCCCAGGGGTTCTGGAGAACGACCCATTCCTCGAACCCCTCCGCGGTGTAACCCTCGGCGAAGTACCACGTGTACTCGGGGCAGGGCGATCCCAGGGTGGCGTGACCGTCGCTGCGCCCTTTCCAGTACATGGCGCGCTCCACCACCACCGGGAGGTCCGAGGTTACGGAGGTGGCCAGTTCCCTGTTCGGGAGGGTGTGGTGGGCGGCCACCGTGTAACGGCTGCGGGCGGGGATGTAGACGGTCAGCTTGCTGTTGGTGCCGTCCGGCTGCATGAAGGTGAGATTGGCCCGGGTCCCGTTGGCCTGCGGGTTCTGGATGCAGATCCATTCCTCGAACCCTCCCCCCGTGTACCCCTCCGCCAGGTACCATGAGGAGGAGGTCGCACGGGCCCCCAGGGAGCAGCTCCCGCTGCGCATATAGTTGAGGTACTGCGCCCTTTCCGCCATCACCGGCAGGTTGCTGCTGATCATGGTACTCACCTGGGCGTCGGGCAGGAGGGCGTCCACGTGTATGGTGAAGCGGGAGAAGGGAAGGAGTGAAAACACCCTGGCCGTTTCCCCCTGGCCCTGGGTCTGGAAATGAACCGTCACCGTCGCCGTCGCGCCGTTGGGGTTCTGGATACACAGCCACTCGTCGAAATCGCCCCCCGTGTACCCCTCCGCCAGGTACCAGTTCTTGGAAAGGGCGTTGGCTCCCACGGAACAGTGGCCTGCGCGGCGGCCGCTGAAGTACATGGCCCTCTCCGCGACCACCGGGAGGTCGCACTCGATCAGGGTGGACACCTCGGCCTGGGGGAGTATGGCGTCCACGCTGATGGTGAAGCGTGAGCGCGGGGACAGGAGGTAGCGGCGCTCGGTGTTTACCCCGCCCGGCTGCATGAAGACCACCCTGGCGTTCGCCGCCTGGTCGTTGGGGTTCTGGATGGTCACCCAGGTTTCGAAGTCTCCCCCGGCGGGGTTGCTCCCCGTGTAACCCTCCGCCAGGTACCAGCGGGTGGAGAGGCAGGGGATGTTGTTGTTCACTCCCACCTCCACCAGGGCGGGAGCCACGAACACGGATGGATTTGCGCCGTCCGTCTTGAGATAAACGGTATACACCCCGTCTGGCAGGGGTTGCCCGTAGTCGTCCCTGCCGTCCCAGGAGAATCCCGAGGGCCCCGGCGTTATGTGCCTCACCACCCGTGATCCCCGCATGACCAGCGCCTCCGTGACGGAGCCGGGGGGTGCCGTGTAGGAGACCTGCGCGGCGGGGCGCGTGCTGCCGTCGTGGGGGGAACAGGAGAAGGGCCTGCTCTCCAGGGCGCCTATGGTGGAGACCTCGGACTTGGCGAGGGTGGAGGGCAGGAGGTGCCCGTTGACCGTCCTCGTGAGCGTTCCGGCCGCGTCGAAGACCAACACGGGGATTCGTGACGACGGGTCGGCTGCCCCCCAGTCGGCGCAGGCGAAGACGGGAACGCGGCCCGGGAAATGGGCGGGGTCGTAGAGGAGGCAATCCGAGACCAGGTCCACGCGCAGCCGGGCCATGGCCTCGAGGAGGCAGAAGACGGTGGTGCCCCGCGGGTAGTATCCGAGGGACTGGTGGTATGCGGAGTCCAGGGAGTAGGCGCCGCGCACGCCGCCGGCTTCCAGGTGTGCCCGGCTCACGTATGATCGGGCGGCTTCGGCATCGGCGAACCCCAGGCCCACCGCCTCGCTGGTGCCCAGGAAATAGTAATCGTCGTAGACGCACACGTCCCAGAAACCGCCGTTCTTCTTGGTGGCGAAGTAATATTGCAGGTCGCGGTAGCGGGTGAGCCTGTTTTCCTGTCCTGCAGGCCAACCATCGACGCCGAGGTAATACCCGAGGGCATCGCGCCAGATGTTCTGGGAGACCCACTGGTTCTCGTTGTTCACGCTGGTGTGGACATGTCCGTAGCGCCTCTCGGTGGCCGACGCCGTCGTGGCGATGTCCACGCGCATGCGTTCCAGGTTGGTGGAGGTAATACCGGAGTCCAGGCCCGAGGCCAGCAGGTAGAGGAGGCCGTTGGAGGCGTAGATGGAATAGGCCTCCCTTTCCGCCTTGGGGATGTCCGGGTCGGAGCAGACAAGGAAATGGTCACCGAGCCAGAGCTCCCTCTCCAGAGTGAGGTTGATGGCGGCCACGCCTCCCTCGCAGGCGTCGATCAATCCCTGCTCTGGAGAGAGCTGGGCCCGCGCCATCTCCGCCGCCGCCCGGTAGGCGGCTAGCGCCTTGACCCCGAGGTAGGTCTGGTTGCGCGCGTGCTGCACGGCGTCCGACCCCTGGTCGATGGTGTTGGAGGTATGGAGGTCGGGAAGGCCGTCGCCGTCCGTGTCGCAGGCCAGGATGAAGGAAGCGTAGTCCCTGACACGGGGAAAAAGCTCTCGCACCAGGCCGGTGTCCCCGGTGTGCTTCCAGTACCCGTAGAGCATCAGTATGTAGTTGGTATTTTCTTCCACGGGCATGTCGTGCGGGTAAGCCATGCCGTTCACCCAGGTGGCCACCCCCATGTCGTGGGATAGGAACTTGCCCTGCGCGTTGCCCTTCTCGAAAAGGGGCCATGCGCGCAGCAGCTTCTTCATGAGCTCCGGCCAGAAGGTGAGATAGAACCAGGCGGCGTTGTATTCCAGGTCGATGGTGGAGTGGAACATGCAGGAGGTGCCCTCCCAGACGCTGAACCACTCCTGCCCGGAGGAGTTATAGCACCACCAGGTGTTGCTGAGGAAGCTCTGGAAGGCGTAGGCTGCCAGGTCTCTGCCCGCCTGTGGGAAGGGAGAGAGGTTGTCGTCGCAGAGGACCCCGTCCATGAAGGTGGTTTTTTCCAAGATGGCCTCGCGCTCGTCGAGAGCGTAGTCTACCACCGCCTCCACCGAGGTCAGGTTGGGTCCGCTGGGGTTGTTGTAAAGGAAGCGGTAGCTGTCGTCGTGGAGGACCTCCAGCACGGTTGCGGAGGTGTGACCGGCAAAGACCAGGGTCTTGGCAGCCACGCCCCCGGCGGGGAGGGAGAAGGACCAGGTAAGGCCCGAGTGTCCCCGCGGCTGGAAGGTGTAGACCTTGTGGGCGTAGGGGAGGGGATAGCCAGGGGGGGAATCCCAGATCCAGCCGGTGTCCTGTATGTTGGCGAAATGCCAGTCGACTCCCGAGGGATCCTCCACCGCGAGCGCTTCCCTGCAGACCACGTAGCCGGAGTTGTAGGGATCGGGGCGCACGAAGCTCTCCCAACCGTAGGTGTATTTGGTGTCGAACCGATAGCCGTCCGCGCCCGCCAGGGGCTGGGGCGCGCTGTCGCCGTAGTTGGGATCCTTGTGCGCCCGCACCAGGAGGAATTCCCCGTTCACCGGGGTGTCCCCCGGGTTGACGACCTCGAGGTCCGCGTAGATGAAGGGCGCGCCGGAGAGCTTTACGTCGCCGGGATAGAAGGGAGCCCGGAGGGTAAGGTTGGCGCGGAAGGGCAGCGACGGGTCGCTGCAGGAGTATGAGACCCCGGTGAGGAGGTCACCCTGGTCTATGGCGGAGAAGACCGGGTAGCGGTCGGTAAAGGGGAGGCAGCGCACGTCGCCCTCGGCATCGCGGAAAGCCAGCACCAGCTCGGAGAGGTCATCGGTCCAGGTTCCCAGCGGCGACTGCCGCCAAGCCAGGAGCTGCGGCACGGGATTCACCATGAAGCGTGAGCCGAGCCGGCCCAGGACCACCTCGTGCAGGTCCTGCCCCGGCCCGTTCAGGAAACGCAGGGGTAGCGCGGAGAAGCGCCGGTTCTCCATGACGTTTATCTCCAGCGCCGTCTCGCCTCCCCTTAGCAGGCGGATGTTGCACACGGTGGCCTCCCCTGAGGAGGCTACGAAGTGGAGGTCGAGCTCCCCCTGGTAGGTCGCCACGCCGTTAGCGGTCACCTGGTAGGCGGTGTCCTTCCCCACCAGGGCGCAGATGTCCAGGTCTATCAGGCTCGGGATGATGGCGCCGTTGGCGTACACGGAGAAGACCCTCTCGCCGGGTTTGCGCGTTTGCTCGGACTCGAAGAAGCTGAACTCCACGTCGTAAGCGCCTTCGCGTAGCCCGTACAGGGTGTAATGGAAGTCCGGCCCGTACCTCTCCTGTTTGAACTTGTAGGGCTGCTTGGTGACGTTGTCGGTTCCGGCGATGTTGCGGCCGGCGTGTGAGGCCGTCCACGATAGCCCGGATAGCTCCACTATCACCCGCCCCTCGCTGTAGGCGTTGGCCTTCGCCGGGGAGAACAGCGGGAGCGAGAGTGCGGCGCAGGCGACGAGCGCCGCGGCGGCTGCAAAGGCAACGGGTCCCCTCGCGGGGAAGGGCGCTCGCGTGCTAGTGGCCGAAAACACAGCTTCCTCCCTTCCATCCCCATGGCCCATAGCTGAAGTACATGGGCCTCTCCGCCACCACCGGGACGCCGTTCAGGGAGGTCACACGCAGGGAGACGTCCTTGCCCGCCCCCGCCGCCTGGTTGACGAAGAGCGTCTCGCGCGCCCGGGGAGGCACGTAAACCGTGCGGGCGGTCACCGGTCCCTGCCCCGGTCCCGGGAAGAACTCCACGTTGACCACGGCGGTGGCGTCCCCCGGGTTGGCCAGGGTGAGCCATTCCTCGAAGCCGTCGCGCGTGGTCCCCTCCGCGAAGAACCAGAGCGGGGAGGGGGAGACGGCCCCCATGGCGTTATGCCCTCCCTGCACCGTTCCCTTGTACGAGAAGTACATGGGGCGCTCCGCCACCACCGGGACGCCGTTCAGGGAGGTCACACGCAGGGAGACGTCCTTGCCCGCCCCCGCCGCCTGGTTGACGAAGAGCGTCTCGCGCGCCCGGGGAGGCACGTAAACCGTGCGGGCGGTCACCGGTCCCTGCCCCGGTCCCGGGAAGAACTCCACGTTGACCACGGCGGTGGCGTCCCCCGGGTTGGCCAGGGTGAGCCATTCCTCGAAGCCGTCGCGCGTGGTCCCCTCCGCGAAGAACCACTGCCCGGAGAGGGATGTGGCTCCCACCGCCGATTCGCCTCCCTGCCATACCCCGCGGTAGTCGAAGTACATGACCCTCTCGGCCACGATAAAGCCGGTGCTCTGCACCACGGCGGAGACGTCCTTGCCGGAGCCCACCGCCTCGTTGACGTTGAGGGTGAACCTGCTCGCGGGAGGAACGAAGTAACCCCGCACCTCCTCGACACCTCCCTTCAGGAGGAAGGTAAAGCGGACGTAGATGTAATTACCGGAGGGGTTGAGCACGCAGAGCCATTCCTCGAAGCCGTCGCGCGTGGTCCCCTCCGCGAAATACCACCTATATTGCTGCATTCCGCGCAGGGCGGCTTCTACCTGCAGCATACCGTGCCCGAAATCGGGGTCCCAGCCGGGGGAGCCAAGATCGCGGCAGGTGGAGACGAGGAGGTGGTTTATCTCCGGGGGAGTCAGATTGGGATCGAGGGAGAGGAGCAACGCCGCGGCGGCCGCCACCTGGGGGGCAGACATGCTGGTGCCCTCCCCCCATACCAGCGAGAAGCCGGATTGCGGGTTCCCCGCCACGCGGTAGGACTCCTGGGGGATGCCGTCCGCGATTCTGTCGCCGTTATCGTCGCGGGTGAGGTTCCCTCCCGGCGCCACCAGGTCCAGGCCATCCCCGAAGTTGGAGTAGTGGGCTCTAATGTCGCGGAAGTCCGTGGCCCCCACCGCGATGACGTATTCCCCCTCGTCGGCGGGGCAGTCCATGCCGCCGGGATACCCGGGGTCGGAGCCCTCGTTACCGGCCGCGGCCACGCAGGTCACCCCCTTCTGGCACGCGTAGCGCACCGCTTCCCCCACCGCTTTGCTGTGGCGCGGCGAGGCCAGGCTGAGGCAGATGACCCTGGCTCCGTTGTCAGCGGCATAGCGTATCCCGGAAGCCACCGTGGAGGCGGAGCCCACGCCCTTGGCGTTGAGCACGCGCACGGGCATGAGGGAGCAACGGTAGGCCATGCCGGCGGCCCGGAACCCGTTGTTGTACGAGGAGGCGATGATGGCGGCCACGTGGGTGCCGTGCCCATATTCGTCGTCCGGGTAAGCGTCGTCGGAGACGAAGTCGTAGCCCGGCACGAAGGAGGTGTACTGGAAGTCGGGGGCGCGCGAGAAGGAGCCCGCGTCGCGGTAAGCGACCCCGGAATCCACCACCGCCACCACGACGGACCCTGTGCCGCCGCCGGAGAGGTCCCAGGCGCCGGGCATGGAAATCTTTTCCAAGTTCCACTGCTTGGGGTAATCCGGGTCATTGGGCGTACCCGTAGCCCGGAAGGTGTAATCCGGCTCGGCCCAGGCAACCCCGGGCATGCCCTGCAAGGAGTCCAGGGGCAGTGAGGAGGGTATGTCTATGAGGTATTCTCCCCCGGGGAGGCGCTTCAGGAAATGTGCGCCGCGGGAAAGCAGTTCCCCGCTGACCTGTCCTTGCCTCTCCTCCTCAAGGCGCAGGATGACCCTCTCCCGGCGGGCGCCTTCCCCGTCCCCTCTCTCGCCGTACCCCGCCGCGGAAACGATGCCGGGAGACGCCAAGGCGAGCAGCAGGGCGGCCGCGAGCAGCGAGGGGACGAGACGCCGGGCTGCGGGAGCGCGACTGGCGCCGCAGCCCGCCCGCGCTTTGACGGTAGGATCCACCTCACGCATCCTGTTCCCTCCGGGTTCGCACGAAAGGGACATGGTACTGTTTCCGCATGCCATTCATGTGACGCTTTCTTCGCGCCGCGGTTCCCTCTTGCCCCACAGTCCGCTTTCCCTCCTGACAGAGACCTCTCGGATACCTGATGATATACGATAAGGCGGCCGCGAGGTAAAGCAAGGCAAGGGGATCCCGCGCCATCGGGCAGCACAGGAAACGCGCCTCACACATCGGCGTTTGCGGGACCGCGCGCGGCCAGGTACTCTCCCAGCCGGCGCACCCCCTCCTCCAGCCTCTCCAGGCGGTTGGCGTAGCTGAAACGTATGTATCCCTCCGCGCCGCTCCCGAAGTCTATGCCGGGGGTCACCGCCACGCCGGTGCGCTCCAGGAGCTCCATGGCGAAAGAGTAGGAGTCGTAGGTGAAACACCTGGCGTTGGCCAGGATGTAAAAGGCACCGTGCGGCTCCACCGCCACCCCGAAACCGATCTCGCGCAGGCGGGGGAGGAGGAAGCGGCGTCGCTGGTCGTAGGTGCGCACCATGGCCTCCACCTCCTCGCGGGCTTCGGTGAGGGCGGCGATACCCGCCCACTGCACGAAGTCGTTGGCGGAGATGAAGAGGTTCTGCATCATCTTCTGGATAGGGCGCACGAACTCGGGGGGAGCGATGAGGTAACCGAGCCGCCACCCGGTCATGGCGTAGAGCTTGGAAAAACCGTTGATGACGAATGCGTGCTCAGTGAACTCCAGGATGGAATGCTCCTTGCGTTCGTAGACAAGGCCATGATAGATCTCGTCACTCACCACGTAGAGTTCCCTGCGGGCGAGGGCGGCGATCTCCTCCATGGCCTCCGGTTCCAGGAGGTTCCCTGTGGGGTTGGAGGGTGAGTTGATGATGATAGCCCTGGTGTTTTTCCCCAGCCTCCTCTCGATGTCCCTGGGGCGGTACTGGAAGCCCTCCTCCTCGAAGGTTGTCACCTCGGCGGGTTTTCCGTCCACGAACTCCACGATGTTGGGATAGCAGGCATAGCAGGGATTGGAGAGGATGACCTCGTCCCCGGGGTCCAGGAGGGCGGCGAAGAGCAGTAGCATGGCCGGGGAGCTGCCGTTGGTGACGATGACGCGGTCGGGGTCCACATCCACATGGTACTTGTCGCGGTAGTGCTCGGAGATGGCCTCGCGCAGCTCGCGTACCCCCTGGCTATGGGTGTAGTGGGTCTTGCCCTCCAGCATGGCGCGGTGGGCGGCTTCCTTGATGCAGCGAGGGGTGTCAAAGTCGGGTTCGCCCACCTCCATGTGGATCACGTCGTGGCCCTCGCGTTCCATAGCCTGGGCCTTTTCCAGTACCTCCATGACGATGAAGGGCGGTATGCGCTCGCCCCTCCTGGCTACCATCTTTTACCTCCTCGGCGGACCACGTTTCCATCCTCAGGGGTTGAGAAACAATTATATATTACACGGAAGAACAGGAAGAACAGCGTGTGGGGTCCCCCCGGACCGACGGTATCGCGTGCATGGCCCGGAAGAGGGAGAAGGGGAACGGGGGCCGCATGATGTATAGTTGATCTGGGGAGACGTTCGTGGACCGCCGGGGCGCGGAACGGCGGCCGCACTCGTGGAAGGGAGGAACATGGACTGGGAAGCCCTCAGGTCACGCATCCGGGCGGATTTCGAGGCCAAGAACAACACCCGCGAGGCGGTCTTGAAGTTGTGCCGCTCCCTGGTGCAGACCTCCAGCTACCTCATAAGAGCCGTGCACCGCGGCGAGAGGGAGGAAGCGGAGAAGCTCATGGAACAAGCGCGTGACCTCTCGCGAGAGATCACCCACATCACCGCCGATCACCCCGAGGTCTACACGGCCGGTTTCGTGCACGACGCGCAGAAGGAGTACGCGGAGGCACGGGCTACCTTCGCCCTCATCTACGGTGATACGCTCCCGTTGCCCGAGGAGCTGGAGGTGGAGTACCCGGCCTATCTCAACGGGTTGGGCGAGGCGGTGGGAGAGCTGCGGCGCGCCATCCTCGACCTCATACGCGAGGGGCACCTGGAGCGCAGCGACGAGCTGCTATCCTTCATGGACGATATCTACTATCTCCTGGTCTCCTTCGACTACCCCGACGCCATCACCGGTAACCTGCGCCGCACCACGGACATGGCCCGAGGGGTCATCGAGCGCACACGCGGCGACCTCACCACCGCCATCCGCCAGAGCAAGCTGCGTCAGGCCATCTCCGACCTGGAACGGCGCCTCCAGTGATATATGTCGGTCTTCGGGCTGGATGAGGTATGGGCGGCTTCGAGCCGCCCGCGGTTTTCCCTTCTGGTCTGATATGATGTGGAGGGGGCAGAGCGGGCCCGGGCTCCTCGCGTTCTGGGCATAGGCCAGGTCCTGACCCTACCTCTTTCGCCCGTGCTCTCGTTTCCTGTCGCCGAGCATGCGGGAAAACGTTTCCGCGCCTGAGGTGGCCTTTCTTTCCTCACGGGAGGTGCCGAAGAGCCTCTCCTCCATGGCGTCGAGGAAGCGTTCGATGCTCTTCTGGGAGGTAGCGAGGGCGCGCGATTGGTTCTTTACCAGCTCGAAGGCCAATCGCTCTACGTCGTACTCCTCGTCACTCAGGATGCGCGTGAGGATGAGGCCCACGGCGGAGCCGGCGATGAAGGTGGCGACGAGCTCCGTGTCGCAAGGTATGATGAGGCCGCGTTCCTTGACCAGCTCGAGATCGCTCGCCAATTTCCTCCGCGCGAAAGCGGCCTGCTTCTCTATCTTTTGTGAGAAGGCGATGTCCGCGGCCATGGCTTCCTGGTAGATTATGGTAGTTAATTGGGGGTTCTGCTTGTGGAAACGAAGGTAGTCGACGGTGTTCTGTTGCCAGGCGTAGAGGGGCGGTTGGCCGGAGAGGATGGCCTCGCGGAGCCTGGCGCTGTTATTCTCGAGTACGATAGACAGCTGCTCGAAATAGGAGTCGACCAGGTGCGCGAAGATGGCCTGCTTGGACTGAAAATAATGGTAAAAGGTGCCTCTCGCGACCCCCGCAGCTTCCACGATATCCGTCACCGAAGTCGCTCGATATCCCTTTTCGGCGAATGCCCTGGCCGCACCGGAAATGATCTTTCTCCTGCGTTCCTCGCTGGTCAGGGCTCCCCCTTTTTTCGCCAATGGCAATACCCCCCCGTAGCATGGAATACCGTTTCCAAGTGCTCGCGGCGAAAGAACGACGATGGCGAGACCAATTATGCCATCCCTCGCATAGAGGGACAAGGTAGGTGAGCTTGTTGGCTCACTGGGTTCCCGTTCGAGGAACCTGCGCCATCATGTCCTGCAGTGTCGGGGGCTTTATGGCCAGGCCCCTCTCCATCTTCTCCAGGATACGGTCGACCTCGCCGAGGTCGGTGGCCAGTGCCCGGGACTGGTTTCTTACCAGCTCGAAGGCGATGCGCTCCATGTCGTAATCCTTGTCCGTAGACACGTAGTGTACGATTATCTCCAGGGCGGCGCCGGTGATGAAGGCCGCGGAAACGTCGTAATCGCATTTGATGATGAGGTTGCGCTCCGCCAGCATCCTCAACTCGGAGGCAAGGATATGGCGCGATAGCAACACGTAGTCCGATAATCTCTTGGAAAAACTCGCTTCTTGCCCCATGGCCTGGCGGTAGATGATATGGGTGAGCTGGGGGTTATCGCGGTGGAAGCGGAAGAACTCCAGCGCGTAATCGAGCCAGGCGTAGAGGAAGGCCCCCCCGCCGAAGATGGCCCGCTTTATGCGCACGCTGTTTTTCGTGAGCAGCTCAGTGAGATTCTCGAAGTAGAGGTCGATTATGCGCAGGAAGATATCCTCCTTGCATGAGAAATAATGGTAAAAGGTCCCCCGGGACACGCCGGCGCTCTCCACGATGTCATTGACCGAGGTTGCCGCATAGCCCTTCCTGGCAAAGACATGGATGGCCTCGTTCAAGATCTGTTTCTCGCGCTCCTCGCGCGTAAGCGCGCGGCGTCTACCCCTCATGGCGCTTCTCCGTTTTCACCCAATACGGAAATAACGGATAAAACCGGGCCAGGATTATTATAATCCAATTCATCTCACGGGAGAATCAACGGCAGATGAAGCCAGGCCGCCACGCCTCCGTAGCGGCCTCATGGCGTTTTCTCCAGCTCGATTGCACAGGATGCCGGGCAGTTCTCTCATCTCTTCCCGGCGGTGGCCCCGACAGCAGGGCGCTCTCGCGTGCGGTCCAAACGGAGATAATGGCATCCCTCCGGGAGAGTATCGCGTTGTGTACCTATCATCACTGTGCCTTACCCGATGTCAGTTTATGCCCCTGCCTTTCATCGGGAGAAGTTGTTGTATCGGCTTGTCGATATCATGACGCTCGCCGCCAAACAGAGCCTTTCTTACTGACATGTTAATATACTCGAGCCCCAGGGTAGCAAGAACCGGGATATGGCTTTTTACATGCATGAATATTCTTGAGGTTCCGCTCATCAAACCGCTGATTCAATATTTGATAATATATATTGACATGTCAGTCTATATTTTATAGTCTATATGTATCTCAATATGAGACAGGCTGCGGATGGGTTCTTGTTGATGACAGGGCGGCACGAAGGGGTACTTGCCAGAGCAGAGATGCTTTGGGCGACTGCGAAAGGGGGGATGTGCAGGCACGGCGTGTCTCTTGTGGTTTTTCAAAACGCTTGCTGTACCTGGAAGGGACTTTAAAACATTCTTAAGGGGGGTTTTCGGTGAGACAAAGGTTTACGGCGATAATCTGTTCTTTTCTCGTTGTTGCCCTCGTCCTCATGGTAATGAGCCCTTACGTGGTAGCCTCGGAGTCACCATCGGCCGTTGCCGCCACGGGTGATCTTTACACCGTGACCACTGCGGACAACGTCAAGCTGGTGATAAAGCATTACCTGCCGGGCGAGAGCGCCTCTTACAACGCCGGCGCGCAGCCGGTGATACTCATGGCGGGGCTTCTCTGCAATAACAATTTCTACGAGGTGAGGACGCCCGAAGGAGCCAGCTACAAGGACGTGAAACTACCCAAGCAGCTCCCCGACTGGGCTGTGGGCGATCCCTTCATCGTGGAAGACCCCATGAAATTCTACAGCCTGGCATACTATCTCTGGGACCAAGGCTATGACGTTTGGACGGTGAACTACCGCGGGGAAGGCCGCGACGATATGCGCTGCGGTGGCGCCGGGCCGTTCGCCATCGACGAGCTGGGCGCCAACGACATGCCCGCCATAGTCACCAAGGTCCGAGAGCTGACAGGGAAAAAACCGGTCTGGATCGGGCACAGCATGGGCTCCACCATGGCTTATATGTATCTGCAGGGCGCCAGATTCGCCGATCCCGCGAACACTCAGAGCGACATCGTCTCCGACCCCTCCCTGGTGGCGGAGCGGAATAACGGGGAAGGCGAGCAGGCCCTGAGGGCTCTCGTCGACCTTGACGGCCCGGTGATCCCGGGAGGCTCCATCGCCTCCCTCCTGCGCCCCCTCGTTTTCCTGCTGCTGGGGGTTCCTCTCTATCTTGACCTGCGTCCTCTGACCGCCAACTTCGGCTACCTGGCGTCCAGCCCCATGCTGATGCTGCAGGCCTTACTGGGATCCATGTCGGGATTGCTGGGCCTCATCCCCGGCCTCGATATCTTCAGGATCGCGCTCCTCATCAAGCCCGAGAACATCAGCGGCAACGTTTCCAACTTCTTTTTCCAGTTCGTGGTGGACGGGGTGAGCACCAGGGTCCTCACTCACTTCGCCGACGCCATAACCTACCGCAAGCTGAGGGAGGATTGGCACAACGCCCCCAAGTGGGGGACGGTTCCGCCGGCGCCCAAAGCGGGAGACGGGTATTATTACTATTCCGACAACCTCGGCAAGATAAGCCTTCCGGCTCTGGTCATCGCAGATGCCACGAAGGACATCACCAACCCTGATGACATCAGGTCCTTCTATGAGAAGAAGGCGAGGCACTCCAGGGACGAGTTCCACATGATACCCGGCACCGCGCACGTGGATCTGGTGATCGGGCTCAACGCGCCTCTGGTGCTGTTCCCGAAGATAGGGGAATGGCTGGACTCGCTGTAAGACCATTGGGAGGTCCCTGCGCCGGGACGGGAAAACGGGCATGAGACACCCATCCCGTAGCACAGCGGAGGCCGCCCCCCGTCAGGGTCTGGGGGGCGGCCGCCCACCCGCGCATCCGCCGGAGGGTGCGGAGGCAGGGCAAGCGGGGTTCCCGGCGCCTCTCCCTTCAAGGCGCTATAAGTGTCCGCTCTTTCATGCGAGAAGATGTCGCTTCCTCCTGAGGCCGTTTTCCTTGCGCGGAGTAATCGCGAAAGAAGGGCAGGGTTCCTCTCACGGGGAGGAGAGGTCACGCAAGTGGAAAGACGCATGAGCGGGATATGGCATGCGGCTGAGGAATGGCGCGGCAAAGCCCAGGCTCTTGCTTTTTAGTCGGGGCCGGCAACGGGCAATTCAGGCACACGGAGAGCGTGAAAGCGTTTCGGCAGCCATGATATCGCGGGAGCAGAGAGGGGGGATGTCGAGGGGCATAGACCATTCTGGTCTCGCGGGCGCCCGGCACGGGGGAGGCGCGAAGAAAAGGGCGTCTCGAGATCGAGGACAAGAACGGGGAGCAAGGGAAGGAGGCGAGCCCCTCTTAAGACCTCGCTCCCGGGGATCGAGAGGAGGATGTGATGAGAAAGAAAGCAACCAGGTTGATGGCCTTGTTTCTGGCCGCTACACTCGCTTTCCTGCTGGCCGTTCCCGGATGGGAAGCAGGAGCCGCCACGCAAGACCTCTACACCACGGTAACCGCGGACGGCGTGCAGTTGACGCTCAAGAGATATCGCCCCGACCAGCAAAGCGCTTTCCGCAGCGGCAAACAGCCGGTGATCCTCATGTCGGGGATCCTATGCAATCACAATTTCTTCGACGTGCGCACCCCGGAAGGGGAATCCTGCGGCGTCAAACTTCCCCCCGACATCGCTGACTGGGCCAAGCATGATCCTTACATCAAGGCGGACCCCATGAGATATTACAGCCTGGCCTACTACCTTTGGGATCAGGGATTCGACGTATGGTTGGCAAACTACCGTGGCGAGGGTAGAGAGCCCATGAGGAGCGGCGGCGCTGGAGGATATGCCATCGACGAGTTGGCGATCTACGACATGCCCGCCATAGTGACCAAAGTGAGGTCGCTCACGGGAAAGAAACCGGTGTGGATCGGGCACAGCATGGGTTCCACCATGGCTTACATGTACCTTGAGGGGGCCAAGTTCAGTTCCTCGCTCAATGCGGATTCCCACGTGGTCTCGGACACTTTGCTGGCGAGCCAGCGCAACAACGGCTTAGGCTCGCAGGCGCTGAAGGCCCTGGTGGACCTGGATGGGCCCGTCATCCCGGGTGGCTCCATCCCGGCGCTGCTGCAGGTGTTGCTATGGCCGGCTTTGTCCATCCCCCTCTACCTTGACCTCAGGCCTATCACCGCCAACCTAGGCGGCATGGCGGCCGACCCTCTCATGGCGTTGGAGAGCATGGCCCAGTACCTGTGGGGTATGGTGGGTTACCCGGACCTGGGCCTTCTTAATCTCCTTTTTTTGATCGATCCGGCGAACATGGACGCCAACGTCTCGCGGTATTTCTTCCAGTATGTATTAGACGGGGTGAGCACCAGGGTGGTAGCCCAGTTCGCGGACGCTATCGTCAACGGCAAGCTGAGGGAGGATTATCGCAACGGAGCGCTGAACGGGCTGCTGGTGAGTCCTCCGGCTCCGGCTGCGGGTGACGGGTATTATTACTACTCGCAGAACCTCTCGAAGATAAAGCTACCCGCGCTTGTGATAGCCGATTCCACACACGATATCACCAACCCCGAAGACGTGAAGGGGTTCTATGACAAGAAGACCAGGAACAGCAAGGACAAGTTCTACGTGATATCCGGCACCGCGCACGTGGACCTGGTGGTGGGGTTGAACGCGCCCAAGGAGCTCTACCCGAAGATCGGCAACTGGCTTAAATCCCTCTGAAGGATACGCAATCAGAGCGGCAGGGTGCGTGGAGCAGAGGCCGACAGAGACACCGGGAAGAGGTGATGCAGAGGCGTTGATGTCCGCGATGTCGGGGCGTCGGGAGAAAGCAAGAGGGACTTCTGGGGTTAGCGATGGCTTGCGCGGGAGACGCACGCTCTGAGCAGAGTGTGCGTCTCTCAGTGGCTCTCCTCCCGGCTCCCGTCCAGCTTGCGCACGTAGATGGAGTTTGCGAGATGCCAGCCCACGGTGCGCCGGTTCCTGCCCACCACCGCCTGCAGGGGGCCCTTGAAGGGGTCCTTGGCCACCACCTTGATCTTCACGCCGGGTTTTATCCCCAGGGAGGCCATGAACTGCAGCAGCTCCGGCTCGTCGTCTTTCACGCTAATGACCTCCGCCCTTTCCCCCGCTTCCAGAGAATAGAGGGTAGTGTCCTCCACCTTTACGTCCTCCACCTTTGAGGGTATGGGGTATCCGTGGGG
>CAKZMC010000021.1 GCA_937128055.1 uncultured Actinomycetes bacterium | reverse complement strand
GACCTCATCATGGGAAGGCTCTGGTCGGAGCTGGGTTGCGATGCCGCCATAGGGAAGCTGCTCACCGGACGCAAGCACTCCTTCTCCGTGGAGCGGGCCGTCTATGCGGCCACGCTTTCCCGCCTCTTCTTCCCGGGATCGGATAGGTTTGCCGACCGGCAGGCCAGGGACTTCCGCATCTCCGGGGCGGAGGGAATCTCCCTGCACCATCTCTACCGCGCCATGGCCTGGCTGGGGGAGAACCGGGAGAGCCTGGAGGAGGAGCTCTTCTTCCGCAACCGCGACCTCTTCTCCTCTCTCTCCGTGGTCTTCTTCGACACCACCTCCCTCTACTTCGAGGGCCGGGGCGGGGAGAGCCTGGGACAGAAGGGGTATTCCAAGGACAGGCGGCCGGATGAGAACCAGATGGTGGTGGGGGTGGTCATGGACGATGCGGGGCGGCCCATCGCCTGCCCCATGTGGCCTGGAAACACCACCGACGCGGCCACCATCGCACCGGTGGCCACCTCCCTCAGGGATCGCTTCGGGGTATCCGATATCTGCATCGTGGCCGACCGCGGCATGGTGGGGGCACAAAACGCCAAGAAGCTCACCGCCCTGGGCTTCCCCTACATCCTGGGGGTGAAGATGCGCCTGGAGAAGGTGGCCATGGCCGAGGTGCTCTCCCGCGCCGGGAGGTTCCGGACCGTATCCGATAACCTCAAGGTGAAAGAGGTCACCCATGAGGGGAAGAGATACGTGGTATGTGTAAACCCCGGGGAGGCCGAGCACGACCGGGCCGCCAGGGAGGCCATCATAGAGGACCTCCAGGCCAAGCTGAAGAGAGGCGCCGCATCCCTGATCGGCAACTCCGGCTACCGCCGCTACCTCAAGCTGGGGCAGAAGCCGGAGATAGACTGGGAGCGGGTTAAGAGCGAGGAGAGATACGACGGCCGCTGGGTGCTCACAACCACCGCAGACCTCTCAGCAGAAGAGGTGGCGCTGCGCTACAAGGAGCTGTGGCATGTGGAGAGGATCTTCCGCGAGGCCAAGGACACCCTTTCCACCCGGCCCATCTATCACAAGTATGACTCAACCATCTCCGGACACGTCTTCTGCTCCTTCCTCGCCCTTCTTATCATGCACGAGCTCAAGAGAAGGGTCGACTTTCCCTGCGAGTGGAAGCAGCTGAAGCAGGACCTGGAGGCCGTCTACGAGATTGAGGTAGCCGACGACGGGAAGAGATGGCTCTTGAGAAGCCCCCTCGAGGGCGTTGCCGGCAAGGTCTTCAAGGCCGTAGGGGTGGCCGCGCCGCCAACTGCGAGGATGGCATAACTGTAGTGCCAAGCCCTGTTTTTTATGCCCAAAAACGCCTATCTAACTGGTATTCTGAAAATGCAACTGTAGAAGATGAGCGTAGAGGCGGGCGGGAATGCACCGGCGCTCC
>CAKZMC010000020.1 GCA_937128055.1 uncultured Actinomycetes bacterium | reverse complement strand
CGCCTTCCGCCAACTGGTGGCAGAACTATCCCAAGTACTTCATCAGCCTGCTCAAGGCCTGGTGGCCCGAGGTGGATCCCAAGGAAGCCTACGGTTACCTGCCCAAGCTTTCGCCTCACAAGGGAGGGATTCCGGATAAGAGCGCCGATTATTCCCACTACGCCATTTTCCACGCCATGTTGGCCGGGCGGATCGAAGGGCTCATCGCCATTGGTCAGAACCCGGCCAACTCGGCGGCCAACGCCAACCTGGCCTCCCTCAAGGACGCCCTTCTTCAGCAGGCGGCCGAGGAGCTGGCGAGCGCCCTGCTCGCGGCCGGGGAGGTCGCGGAGGCGACGGAGGCGGCGGCGGCGGCGCCTGTCGCGGCCAGGATCGCCGTCGCGCGCGCGGCGCGGGCCGCCGGGCGGATCGAGGCGGCGGAGACGCTGCTTCGCCGCGCCGAGGCCGACGCCGCGCAGGCCGACCGCCCGCTGCTGCTCGCCGTCGCGAAGGAATGGCAAGCCCTCGGCCGGCCGAGCGACGCGGCGAGGCTGCTCGAGACGCTGCTCGCCGACCGGCCAGGGGATGCCGATCTCTGGCTTCGCCTCGCCCGCGCCCGGCGCGCGGCGGCACCGCCCGCGTTGCGCAGGGGCGTCACGAGGTGATAATCCATACCCCCGCGCACGATCTGCCCCTCTCCCGCATGGAACTCCCGGACGCCGTGCGACTGATGCACGCCTACTGGCGCCGCCACCGCGCCCTGTGCGCCATTGACGGCGTGAAGCAGGTGCTCTTCATAGTCAACCAGGGGCGGGAGGCGGGGGCCTCGCTCGAGCATCCCCACACCCAGGTCTTCGCGCTGCCCTTGGTCCCGCGCGCCCTGCGGGACGAGATCAACAACTCGCGGCGGCTCTTTCCGGGCGGGTGCCCGCTCTGCGCGGCACGGGAAGAAGCTCGCCGGGACGGACGCGTAATACTGGAGAATGAAGGGTGGATGGCCCTGGCGCCCTTCGCGGCACGCCTGCCTTACGAAACCTGGTTCGTCCCCCGCAGGCACGAGCCTGATTTCGCCCGCGCGCGGGACGGCGAGCTGCGGGCGATGGCCGCCGTCATCACGCGCACCCTCGCGGCGCTGGCCGCTGCCCTTGACGACCCTCCCTACAACCTGTGGTTGCACACTTCTCCGTGTGATGGCAAGAATTACCAACATTACCATTACCATCTGGAGGCGATACCCCGCTTGACCACGGAGGCGGGCTTCGAGATGGCCAGCGGTATGCATATCAACGTGGTGAGGCCCGAGGAGGCCGCCCGCCATTTGCGGGAATCCTTGCCTTGAGGAACCCGCGGCGCGCCGCACATTCAACGGCCCGCCGCGGCGCGGTGAAAGTCCAAGTAGCGGCGCAGGGAGAGGCAGGCGGCAGTGGGGGTCAGGTAGGCGGGCACGGCGGCCGCGTGGAGCCTCGCCGCGTGGGGGGCCGTGAAGGCGCTGGGAAAAAGTACCACGGCGAGGGGGGTTTTCAACCCCGGTCGCGCCTCCAGCACCTCGTCGGTGATCCCCTTGAGCAGGCCGATGTCCCCGTCGCGGGAGGCCGGGGCGCTGCCCACCGCCAGGATGATGTCCACCCCGGGGTCCCGGTCCAGGAGCTCGAGGACGCGCCGGTAATTGCCGGGTACCACGGCGCCGAACCCGAGGTCCACGGGGTTTGAGAAACTGGTGCCCTCGGCGGGGAGGAAAGAGGCGAGTCCGGAGACGGTCTCCCTCGAGAGGGCGGCCACCTCCAGGCCGGCTCTCTCCACGGAGTCGGCGGAGTTGACCCCCAGGCCGCCCGGGGAGCTGACGATGGCCACCCGGCAGCCGCGGGGCGGAGGCAGGTGGTAGAGGGCGGCGGCAAAGTCGAGCATCTGGCCCAGGTCGTCCACCAGGATCATTCCCGCCTGCCGCGCGGCCCCCTCGAACACCTCCGCGCTTCCTCCCAGGGCCGCGGTGTGGCTGGCGGCAGCCCTGTTCCCGGCGGCGGTGAGCCCTCCCTTGAGCACCAGGAGGGGCTTCCTCCCTCTCAGTCGCAAGGCTATGGAGAGGAAGCGGCGCGCGTCGCGCACCTCCTCCAGGTAGGCCATGATGATGTCCACGGCCGGATCCTCGGCGAGGTAAGCGAGGTAGTCGGAGCAGTTGAGGTCGAGCTCGTTGCCGCTGGAGACGATCTTGTCGAAGAGTATGCCCCTCTCCATCCCCGTGAGATAGCTTATGCTGGAGATGGATCCGCTCTGTGAGATCATGCCGGCACGCCCCGCAACGGGGAACATGCCGGCAAAGAGGGCCACGCCCCCGCGCGAGGAGTATATGCCCATGCAGTTGGGCCCCACCAGCCGCAGCCCGCTGCCCCCTCTCGCCCGCAGTATCTCCTGTTCCAGCCGGCTCCCCTCGGGGCGCCCGCTCTCCGAGAAGCCGGCGGTATTGATCACGCATCCTCCCACCCCTGCCGCGGCGCACTCGCGCACCAGCGGGGGGACGGCGCCGGGAGGCACGCTCAGGATGACCAGGTCGGGCACGCGGGGGAGGGAGGGGATGTCCGGGTAGCACCGCATGCCCAGGAGCTCGCCGTAGCGGGGGTTGACCGGGTAGAGGTCGCCGGAGAATCCCATGTCCAGCAGGGAACGCAGGAAGAGGGTCCCCGGGCTGTCCCTGCGCTCGGATACGCCCGCGATGGCGACGGATGCCGGGTAGAAAATGCGGTCTAGGCTCTTTTTCAACTCCTGGTCCATGGCCTTCCGCGCCTTTCGCTACGCAAGGCGGTTGCAGGGCACGGAGGACCTCAGCCGCCCTGGGCGCTCTGGGGCAGGGGAGGGCACACGTGCAGGGCGCGAGGCCGGTACTCGTATTCCCTCACGGATCTCTCGTAGACATCCATGGTGTGGCGGGCGATGCGCCCCCAGTTGTACTTTTCTCCTATGAATTTACGCGCGTCTCCGGTGAGCTTCTGCGCCAGCCCCTCGTCCTTGAGCACCCTGATCATGGCCTGGGCCAGGGAATGCGGGCTACCGGGCTGGAAGCAGAGCCCTGTCTCCTCGTGGACCACGATCTCCTTGAGGCCCCCGGTGTCGGCCACGATCACGGGGGAGCCCGCGA